>NZ_JACGVA010000058.1:0-460674 GCF_014076985.1 Colwellia sp. MB3u-8
CAATCTCACTAATTATCTGATCATTTTTACTGGTTAAAATAACCCACTACTGCGTTATTTATTTAATAATTAGAACAACTAGTTATTAAAATAAATGCCTTATATTTGGCCATTTTTCCTGCGTACAAAGTAGACCACCTAATTAATGAAATTGGTATTAGCACCATTTATACACCCTATTTTGGAAAAAACCTTTTTATGTGTATCTTATTTATCGCTATTGAACAACATCCTGACTACCCGGTTATTATCTGTGCTAATCGTGATGAACTTCATCAACGCCCAACACAAAACATGCACTGGTGGCCGGAGCAAAAGATATTAGCGGGTAAAGATTTACAGGCACAAGGGACTTGGCTTGGCCTAAGCCCTGAAGGCGACTTTTCAGCCTTAACTAACTTTCGTCGACCGACAAGTTTTGATGCGAAAAAACGCTCTCGTGGTGATTTAGTGGTGCAAGCATTGCAAGACCCAGACTTTAAAACTCAGCAACATTTATCGCAAGTGTCCGATAAATACAACGACTTTAATCTTGTCTTTGGTCCGTTAAATAATTTGCAGGCATTTGATAGTGTTAATAAAAACTTTGTCAGCCTTCAGCCTGGCTTTCATAGCGTCTGTAATGGTGCATTAGATGATATTTGGCCCAAAATGGCCTTAGGGCTAAATACCTTGGAAGGTTTAATTACCACTGATAAGGTCAATGTTGCCGCATTATTCTCTGTGATGATGAACCAAGAACTGGCGCAAGCGCAACACTTACCGGTTACCGGCATAAGTGCAGAATTGGAGTCGCTACTCAGTAGTATTTTTATCATATCGCCTGACTATGGCACACGTTCGACAGCCATAATTTTGCAAGCAAAAACCGGTGATATTGACGTTTACGAACGTAACTACAATAGCGCTGGCGAGGTACTAAATCAAAACAAGTTCGCTATCGAGCCAAGCAAAAAAAGTTAAATGGTACTTTTACTAGAGGATACTTTTAATCCTGTTGATAAATAGTATTGATAAAAATGTCAATACTGTGCAAAAAACTCTGCAAAAAACGCAGTCTTACAACATCTGACGAATAATCGCAGCAATAATGGCAATAAATACCACTATCCAGAGTATTTTAGCGTATTTTTGCTGCTGCTCTACTACCATTGGCTTGCCAAAACGTTGTCCTAAAATCACCATCAAGGCAACCGCCGAAAATACACAAAATAAAATAATCAATAAAGTCATGTCACTTGTTACCTTAATAGCGAGATTTTACTAGCGCAGTTGAATTTTCAAGAAAAAACAATCTCGCAAGCTCAGATATCATACCGAGATTTGTACTATCTGCAAACTTTCCTAAACCTATCTGCAAACTTTCCTAAACAATGTATATGTTCTTTTAAATAACAAATTTATTAAGATCTGACATATCTGCTTTCATTTTAAAATTAATCATTTACCATAGAAAATTATTTTTAATATTAACGAAATTCCCATGGCAAACACTGATAGTTTTACCGATAAGCGTCGATTTATAATTCGTTTAGGTAAAGCTTTACATAAATTCGGTACTCCCGCTTATCGATTGGAGGCACATTTAGCTGATGTATCAAAAAGCTTAAATGTTTATGGCTCTTTTGTGATTAGCCCAACATCGTTAACCTTTGTTTTATCTGAAGATGACGAAAACCAAGACTACAATCATATTTTGCGTGTTGCGCCGGGCGAACTTGATTTAGGTTCATTGGCTCGTGCCGACGAATTGGTTGACGAACTTACCTCGGGTCAACGAACACTATCAGAAGCCATTGAACGATTAGACGAAATTGCCAACAAACCTAATCCTTATGGTCGACTTTTAACCTTTCTAGCTTTTGGCGCTTCAAGTGGTGCTTTTGCCATGCTAATGCACACCAGTTGGAATGACGTTTTTTGGTCCACCTTGTTGGGTTTTGTGGTTTGCTTATTTGCCTTTGGGGCAGAATACTCGCGCCGTGTCACCGATATGTTAGAGCCCATTGCCGCGATGACAACCGCTATTTTAGCCACGGCTATTGCCTTAATAGATCCCAGCATTAATATCCCCTTCGTGGTTTTATCCAGTATTATCGCGTTTATTCCAGGCTTGTCGTTAAACTTAGCTTTATCTGAGCTTGCCGCACGAAATTTGATCTCGGGTACCGCAAGGCTAATGGATGCCTTGATGATCTTATTTAAGATTTACTTTGGTGGTGTTTTAGGTATCGCTCTGGGAAAAATGATGTGGGGTGAAGTCGCTTTTATTCAGCCACCTAACACGCCAGATTGGACCTCATGGGCCGCAGTGACCACCTTATCAATTAGCTTAGTTATTTTATTTAAGTGCCGCAAAAAAGATGCACCTTGGGGGATTATTTCAGGTTACATTGCTTTTGGTGCCAGTATCATTGGCGCTGAATATTTAGGGGTTGCCCTGGGTGCCTTTGTGGGTGCCTTTGCTTTAGGTATATACAGTAGTATTTTTTCACGCATTATGAATCTTCCCTCAAGTATTGTTAAATTAATGGGCTTGGTGGTATTGGTACCAGGAAGTAAAGTGTATATTGGTTTAAGTAACGCAGTATCGGGGCAAACTATGCTAAATGCCACTGACATCGGCTCACAAACCTTTCTAATTTTCATGTCATTAGTGGCCGGATTAATATTTGCTAATGTGGTATTTCCATCGAGAAAAGTCCTTTGATTATCAGTAATAACACTAAGCAGCTTAACTAATGGCAACCAAAACAAAATATCACCATGGCGATTTGCGTAAGTCGTTAGTGATTACCGCAACAGAAATGGTGACAGAGGCCGGCATTGAAGGTTTGTCGTTACGTAAACTCGCAGAGCGCATTGGTGTTTCGCGCACCGCGGCCTATCATCACTTTACCGATAAAAATGATTTGTTATGTGCGATTGCTGAGCAAGGTTTTGCACAATGGCATCAGCGTGTGAGTGAAATTTTTTCTGAAGAAAAACTGTCTAATGAAGAGAAATATCGTCATTTTGTTCATGCTTATATCGGCTTTGCCACCAGTAACCCCTCGTTATACGAACTGATGTTTGGCCGGGTTATTTGGAAAGAAAATAATAGCACTGAAGCGTTAAAGAAAATTGCCTATGCAACTTTTAACTACCAAGTTGAAATGACCAAGTTATGGCAAGAACAAGGCATTATTATCAAAGAGGAAAATAGCTTAAGGTTGGCGCAAGTAACTTGGGCTACTTTGCACGGTATCGCGCGTTTGGTTATTGACGGTATATACGCACAAGATAGCCAGATTGATGAAATGTGTGAATGTGCCGTTAACGTGTTTCTTGCTAGTACGCACAATAGCCATTAAATTAAGTCAGTGAGCAATGACAAGTGAGACTAAATAGTCAAGAGCAAGGCGCTTAATTGAGTATTAGTTGATTATTGGGATTAAAACTAACGCAAATATTTAGTCCACTTTAGAATAATCGTTTATTTATCTCAATAGATATAGCTAGCCATTGAGATAATGAATGAGACTACTTGAGCAAATTATAAGGTGATTTATTTATGACAACCGCTGACCATCAGACAAAAATCGCTCAATTTGATGAGTTTTTTTCCATAAACTATACTTTTACCATCAACGCTAGTGTTATCGACTTAGCGCAATTGCCAAATTATCAGCAGTTTATTGAAAACATGCCAGCACCTTTTAAAATAGCGGCAGAAGTCAATACCGTCGATAAAAATGCCCTACGCTCGCTACAAGCAGTGACTGGGGTTGCTAGTCATTTAATGGATTACCTTAATCATCAAGCAAAAAAAATGGACCTACTGGTAGGTTACATTCTTAGTCAACAAAATGATGCAAGCACAAGATTTCAAGCTATTAACTTTGGTGGTGGTGGCATTATTTTTAAAACCACGGCACCTAACCTCTTTAACACGGGTGACTTTCTTGAATTAAAGTTATTTTTTGCTGATGAAAACACCGCGCTTTATTGTGTTGGCGAAATTGTCAGTAGTGAAATAGTTGACCACGAAAGCCAATACAAGGTGATTTTTCATCATATTCGTGAAGAAGATCAAGAAGCCTTAGTGCGACATAGTTTGCATCAACAATCAAAACAGCTACAAGCACTAGCACAACAGCGTAACCAAGCTAAGAATACTTCAGCGTAAACGCCTAAACCCTTGACCTTACGGCTCATTGAACTTACAAGGCTAAGCTCAGTGCGTGCTTAAAATCTTGACCATAAGCCTGCCTAAAAGCTTTATTAATAAAAATAACAGTGTTTACTCTACTGATTTTAATATTAAAAAAATAGCCTAGTGGATTACTAAGCTATTGTTTGGCTGTTATTGAGTTTATCACTCAGTTATTGTTTATCTCTCAGTTATTGCTCCGCGATTAATAAGCATTAAACACCTAATGATAAATTCTGACTGTTAGTGCTACTCAAGCCAATACGGCTCCATTTCAATAGCAATAGCTTTAGTATTGTCTAATGCCAATAACAAGCCTTGTACTTTACTCTGCTGCCACTGTACCAGTTTTTTTGGCGGCTCAGAGAGTTTTTCTAATTGCAGCTGAATAATCCACAGTGACTGTAACTCGCTGATACCTTGTTGTAAGTCTAGCCATGGCCGGCGAAACTTATCTCGTAAATCATTATCAAATAGTCCGGCAAGCCAAGTACCGGTTAATGAGCTGCGATACAATAGTTTGCTTTGTGCAATATATTGCTGACAGTCTGAACTCGCCATGTTCTTCATCTGTGCACTAATTTCACTTAAGCTCAATTGAATTTTATCTTGAGCAAATTTAATCAGCGTATCATCACCGACTTCACTCGCCATAGCGGTTTGCTCACTACGCGCTAAATAACCTTGTAATATCGACAGTTGCAGTTGATTAAAACGACTACTATGTAACAGCTGGCTAATATCATCACTATCAGGAAAACGACGTTTTTCTATTTGAAGTTGTTCGATTAGTAGCTTGCTAAAATCAAGTTTTTTGCGGTAATTACCGGTTTTATTGGTCAGTTCTTGCAAATGTATCGCGTTATCAACCCAAGTAAGTAAATGCACAAAATGACTTAATTCATCTCTGATCAGTAACTCATCCGGCGATAAATAGTCTGCGAATAACCAAAAACCATGACGAATAAGCGCTAAGTTTGCTTTTACTGCCACTAATTCATGCAAGGTTGGCGTGGCTAAATAAGCCTCAATACTATTTTGCAGGCGGGTAAGCCCATAACTCAGTCCGTCGGTAAAGGCGTTAGCAATTGAATCACTACCTTTGTGGCAAATAAAACTTTGTTGTGGGGTAGCTGCTACTACTGGCTCGGTTCGCCAAAGCGCATAACCTCGTGCCGCTTTACTTTTCAAGCCTGGGCGCAGTGCTAGCGCTTTAAAAAGCAATGAGGCTAAAGTAAATAGTGCAGATTTATCTCCCTGAACCAACTCAAATTCAAGCTCGTGAATGCGCTCTTTATTCTCAGCACTGGCCACTTCGCCTTGATCATAAGCCAGCTCAACCCTATTGCCACTGGCATCTGTGATTAACCAGGTACAACGTTTAAAGTCAGTATTGAATAAGGCAACTAAATCATGTTGAATATTTTCAACCGATTGGCTCGGTTGCCAAATTTCATCTGGAAAAAGCCTTAATATCGGCAGTTCACCTTCAATATCAACGTTATATTCAGGGCGACTATGTAAACCACCGACCACCTGCCCAGCGGTTTTGATTGTTTGCTCAATATGACTATTGCTTCGGCGAACTCTCAAGCCCATATCATGTTGTCGCAAATTCAACTCTGGGGTATCGAAATAGCAATTAGCGAGTTGCTTTTCTTGATAGCTGAAGTGAATATTTTCACGATTAAGTGTTTGGGTGATTTTTTCTACTGTGTCATTGCCTAAAACTAAATATTTAAGCTCTATTTCGGTTGTCATACTTTTCCAATATTAGTTATAAATCAAGCCTATTAACTGCAGCAGTGATATTTTTTGTACAATTACAGCCAATAGTAGTGTCAATCTTACATGATTAATAATTTATATCAAAAATCTTAGGAATCTAAGCGACTCCACTTGCTATCATTCCTGCAAAGTCCTACTATCTTTGCCATTCTCTGTTTAAATGGCGCTATTGGTTATTTCATGATAAACATAAAACAAAAATTCGTTGCACTATTATTTTTTACTTCCTTATTCTCTTTTGCTGAAGAGTCTACTAATTCAACCACTACCGGTTATATCTCTGAAGATTTAATTGTTTATATGCACTCAGGCGCAGGTAAAAATTACCGTATACAAGGTACGGTAAACGCGGGTGAAAAAATACAATTAACCGGTCAGTCGGCTAATGATTACAGCGAGATCATTAGCGATAATGACCGTACTGGCTGGATTGAAAGCAAACTTGTCTCAACAAAACCAGGCATGCGTTATGTTATTGCTGATCTCAATGAAAAATTAGCGACTTTTCAATCAGGTAAAAGTGATGTTACTCAGCAACTCAACGAAGCAATAAGTGAAATTGACGCGTTAAAATCTGAGCGTAGTGACCTACAAAACAGTATTTCAGCACTCAATATGGATTTAACAGCAACTAAATCACAATTAAAAAATCAAGATACTAGCATTAAAAAACAATGGTTTTTTAATGGCGCAATCGTATTAAGTATTGGTTTATTATTTGGTTTGATCTTACCGCGTTTATTTTCAAAGCGTAAATCAGGCATGGAAAACTGGGGCTAACTAAGCCCATTTTATTATGGTTTGCTTGAAAAACCAATAAAATTAAAGAACACTGGAATAACATTTTTGAAAACTTTGCTTTATATATTTGTCATCAATATTTGTCTGATATCATTGACCACTCAGGCAAATGGCGTTTCCCCCTATTTACCTTTAAAAACCGATCCTCTACTTGAATTAGAGCTTGAAAAACTCGCTACCATAGCCAAATTACCAATTTTAACACGCCCATATCATGCGGCAACAATCTATAAATACTTAGCTAAGATTAAAAGTAGCCATCCTACTTTATATCAAAGGCTAAATGCTTATATAAAACGTTATAAAAAAACCAAAGCTGTTACTCATTTTTCAGCAGAGATTAGTCACTCATTTAAAGATGATTTTTTAATGGCCAATCAGCGAGGTCTTGATATTGACGATTATTTCAAAATATCAACAAGCAGCTTTTGGCAAGTCAATGAGCACCTTATTTTAAATGCGGGTGGCACATTTTATAACGGTGAAGTAATTCCAAACAATAGCTATATTTCCTTTGGCTGGGATGTCTTGCAAGTTGATATTGGCTATCGAGAACACTGGTTATCACCGACGCAAGAAGGTGCATTACTCTTATCGACTCAAGCTAAGCCAGCGCTTAATGTGACTATTAGTAACCCTGAACTATTAACAGATTGGCATATTAAATATGAGATGTCTGTCGGTGTATTAGAAAGACAAAACGGTATCCAATTTGATCGCGAAAAAGCACCCGTTTCAGGTAAACCAGCACTTATGTCTTTACACCTTAGTTTTCAACCACTTGATTGGTGGACCATAGGTTTTAATCGAACCTTGATGTTTGCCGGAGACGATGGTGACATATCGATAAAAGACGTCTGGAATGGCATAACTGATCCGGTAAACAGTGATAATTGCGGTGGCAGCGGCACCGAGTTACAAGATTGCTCTAAAGAATTTGGCAACCAACAAGCTTCTATTAGCAACAAGTTCGATATAGCGCCATTTAACTTGCCTTTAAGCTTAACCTGGGAGTATGCAGGTGAAGACACCAAAGACCATAAAAATTACCAACTGGGTAATATCGCACAAAATTTTGGTATATTTGTTCCATATTTAACCACTAATACCTCAATAAATTTTGAATATAGTAAATTTCATCGTCGATGGTATGTGCATCATATATATGGCGAGGGTTACTCAAACGACAAAGTTCAAATGGGCCATTGGTGGGGTAACTTGAAAGCAACGGACGATAAAGCTGCTGGTAGTGCAATGAGTATGAGATTCGATTGGCAGAATGTTGGCGGCTACCAGCTTTCAATGTTATATCGTTCAGCAGAGTTTGACTCATCAACTATTGAGCAATATCAACGCTCTCACGAAGTTGAACTATCAATAGCAAAAGCCATGAAAAGTGCTTTTTTAGAAGCTAAGTTAACCTTAGGTGAAGATGCTATAGGCGGTCAATTTTTACGTACTAGTTTCAAAATTCGTTGGTAATTTTGAATTAACTTCAGCAGAAAGTGATATGGAATATATTATTAAACCTTTCAATCATATTGTTGTTTTTATGCCTAGATTTTTAGGTGATTGTATCAACTGTACACCTGCACTTAAACTGCTTGAAACTAGCTATCCAAAGGCAAAAATCACCCTAGTTATCAGGTCAATTCCAGCCCAAGCTTTTAATAGAGATGAAAAATTTCAACTGATCATTGATGAAAGACCTAAAAATAAAGTTCAAGGGATTATTGCCCTTATTAAGTCTTTAAAAAATGAAACCTTTGACGCTGGCATATTAATGACTAATACGTTAATCGATGCTGTGCTCGCTAGAATAAGTGGCGTGAAAAACCTTATTGGATACAATAAGGAGATGCGTAAGCCATTACTAACAAAGGCTTTGCATCTCGACATACGTCGCCATTATATTAATCGCTATGCTTATATTACCAATGCACTGTGTGATAATAGTCATAAAAATCTACCTGAAGTGGAATTATTCTATGATAAAACGCAAAGTGTTTTAGCCGATATGCATAAAACTAAAATTGGTTTTTGTATAGTAAATAAAGCCAAATTAAGCCGGCATTACCCCGTAAGACACGCTGCTGAAGTGATCAGTTTATTGAATCAGCAGCTCCAAAAGCCAACATCGTTTTATATGTTAGGTGCACCAGAAGAAACAGTTGAAGCTGAACAGGTAGTAAGCTTGTGCCAAGAAAAGGGCACAGTAAACATCCATTCTTTGGCAGGAAAAACGACTATAGTTCAACTTATTGATACTATTGCTGATTTAGATCTTCTTATTACCGTGGATTCAGGGCCGTTACACGTCGCGGCAGCAACAAAAACCACAACCATTGCATTACAAAGTAAAGGCACAAGTCCATTTAGCAACGTGTGCCCCAAAGGTAAGCAAGTTACCGTGATAAATAATGCTGGCAACTATATTAATGATGATGACCAAATATTAGATATATCACCAAAGCTTATTGCTAAAACAGCCATGGAATTAATCGAAAATAAAAACGCCCTTTCAACGACCTAGTAATAAATTAAATTTACCTAAAAACTAAAAGCGCCAATAATTAAGTTTTTTTCGCATTTTAAACTGACGGATAAAATCACTTGGATGAGCAGCTAAATTTACGCTGTCTTCTATGGTTTTATCGATCGCGGTTAAAACTCGCTGAGCAGAAAGTCCATCATGATAAGGATGTACCTCATTAATAAAACCTTGAATATTATCCATTAACTCTTTTGGTCGAGTCAATGCGTACTCTATAGCTTGTTCAAGCTCATCTGGATTTTGAATGTCAAATAAATGGCCCTTAGGGTCAATGTTTTTAAAGGTAACCACAGGTTTATGCTGTAATAAAAACATTAGCATTACCGATGATGTGTCACAGACCATGATATCCGCTTGCTTCAACAAGGGTATAACATCGCTAGTCTCAACAAACGTTAGATATTCACTTTCTATTTCTTTGAAGCTATCGACAATATTTTTTGACATTTTAGGGTGAAACTGCACCAACCAACGCCAACGCCCCGACTCACTGAGCTGCTTTATTATCGGTAATAAGTGTGGCGCAGCACATAAGCGCTTTGAGAATGTTGAGCAAAATAATATTGTCGGCTTTTCGTGATTAGGTAATTTGGATGTGTCACGCGTTGTATTTCCCTCGAATAAAGAGGATTTTTTCTCTGCCCCAGTATCTGGCTTAAACAAACGATCTAGAGCACTCCAGCCCGTTTCAATGACATTAAATTTTTTCGGTGCCCCTTGTAGTGCTAAAAAACGTCTTGTTGATTCAGGTCCTTGCGTGCAATAAAGCTCAAAACAATGCCTATCTTTGTAATGGTCATTATTGCCCTTTTTATCTAATTTACCAGCATCAAAACCATGAAAAATAGCCACATTAATGCCCGGTAGAAACGTTGGCGCATTATTAGCTGGGTATAATACCGCATCAGGGTTATAAGCAAATATTGCACTGACATCGGCTAATTGGCCTTCATCATCATTAAAAAGCGTTTTATCAACGGCGGTCCCCTCGACAAACCAAGCAACCTGATCTCCTCGAATTAAGGCTTGTGTTTGTATCGGCCTTAAAATGGCGAAACTATAATTTTGACTTATATAAAACAAATATTTTTTAGAACTCATATTACTAGCATCTTTAATATAGACTTAATCATTATTGCTTTTTGCATCCGCTTTAAGTTGTTCTGACGAAGACACTAATTAAACAATTTTAGTGAGGTTTTTCTAATAATATCATGGAAAAATAGTAAGTTGATGAAGATTATTGCCAAGCTTTAGAGAGCACGCGAAATTTTCTATAACTAAAGCCCCAAAAGCTT
Source organism: Colwellia sp. MB3u-8 (assembly GCF_014076985.1). Classification (NCBI taxonomy): domain Bacteria; kingdom Pseudomonadati; phylum Pseudomonadota; class Gammaproteobacteria; order Alteromonadales; family Colwelliaceae; genus Colwellia; species Colwellia sp. MB3u-8. Next base: position 10,634 of record NZ_JACGVA010000058.1, read on the forward strand.
AATAAAATGTTTTAAAGTTAACGTTGACAGCTTGATAGAAAGTGCGCTATTAATAAGACACTAATTAGTTATTAAACTATAAAATTAAGCAAAAGCATCGATGAAAAACTTTACTAACATGATTCGAATTAACCTCCTCCTCGCATTATCCATGCGCGGATAGGTTTTATTGCTTTAAATAATAAGTAGATAACATAATAAAACACTAAACCCGCGCTAATAAGCGCGGGTTTTTTTATGCTCGTAATTTAGCGTAAATTTTCACAAAAAAAATCAGGAACATACATGGGCATTTCTAACGATAACGTTATTATTTTTGACACCACATTACGTGATGGTGAGCAAGCATTAAACGCCAGCTTATCAGTACATGAGAAATTACAAATAGCACATGCAATTGAGCGCTTAGGTGTCGACATTATGGAGGTGGGTTTTCCCATTTCTTCACCGGGTGATTTTAAATCAGTGCAAGAGATAGCGCGCAGTGTAAAAAACTCTCGAGTATGTGCCCTAGCTCGTGCAGTAGAAGCAGATATTAAAGCTTGTGCCGAGGCTTTGAAACCAGCCGATCAATTTCGTATTCATACCTTCATTTCTACTTCTGATGTCCATGTGCAACAGAAATTGAAAAAAAGCTTTTCGGATGTCCAAGCAATGGCGATACACGCCATCAAATATGCCCGTCGATTTACCGATGATGTCGAGTTCTCTTGTGAAGATGCAGGCAGAACTCCGATTGACAACTTATGCCGTATGGTGGAACAAGCGATTATAGCCGGCGCTACCACAGTCAACATTCCTGATACCGTAGGTTACACTTTACCTAACGAATTTGGCGGTATTATAGAAACCTTATTTAATCGTGTACCTAATATTGATCAAGCGGTTATCTCTGTGCATTGTCATAATGATTTAGGCTTAGCCGTAGCTAACTCAATGTCAGCCGTGCAAGCGGGTGCAAGACAAATTGAATGTACCATTAACGGCATTGGTGAACGTGCAGGTAATTGCTCACTTGAAGAAGTCGCGATGATCATGAAAACCCGCCAAGAATTGTTAGGCGTGCATACCCGTATTAATCATCAAGAAATAGCCCGCACCTCTAAGTTAGTCAGCCAGCTTTGTAATATGCCAGTACAACTAAATAAGGCGATTGTTGGCGGCAATGCTTTTAGCCATTCATCAGGTATCCACCAAGACGGCATGTTAAAAGCCAGCAACACCTATGAAATTATGACCCCTGAAAGTGTCGGTATCAGCAAAACCAAGTTGAACTTAACCTCGCGTAGCGGCCGACATGTGATTAAGCATCGTATGGAAAGCTTAGGTTATCAAGAGTCTGATTATGAAATAGAAACACTTTATGCTGACTTTTTAGCCTTAGCCGACAAAAAAGGCCAAGTCTTTGATGATGACTTAGAAGCTTTACTTTTTAATATTCAGCAACAAGACCAGCAAGACTTTTATCGCTTACAAACCGTAAATGTGCAAAGTGGTGGTAGCGAATTTGCTACCTCGAGTATCAAGCTTGCCATCGGTGATGAAAACAAAATTGTTTCCGCAACGGGCAATGGCCCTGTTGATGCGCTGTACCTTGCCATTAAAAAAGCTATTGATATGGACTTTGAAGTTAGCGACTACAAAATTTCGAATAAAGGTGAAGGTGAAGACGGTTTAGGTAAGGCTGACATTGTGGTGTCGTGGCAAGGGAGAAATTTCCATGGCTACGGCTTAGATACCGATATTATCAAAGCATCAGGTTATGCCTTGGTCAATGCTCTTAATGGTATTCATCGTGCTATTACCGTTGCCGAGCTGAAAACTGAGCTAAAATCTGAGTTCAAAAAAGAAGCCGCTATTGATGGCCAACGCCAAGTTTAGTTGAACAGTAGATTCATTTATTTATTTATTATATTTATTATATTTATTATATTTATAGGTTTAAAAACACTATGTCGAAGATTGCAATATTAGCCGGTGACGGTATTGGCCCAGAAGTGATGGCCCAAGCAGAAAAAGTTTTAGCAACAGTTGCCCAACAGTATAATTTTAAAATAAGTACTCAGCATTATGATGTCGGTGGCTGCGCTATCGACAACCATGGCCAAGCACTACCAGAGAGTACGGTTAAGGGCTGTGAACAAGCTGATGCCATTTTATTTGGCTCGGTTGGCGGCCCTAAGTGGAGTGATTTACCCCCCACTGAACAACCAGAAAGAGCATCTTTGCTGGGTTTACGAGGTCATTTTGGGCTATTTTGTAACATGCGCCCTGCACAGCTGCAAAGCGCTATGTCACACCTTTCCCCTTTACGCGCTGATATTTCACAAGCGGGTTTTAATATTTTAGTGATACGAGAATTAACTGGTGGTATCTATTTTGGCGAACCTAAAGGTCGAAAAAATCAAGGCCAAGAAGATGAAGCCGCCTTTGATACTATGATTTATTCTCGAAAAGAAATCAGTCGCATCGCACACCTTGCTTTTCAAGCGGCCCAGAAGCGTCGTAACAAGGTTATATCTATCGATAAGGCCAATGTACTAGCATCGTCTCAATTGTGGCGAGAAGTCGTGATTGAAGTAGCAAAAGACTATCCTAGTGTCGAAGTTGAACACATGTATGTTGATAACGCTGCTATGCAATTGGTACGTAACCCTGCACAGTTTGACGTCATGTTATGTTCTAACTTATTTGGCGATATTTTATCTGACATCTGCGCCATGATCACCGGCTCTATGGGACTATTACCTTCAGCCAGCTTAAACGAACAAGGCTTTGGTATGTATGAGCCCGCTGGTGGCACAGCGCCAGATATCGCGGGCAAAGGCATTGCTAATCCTATTGCGCAAATTCTTTCAGCGGCATTAATGTTGCGTCATAGCTTAAATCAGGCAGAAGCCGCTACCGCGATTGAAACTGCCGTGGCAAAGGCACTCAATGCCGGTAACTTTACCGGCGATTTATTAAGTGCCGAGCAACGCCATAACGCTAAATCGACTAACGAAATGGGCGATATTATCTGTCAATATATCGTCAACAACCCAAAAACTTCAGGAGCAAAATAGCATGGCAACCACTTTATACGAAAAATTATGGCAAAGTCATATCATTGAAGAAAAAGCGGATGAAACACCCTTGATCTTTGTGGACCGCCATTTGATCCACGAAGTTACCTCGCCACAAGCTTTTGCTAATTTAAAATTTCATAATCGTGTACTGCGCCACCCTGAGCGCACAATTGCGACTATGGATCATAATATTTCAACGCGCTCTATTGAAATTAACGCTGCCGGTGAAGGCGCTGCAAATCAACTGAGAACACTAGAAAAAAACTGTAAAGAATTTGGCATAGAATTGTTCGGCATGGGCCATAAAAACCAAGGTGTTGTGCATGTTATTGGGCCAGAACTAGGCTTAACTTTACCTGGCACAGTTATTGTTTGTGGCGATTCACATACCTCAACACACGGTGCTTTTGGTGCCTTAGCATTTGGCATTGGTACCTCTGAGGTTGAGCACGTATTCGCCACCCAAACCTTACGCCAAACCAAAGCTAAAACCATGAGAATTGAAGTTAAAGGTCAAGTGGCCCCAGGCATAAGTGCTAAAGACATTATTTTAGCCATTATTGGTAAAACAGGTAGTGCGGGTGCAACCGGTTATGTAGTTGAATATTGTGGTGAAGCCATTGAGCGCTTAACCATGGAAGAGCGCATGACAGTGTGTAATATGAGTGTAGAATTTGGCGCCAAAGCAGGGCTTATCGCACCCGATGCCAAAACGTTTGACTACTTAAAAGGCAAAGATTACGCGCCAAAAGGTGAGGTATGGCAGCAAGCCGTTGAAGATTGGCAGCAACTAAAATCAGACAGCGAAGCAAAGTTTGATAGTTACTTAACGCTGGAAGCCAAAGAGATTAAAACCCAAGTCACTTGGGGAACAACGCCAGGACAAGTGACACAAGTTGATAGTGTTGTACCTTCCCCTGATGATTTTACTGACCCCGTTGAGCGTGAATCATGCATTGCGGCATTAAAATATATGGGCTTAACGGCCGGCACTAAAATTACCGATATTGCGATTAATAAAGTATTTATTGGCTCATGCACTAACTCTAGAATTGAAGATTTACGCGCTGCCGCTGCAGTGGCCAAAGGTAAAAAAGTTTCAGCTACGGTTGACGCTATCGTTGTACCAGGCTCTTATCGAGTTAAAGAACAAGCCGAAGCTGAAGGCTTAGCACAAACTTTTATTGATGCCGGCTTTGAATGGCGCTTACCGGGTTGCTCAATGTGTTTAGGCATGAATGATGATGTGTTAACACAAGGTGATCGCTGTGCTTCTACCAGCAACCGAAACTTTGAAGGCCGACAAGGCCGCGGCAGTCGTACCCACTTAGTCAGCCCTGAATTAGCGGCAGCTTCTGCCATTGCAGGTCACTTTGTCGACTTAACCTCGATTAACTCACAAGTTCAAGGAGCATAACATGGAAAAATTTAACCAACATCATGGCTTAGTTGTGCCATTGGACACAGCGAATGTTGATACCGATCAAATAATTCCAAAACAATTTTTACAAAAAACGACTCGCACAGGTTTTGGCCAACACCTATTTCATGACCGTCGCTATCTAGACAATCTAGGTAACGAAAACAATCCTGAATTTGTCCTTAATAAGCCACAATATCAAGGGGCAAGTATTTTACTCGCTGGTGAAAACTTTGGTTGTGGTTCAAGTCGCGAGCATGCACCTTGGGCGCTGCAAGAGTATGGTTTTCAAGTTATTATCGCGTCTAGTTTTGCCGATATTTTCTATGCTAACTGTATCAATATTGGTATTTTACCTGTGATATTACCGGAAGAAGCTATAGCGACGCTGTTTCAACAGTCAAAAGAGGGTCTACAACAGCTTACCGTTGACTTAGTCGCCAGTACGGTTAAAACAGCCAGTGCACAATATGATTTTACTATTGCGCCTTTCCATAAATACTGTTTAGAAAACGGAGTTGACAGTGTGGGTTGGACGTTAAATAAAATTGCTAAGATAGAAAATTACGAAGCCCAAATGCCAGCTTGGCAGTAGGTAAAAAGATCAACCATCAGCTGTGAAGGCTGATGGTTAACCTGAGTTATTATTGATAAGACTGCGGCTAATTTTTTACTCTAATGCCAAGTAGATAACGCAGACATAGTGAATTTCTCCCCTCGAAAACTCAGTACTACCCGTTGTGGCAGTATTTCATTAAGCAGTAATTCGCGACTAATATAATCGCCTTCATAACGATCACGGCCATTCACCCTTACCCAACCTTGCCCATCACTAGCATAAAGATGCATTTCAAACGCCAGCGAAGGCACCCCGTCTTGCACCCAAGTTGGCATTTGTGCCAGCGGTATGAGTTCGCTACTGCCTGCTACTACATCTTCTCTAGCAGGGTCACTTTGTTTGGTGTGCTCGATAGCCGATTGAAAACTTGCCAACAACTCGTCAGACACCCCAGCTTCAGCTTTAACGACAAAGTTTTCACCCGTCACTTTATTAGACTTTAGCGCTGACCTTTGTACGCTTGTTGGCACAGCAATTTGCGCGTCGGCTAACCTACTTTCACTCGCTATGTATTGTTGCGTATCGCCTTTATCATCAGTTAACCCTGCCTGATGACTAATCGTTTTACTCGTCGCTACCCCAAGTTCATTTTCAAGCTTAGTGTTACTTGCTTCAGCCTGAGTCGTTTGATCGACCGCCAAGGCAAGCAGATTAGTATCATTATGAGTACCGCTGTTAATATCATGACTCGTACCACCCTCTGCTTGAGCTAATGCTGTAGTAACAACAGCTGGCGCTTCTCGATCAACTAACGGTTTCTGCTCAGCCATAGGTTCTGGCTGATTTATAGCCGCACGAGTTACCTTAGTCTCTAAAAAAAGCCCCTGAGGTTGATACGCTCCCCACCAAACGCCTAGCGCTAAAACTAAGCCTAATGCAGTCACTAGGGCGCCAGCTTTTGCCGACGAACGTTGCCACCAAGGCTTTACTTGAAATTCATCACCTAAGGCATCATGAGCTGCTTGAAGTACAATTTTACGGTTAACCACGGCATTGTTACTATTATAAGCATTTATCAAAGATCGCTCGGCTAACAAGTTCATTAAACGCGGAATACCGTGACAAATTTTATGGATGGCGCTAATGGCACTTTTATCAAAAATATTACGAAAACATTTTGCTACAGACAGGCGGTGTTTAAGATATTGCTCAACTTCTTGCCTATTCAGGGGTAATAAATGATAGCGCGCCGTAATTCTTTGCGCTAATTGCCGTAAATCTCGACGCTGCAATAACTGCTGTAATTCAGGTTGACCAATCAAAATCACTTGTAAAAGTTTTTTGGTGTTAGTTTCTAAATTGGTTAATAGCCTGAGCTGCTCTAATACTTCAGGTTGCAAATGTTGCGCTTCATCAATAATCAACAAGGTATTAAGATCATCACTATGATTTTTGAGTAACTTTTGTTGTATTTTATCGGTGAGGGTTTTTAAGGTTGCGCCTGTTTTTCGATAACGAATTTTTAATTCATCACAAAGGGTCGCTAACAACTCTTGACTAGATAAAGTGGGATTAAGAATAAAAGCGGCTTGGGTATTTTCTGGCAAGTTTGCCATTAAATGCCGACTCAGCGTGGTTTTCCCCGTGCCGACTTCACCGGTAAGTAAGACAAACCCACCGGTATCACCTAAGCCATAAGTTAAGTGATTAAGGGCTTCGCGGTGACGATCACTCATAAACAAATAATCAGGGTTTGGGGCAATTGAAAATGGCTTTTCTTCTAAACCAAAATAACTTGTATACATAGGAAATCTTAACTGATGAATTGACCCTGCAAAATTAACCTGAACGCAATCATATGTCAAAAGTCAGTCGCTATTATGTTAAAGTTAAGCAATATAATTTCCTATACATTACTCATTTTCAGAGGTTTATAGCGCTCAATGGCAAATATAACACAGCAACTAAACACTTTTTTAGTCGGCGGCGCCGTACGCGATGCTCTCCTCAAACGCCCTGTTGTTGACAATGACTATGTTGTGGTCGGCTCTAGCGTTCAAGAAATGCTCAACCTTGGCTTTTTACAAGTCGGCAAAGACTTTCCAGTATTTATCCACCCACAAAGCAGACAAGAATACGCCTTAGCTCGCACCGAAAAAAAAGCGGGCCAAGGCTATACCGGCTTTAATTGCGATGCATCAGCAAGCGTTACGCTTGAGGAAGACTTACTGCGCAGAGATCTCAGTATTAATGCTATGGCGATGGATGAAAGTGGTAAAATAATTGATCCTTACAACGGCCAAATAGACTTAGATAATCGCCTATTACGCCATGTTTCCCCAGCTTTTATTGAAGACCCTCTACGGGTTTTACGTGTTGCTCGTTTTGCCGCTAGGTATCACGATTATGGTTTTACCATAGCACCAGAAACATTAGCCTTAATGACCAAACTCAGTGAAAGTGGTGAATTATCCAGTCTTTCTGCTGAACGAATATGGCAAGAAATGGAGCGCAGCTTAGCCGACACTCACCCTGAAGTGTTTTTTCAAGTGTTATATCAATGCCAAGCCCTGAAATCGCTTTGGCCTGATTTACATAATTTATGGGACACGCCAGACCTAGCAAAATCGCAGGCAAAAATTTGCTCCGGATCACAGACTATGATGGTACTCAAACAAGCGGTTTTACTCTCTGAAAAAACGACCGTTAGGTTTGCTAGTGTTTGCCATAACCTAGGTCAGTCGTTAACCCCACCAGATAACATAGCTGCTGATGCTGATCATGAAATAGCTGGGGTGGCTTTAATCGAGGCGGTTTGTAAGCGTTTAAGAGTGCCAACAGCACACAAAAATTTGGCGCTAAAGGTTTGTCAGTTTCACCTATATGCACATAAAGTATTTCAATTAAAAGCTAGTACTATTTTAAAGCTATATAATCAATTAGATGTTTGGCGCAAACCAGAAGAGTTTGATGATTTTTTACTTTGTTGCCAAGCAGATTTTACTGTGCGCTATGGCTTGGAAATAGCTGAATACCAACAAAAAGAATTTCTCTACACTGGCTTTAAAATGCTCAACCGAGTAACAGCCAAGCCTTTTGTTGAACAGGGTTTGAAAGGGCTTGAGATTAAATCAGCCATAGCAGAGCAAAGACTTGCCGAATTAGATAAATACCAACAAAGTTATATAAAACAAAACAAAATAAAACAACATCTTATCTAATAAAAGTAACTAACCGCTAAACGGGGTGAGTTAGCCACCGCACTCAATGCCTGTTTGTTTGAACCACTAAGTGATCCTAAGTGACGAACAAGGAGGTAAGTCAACAGCGTCATGCGGAAAAATTTGTCGAGCAGCAGTAATCTTTAAAAATACAGAAGGTATGAAAGAGGCCTGAACATAAAAAAGCCATATCAAATGATATGGCTTTTTAGACTTAATTAACTTTTACATTAAAAGTTATAAGTTGCTTTTACGTAGTAGAAACCACCGTTGTAATCAAAAGGTCCACTTTCGTAGTATTCAGCACCTAACTGACCGTATGATTCAGCAGGTAACTTTTGTGCTTCTTGATCAAAGATATTATTAGCACCGGCTGACAAGGTAATACTATCATTTAAGAAGTAGCTTACTTCTGCATCAACAGTAACCGCTGAATCAGCAATTTCGTTCCAACAACCCACAGCACAAGCATCATCAGCATGCGTTGCAAAATACTCACCAAAGTAGTTTACACGCACAAAAGCTGATACATCTTCCCAAGATTGAGAAACAGTAAAGGTAGCGCGATGATCAGGCATACCTTCTTCTAAACGATGAACTTTACCTTCATTAGTCGTCTCTGGATTAAACTGATCAACCGTTGTTTCATTCCAGTTATAAGCTAATGATAACAAGGTATCGCCGCCCATTAATGCCATTGTATAGTTTGCAACAACATCAACACCTTGTGTGGTAGTGTCAAAATCATTAGAAAAATACGAAACCGCTGAAATTAGCTCAGGGTTAACAACACCTAATGCTTCAAGCGCTGTGTAGTCATCTGCTAATACATTTATTTGACTTGACTGTGCTAAACGGTCAGTTACTTCAATGTTGTAGTAATCAAGGGTAAAGAAGAAGTCGTCATATTGATAAACACCACCAAAAGCAAAACTTTTTGACTCTTCTGGCGTTAACTCTTTACCACCATAAAATTTTGACAATGGGTTAGTTGGCGGCGCAAGGAAAGTTTGAATTAACTCACCAGCAACTAATGAAGTTTGTGTATTAACCACATTGGCTTGACCCACTGTTGGTGCTCTAAAACCCGTACTATGAGAGCCACGTAGTGAAATCTCATCGTTAAGTCTTAATTGTGCAGTTAATTTGTAATTAGTTGTGCTACCAAAAGTATTAAAGCTTTCGTGACGAACAGCTGCGCCAACTAAAAAGTCTTCTGTTACTTGGGCTTCAACATCAATATAGGCGGCAACGTTGCGACGGTCGTTACGACCTTGAGTTTCAGGACCAAAGCCTTTAAAACCGTGTGAGCCAATGTTAAAACCTTGGTCTGCATAAGCACCCGCTTCCCATGAAGCTTTTCCGCCTGAAACTATTTCAAAACTTTCTTCTCGCCACTCAAGACCCATAGCAACGTTAACTGGCTCTTCAAGACCCATGTCAAAACCTTTCACTAAATCAAAGTTAAAAGTTTTTTCCATTTGGATATAACTACCGGTATCAAAATCTAACGGTGTATCTAAACCAAGTGATGGATTTAAGGTATTCTTTAAGTTAAATTTAGATTCACTGCGACCTACTGAGCCACTAACATCAAAAAACCACTCTTTTAAGAATCCTTCGTTAATTTCGCCTTTAGTACCAACAGTTAATGAGGTATCTGTGATGTTGCCACCAAATTGTGGTGTATAACCACCTGGCATAATTTGGTTCATTGAGAAACAATTTGGATCAGCTACCATTGCTTGATAGTCAAGGCTATCTAAAACGTTACCGTCAGAGCCATCACTATTTTTTGGAATATTAACGACAGCACAAGTACGCGCTGCACCTTCTGATTCGCCAACATCACCTACAAGTAAGGTTTCACCGCCATCAACCGAGAAAACATTGCCACGGTTATGTGGGTTACGGTAATAAAAACCACCGGTTACATCACGCTCAGAATAGTTACCAAACGTGTAAAATTCTTTATCATTACCAAGATCTAAGCCAACATTACCGAAAAACGTAATATCGTCTTTAACTTCTGGGTTACCCCAAATTTGCGCTGGATTCTGGATAGAAGCATTACCTTGACTTGCAATGTTTGCTGCATCAGGACGTTGTACACTTCGGCTAGTTGCATCCGCATTTTTTAATTGAAAGCTTAAGTTAACAAAACCATCTTTAGTAAATGGTAAACCGACATTACCGTCTATAATCGTTTGATCACCATCACCTTCGTAATATGAACCTTGTTTCACAGACATTGAACCGCCATCTGCGTCATCTTTAAGTACAAAGTTCATTACACCAGCAATTGCATCAGAGCCGTATTGTGCAGCAGCACCATCGCGAAGCACTTCAACTTGCTTTATAGCGACACTTGGGATAACTGAAATATCAGGACCTTGTGCGCCATCATTAATGCCACCACCTTGGAAAGCAATAACAGAGGCACGGTGACGACGTTTACCATTTAAAAGCACTAAGGTTGAATCAGAAGGTAAACCACGTAAATTTACTGGACGAATTAATGATGCAGCATCACTAATAGGTTGTGCACGGGCATTTAATGAAGGAATTGCGCCTACTAACATATCAAGCATATCACTTGAGGCGTTTTTACCTAACTCATCACCACCAATGATATCAATTGGCACTGGAGACTCAGCTACTGAACGCGGAGCTGAACGTGAACCAACGACGGCAATACGTTCAATGCTTTCTTTTTTTGCGGCTTCTTCGGCAAAACCTGCGGCAAAACTAGGTGCTGTTCCTAACGCTAAGCCAATGGCAAGAGCTAAAGTACCAGTACGAAATGTTGTAGACATGTTATTTTCTTCCTAATATATTTGAATATGTTTTTAATAATTATTTATTTTATAAATATCTATTTTATAATTTTATTTTTACCCGTTTTGCTTATCACAAAAAATCATATTGTTGTCGACAATTAAAATGGCTTACCGCTTTATAAAACAGCTTGAAATATTTTACAAGTAGTCTTTTTCACTGACCTTTAACATTGAATCTATAAAAATAATTAATATGCAAAATATAGTCAAGCTTTATGCAAAGCACATTAGCATAAGCAGTCACGCTATAGTCCACAGCCCTTATGTGTTAAATTGAAATGTGCAAACGAAGCACGTGCGAAGCTTTTCGTAATAAATTAAATGTTACCTGCATATTTAATCAATAAAAAAAAACATAAAAAAAATGAACTTTTTCTAAAGTCGGTATTTAGTGAGGTAAAAAGCCTCATTAAAGTTAAGTTATCAATATTAATTTTTTGTTTACTTTGGTCGCTAGGAGGGAAGTCAGTAATCTGCTCAATGGCTAGTAATATAGTGAATCAAACATAAAAAAAGCTCCAATTTAGGAGCTTTAATAGTTCAATAGTAGGATAGTTTAATCAGCGGCTAAAACAGTAGCGCTTACTGCACCAAAACCTATGCGCGCAGCCCCAACTTTTTCACACCAACCTTTCATAATGACACAATCGCCATCTTCTAAGAAAGTACGAGTTTCACCATTAGGCAAGTGAATAGGCTCTGAGCCAGCATTCGATAATTCAAGCATTGAACCTGCTTCTTCTGGTTTAGGGCCCGACTGTGTGCCGCTACCAAACATATCACCTGAGCGCAGGTTACAACCATTAACCGTATGGTGCGCTACCATCTGCGCCACGGTCCAATATGAATCTTTAAAACTTGATTGCGACAATTGCACCGGTGCTTGCTTGGCATTACGCATGGTCTCAGTTTCAATTAATACCTGTAAACTTAAATCTAAAGAACCAAAATCTCGATTGTGCTCTGACTCTAAGTAAGGCATAGGCTGAGGATCAGCTGCATCACGTGTCCATGCTAACCGGTAAGGTGCTAACGCTTCTGACGTTACAATCCACGGAGAAACTGTTGATGCAAAGCTTTTTGACAAAAATGGCCCTAAAGGCTGATATTCCCAACCTTGAATATCTCGTGCTGACCAATCATTAAATAAACACATACCAAAAACATGATCTTCGGCATTTTCGATACTAATAGGCTCACCCAAAGCATTACCCTTACCAATAAATATACCTACTTCCATTTCATAATCTAAACGTTTACATGGACCAAAAGAAGGCTCTGTTGCTGTTGGTGCCTTAGTTTGTCCTTTAGGACGCTTAAAGTTACTACCAGAGATCTCAATTGACGAAGAACGACCATGGTAACCAATAGGAACCCATTTATAATTGGGTAATAACGGATTATCAGGACGGAACTTGCTACCAACGGATGTGGCATGATGAATCGAAGTGTAAAAATCAGTGTAATCACCAATTTGACATGGCAAAGCAAATTCAACATCGGTTTGTGCGATTAAGCATGATGCTAATTTCGTTTGTAATGCTGAGCCCTGGGTTAATGCTTGTGATAACGCTTGGCGTAAAGCGCTCCAAAAACGGTTACCCATCGCCATAAAAGCATTTAACTGAATGTGACAACATTGCTCCAAGGCTAATTGTGTGTCGCCAGCAAAAATATCCAAAGCGAATAGCGCTTTTAAATCAATAACCTGATCACCAATGGCTACACCTGCTCGACAGTCTTCTTTACTGTCTTTTCGTTTAAAACTAGCAAAAGGTAGATTTTGTATTGGAAAGTCACAATTTTCTACATTGGCAGACTCTACCCAGCTAGTTAAAGCCGGGTTGTGCGTTTCATTAAGTAAATTGGTGTTAGACATGGGCTAAACAACTCCAGAAAAAAATAGGTAAAATACGTGTTTACAATACACGTTATTAAATAGCAATGCGCCGTATTATAACAAGCGTTGTCATAAAGGCTATGCCAAGAAAATATACTTGATAAACAGCTGTCAACAATATGTGGCAGGGCCAAGTTTACAGCCACACTTGACTTGTCTTTAACAAAAATGATCTAAACACTATTCGCCAGAATCGACATTTGCTAGAATGCTGCCGATTTATCAATATATGCTAAATTAGCACGCCTGCCTTAGTGGTAGGTTAACATTCAATCTATAGCTCCTGACTTACTATCAGGCTCGCTCAATGGGTCAATAAAATATGAATAAGATTACCGTTTGCGCCTTATATAAATTTGTTCGCTTAGAGAACTTCGACACTATTAAGCCACCTTTGCTACAAGTGATGGAAGACAATGCAGTTAAAGGCACCTTACTTTTAGCGCTTGAAGGTATCAACGGCACTATCGCTGGATCACAAATTGGCATAGACGCCGTACTCGCCTTTATTAACAGTGACAGTCGTTTATCTGGTGTCTCATCTAAATGCTCGTTTCATCAAGACAATCCTTTTGCTCGCACGAAAGTTAAATTAAAAAAAGAAATTGTCACCATGGGTATCGAAGGTATAGATCCAACACTTACCGTTGGCACTTATGTTAAACCCAAAGATTGGAATGCCCTTATTTCTGATCCCGAAATGCTCTTGATAGATACCCGCAATGATTACGAAGTAGAAATTGGCAGCTTTAAAAATGCTATCAACCCAAACACCGAAAGCTTTCGTGAATTTCCTGATTATGTCGCGAAAAATTTAGATAAAAATAAACACAAAAAAGTCGCTATGTTCTGCACCGGCGGTATACGCTGTGAAAAGTCCACCGCCTATCTAAAAGAGCAAGGCTTTGAAGAAGTTTACCATCTAGAAGGTGGCGTATTAAAATACCTTGAAGAAGTCCCTGAGCAAGACACCATGTGGCAAGGCGAATGCTTTGTATTTGACAGCCGAGTGGCCGTTAACCATGATTTAGAGCGTGGTCAATATGACCAATGCTTTGCCTGTCGTTATCCAATCACAGCAGCAGAAAAAACCAGCGAGCATTATATTCAAGGCGTCAGTTGCCCACGTTGTTATGATAAATACACTGACGAGCAAAAAAGTGGTTTTCAGGAGCGTGAAAAGCAAATCAACCTTGCTAAAGCGCGAGGTGAAGAACATATTGGCGGCGACATAAAACAAGTAATAGCCGAGCGTCGAGCCACTAAAAGTGCCAGTAAACAGGCTCAGAAAAAATAGGTTTTTTGCCAACAGAGCAAACGAACTCAATAAAGTGCCTGCTGATTAGTGGGCATTTTTTATGTCCGATAAAAAATAGTTGCCGGCACAATAACATCAACATCAGCATCAAAAAAAATCATCAAGAGAGAGCAAAGGTAAATTTCAGCCAAAAAAAAACCTCAACATATAAATGTTAAGGCTTTAGATTTTTTACTAGAATATTTTTTTACTAGAATGCTTTTTACTAAAATATTAATATGGTGCCTTGACCCTGCGTCGCATAAGACAACCAAGTAACTGATAAATAATAATTTAAAACAAAATCAACAAGAACAGTGTTACTAATGGTGTTACTAAAACAAAAAGTCACTTTAAGATTTCTATTTATGACCCAAGAAAAACCTTAACAAATTTCAACAGACAATACCTCGCAGTAACTTCATGATCCTAATCTCTAAAAATTAAATACTATAGAGTAATAAAGCTAAGGTTTATCCGTTCTCCTTTTTGGTAATAGCATTCAAAAAAGCAGAAGATATTTTCTTATCTAGAGTAAATTTCGCATTACAACGGTCGCCTGATATTTTAAATTCGATACTTTGATCAGCAAACCTCTTTAATTGCTCAATAGTCAGATCTAGAGAAAAGTACTCAAATACAACAATCACTCCACCTCCAGAGCTGACTTCTCTATCTATTTTATGAAAGTTATATTTTCTACCATTCTCATCATATGCGCTATCAAGGAAGCACCAATCAGCGCTTCCCATTCGTCCATAAAGCTGGATGAAAGACTGTTTATCATTTTTATACAAAGAACGATATTTAATCGTTATAGCTGGAGACTGTTTACTCAACAAATACATTTCAGTAGTCAACCAACCATGTTTTTCGAATTTATCATAATTATAAGTAATTCCCTCAGTAACACTTTCTTCACTACCCACCGAAAAGTTATAACCGATAGTTGAGGCACAGCCACTTAATAACCCAGCTATAATTGAAGCTAAAATAACTCTTTTCATAGATTTAATTCCCTTTAGTAAACTGTAATTAAAATAAATTATCATACCTCGCGGACGTTAAATATCTATTCTTTAATTTTAATAATCAGGCATGAAATTATTGCCAAATGATGTTTTCATCTTATTGATTGCCATTGGCCAATATTGTTTTTCTAACTCAGTTATCTTATTGCGCCTATGCTCAAAGGTTTTCCAGCGCATCCATTTAGGTTTAGGCCAGTAAACGACTTGTTCAAACATATTATTCACTTCAGGCCAATCATAACCCCATAGCTCTTTTCTAAGCTTTCTAATGCGCCTCATAAGCCTTTCTGGTGGGCGTTCACTTTGGCAGGCGTATTGTAGGCCGATACATTGTCGACAAGCGTAGGCGTATTTGATCGCGTAAAGGCTCTGGCGTTGTTTTTGGCAGTATGGGCAAGTAATGTATAGTTTATTGCTGGCGCTTCGATTATCGAGTTTTAGCCCTATTGTGTGAGGCTTATCGTTTATGGTGAATGTTAGATAACGAATACCATTTTTATTTTCTTTTAAGCTTAATTTTGTATGCTCATCACTAAGTTGATCACAATGGATTGAATAGCTACCAACTGGCTTAGTAAGTAACGACTTAAATACACTGGCATTTATACGGTGATACTCGGAAGTATAAGCCCTTGTTTGTGTTCTACCGTAATGATGACCTTTTGGCATTGCTTTTCACTCCATAAACTAAAGAGAAAACATATTATCTTCGCCTACTTCTCTACGTGCTGTACTCACGCCAACTTGCTTAATAGGCGCACATACAAACGGCATAAATTTAGTTAAAAAATTTAACCTTTGAATAGGGTCTTTAATTTCAGCAAGTGTCGCTGGTAACTTGGCTAACTCATCTTGAATAGCTTGGTTGATTAAATGCCTGATATCGCCAGCCATGTATTTACTGGTAGGTGTTTTGTTAGCTGTTGTCATATTAAAACCTATGTTGTAATGATAAGTTTACATTGTATCACTTTTATCTAGTACGAAAAACAGGCTTAACTTACTACTTTTCTAGGTTCTTATGGGGCGAGTTGTTCTACGTTAGGTCTGCCTTGCTAATTCAATGTCATTAATAAGGTTGTTTGATGTAGGGGATTAGGCAGGAATGTTTTTGTTAAATAAATGTAATAAATAGAGCTGGTTGCGGACGAAAGAGTGTCAGACTATTTTACACTTTTATAATTAAAGTATTATAAGAGTGTCAGACTATTTTACACTTTTATAATTAAAGTATTATTCTTTTTTACTATCACACTGAAATAATAGACTTTATTAAGAGCGGTATATTTATTGCTTTATTAGCAACAACTATAATAATAATACTTTTTATCTCAAGGAATGTATTACAAAGGAAAATACGATGAATGTAAAAATGTTAAGAGCGGCTTTGGCTGGTTTGGTTTTATTTGTGAGTGGTTTTGCTAATGCTGGATTGATTGTTTACACAGATAGAGCTGATTGGTTATCTGCTGTTGGAGTTCCTACTTTTGAAGAGAACTTTAATTCAATCCAAACTGACGTTAATTTAGATAATTCGAACACAACGTTAAATACATTGAATTATTCGGATTCTGGCTACAGATTCGTAACATTTGATGCTATTACTGGGGAAAATGGTTCAGGTACTGGAATCGATAACACATCTTTCTTAAATTTAAATGGTTACAATAATAATTCTTCATTGACTATAACTCTTCCTGAGTATGCTATGGCATTTGGTTGGGATACATTTAATTACGACTTTGGCGATGAAATAAGTTTGATTACAATTGATGGAGTTACATTTGATGCTATGTCTTCTGGAAATAACCCTTATATAGGTTTCTTCGGTGTTATCGCCACAGGAAATACAATTTTTAATTCTGTTACGGTATCTGCTTCTATTACACTAGATAATAGCATTGGTACATTTAATGCTTTTGATAACTTGGCTTATAAAGCAGCAGAAGTTCCAGAACCTTCTACCCTTGCCATCTTCGCATTAGGACTTATGGGTTTAGCATCACGTAGATTTAAAAAACAGTAAGCTAATCTGTTTAATACTCTTACATTCAAGTAATGAGTAAAAAATTAAGCACCATTCATTGGTGCTTTTTTATTGCCTATCGTTTAGCTTTATCCGACTAGTGCCATAGTTTTTAGTCTGATCAGGCTTGTAACCTTTACCCCTTGCTTTAGCTAAGTAAGATATTCGCCAGATAGCGCTCTGTATCGACTCATAGTCATCTCGCTTTACATTGTAATAGCAGTTGTCAGGAAAGTATTCTGAACCGTCTAATTGCCGCCATATCTCTTTAACCTTGTTCGTTACTTCATAAGGATAGTTAACCTTGTGACCATCAATCATTAACGTATAGTGATAGTGCTGTTGTTTAGCTGTTTCTAGCTCTCTACACCACACAAAACCGACACGCTTTAAGTTGTACTTACGTTTTGACCATTTATGTAATCTGCGATTAAATGCCGTAATAATGCCGTTATTTTCGGTGTATTCATAAACTCGAAGATCAAAGCGTATTATGTGTATTTTGCTATGGTGACTTAACATCGCATCAATCTGGTTAATCATTGCTTTTATGGAGTGCGCAATTAATCCACTTCCTTGTGAGTTTACCCACCAAGTATTGCCGTTTACTGTTATTGCTTTGTCTTTGGTTATATATGCCATTAGATAGTTTACTAACTAAGATAATGCTAAAGGATATTATTAATTACCTAGCTCGTAGTTAGTCATTACTTACCTGTTATTATATGGTCTATATATGGTCTGTTTCTTAAGTGGTATTAATTTAGAGGGTAAAAAACCTATAAATAGTGACCAATAAAGAACAAGTGAATATCCACGATATATAGCAAGTATGTAATCACTAACTTAATTTCTCAGTTATACTCTTGTTATTAGCTAGTGGCTTAGCCGCAAAACTTCATCCACTAGCCAGTTCAAAGGAAAGCCTACTTTGTTAATCCTCAGTGGGCTTTTTACTTGCTATACGCTGGTGATATTCCTTATCAGCTTCGGCTTTTTCTTGTCTTGCTTGTTCCATGCGTTTAACTGCGCTTTTAGTACCGTAATACGATCTGTCTTTATATTGCTTTCGGGCAATGGTTCGAGCGTCTTTATCTTGCTCCCAGTCACAAGAAAAGTGCCTGTAATCTAGCCAGTAAAATGTTTGTTTTTTCCCTTTGTACTCGCCTTGTTCAGTATGAATTAGCCAATGTTGGTAATACTCACCTGTTAACTGCTGTAGATACGCTCTAAAGCCTCCACCAAGCTCAGTACAAAGGTGATCTCTTGCGTGCTTATGTTCATCATCAAGAATTGATAATAATTCATAAGCTGGACTAGTGATCTCTGGTAAAGCGCCATCAGGGGCGGTAAATAATAAATTTTCCATATTACCCCTTATGCCGCTTTGGTGCGTTGGTTGATTAACTCTTGAACAAGCTGCTTAATTTGCTCAGGTGATTTTTCTTGAATCATTGCGTTTAAAACCGCATTGACTTCACTTGATACGAATCCAATACTTCGTAGTCCTAGTGATATGGGTTTTATGAAATGCTGGGCTTCTATACGATTGTATAAAGTGCTTTTTGACCAACCTGTAAGTTCTAGAACTTCAGGGCGGCGCAAAATTCGTGGCTGCTGTTTAACTTGATATGTATTCATAAAAACTCTCTGTGTTGTTTGAGTTGTTATAGAATATTAATAAACCTATTGGGAATGGTGGCCAGCCAAAAAACTGCTTGGCTGGCCATGATTTATTTTTTTAGTTTTTGAATTATTTTGTGCGCTTGAGATAAGTCGCGTTGTAGGTTTGATATTTCATTTAACTCTATTCCTAAAGTTGCCGCTTCTTGTTCTATTTCTTTAGAAAGCTGGCTGAAATTTAGCTTTTTATTTTTATTAATTTGACTTGTTTTTTTAGCTAACAATTCTGTCATTATACCAAGAGACACTGTCAAAATTTGTGTAGGAGTTCTAGGCTCTGTGATTGGTTTAGGCTCTGTTAATTCATCTTCGAACTTATCAAGATCTTTTCTTAATATAACTAAGTCTATTAATTTTGGAATTAGCCGTATTGGATATGGTGGGCGCTCCCATTTAGCCATTTCGAATTCGACTCTATTAAAATCATCGAGATCATTTAATCCATTAACTTCATTAAAACGATTATAGTCTTCGTATACTAACTTATATAGAGTCCCTTCATCATCTTCAACAATAATTCCTGTAAATATGTATTCGTCAAAATCAAGCTCTGCTTTAAATAAGAAGCTCTCCAAAACACCCTTTATTCCGCCTGAGTCAATACGAACTTTGTATGCTCCTTCTAACCGTTTTGGACTACTAAATGTTCTGTATGATGAGTATAAATTGCTTTCCCACATACGAAGTTCATCATCTATAAAAACTCTAAAATATTCGCCTTTTGGTACTCTAGCCATTTGGTTGGTAATATCAGGAATAGGGGCATTAGCTGATAGAAATTCTTCGCCTTTTAAAGGATCCACTACATAAACATTATCCATTACAACCTCTACAGCTTTTATGTATTGATTGCTTTTAAAATACCAAGATATGCTTATTCTATTGTCAATTACCAGTTGAATAAGGTCATGAACACTGACTTCTTCCTCAAGAACGGTACTTAATCTTTTACAAGCATCATCAAGAGAAAGCCATTCCTTAAATTTAAATAATTTACTCATGTATCCCTACAACCTTTAAAATTTTTGAATTATTAATATTTCCTAATGATGCCTGTTCAATATGATCAGACCACCAAGCCATCATTACTCGTCTACGCTCTAAATAATCTGTACGGTTATAAGTTCTACGCACTTCGTTTTTATCTACGTGTGACAAGGCGGCTTCGATAACATCAGGATCAAAACCCTGCTCGTTTAGCGTTGAACTGGCGATAGTTCTAAAGCCATGAGCAACGAGTTTATTTTTGTACCCCATGCGCTTTAATGCGTTATTTACCGCTTCTTTATTGATATGGTCTTTTGAATTTACATGGTTTGGGAATACATATTCTTTATGGTGACTAAACGGTTTTATCTTTTCCATAATAGATAAAGCATAATCAGAAAGCGGTATCGTATGTGGCTTGCTCTTTTTCATCCGTTCGGCTGGTATATTCCATAACTTTTTTTCAAGGTCTATTTCTTGCCACATTGCGCCAGCCGCCTCGCCTGGTCTACACATGGTATGTAACTGCCACTCAATTAACAGTCTAGTTTGAATTTTTAGATTAGCCGCAGTAATCGTTTTCATTAAACTTGGCAATTCTTGGGGCTTTAATGCTGGCAGGTTAACAACGGCAGGAGCAGAAAAGGCATCTTTAATACCCAGCAAGGGGTTGGCGTTTGTTAGCCCCGTATTAACCGCAAAGGTCATTATTTTATTAAGCTTTTGACATAGCTTTTTAACCACTTCTGATTTACCACTTTTAGCTAACAGTTGAATAATTTCAATCACATAAAAAGCTTCAATTTCAGCAATAGGTTTTTTACCAATGTGGGGAAGAATATAATTTTCTAATGCGCTCCATGTATTAAAAGCGGTTTTTTCTTTTACTTTTTTCTTATAAAGCTCGAACCAAGCCAAAGCAATTTTTTCAAAGGTATTGTTAAGCTCTTTGCGTTTTGTGGTGTGCTCTTTTTCTTTTTGGGTTTTAGGGTCAATATCTTTAGCGATTAGCTCTCTTGACGCTTGTCGTTTTAACCGAGCATCAGATAACGATAAATCAGGATATGAGCCAAAACTTAAGTTAGCTCTTTTTTTAGTAAAGGGGCGAAAGTAATTAAAAAGCCATAGCTTTGAGCCATTGGGCTTTACGCGCAGCATTAAGCCATTGCCATCAGCAAGGTTATATTCTTTGTCTTTAGGTTTAGCTTGTTTTACTTCGGTATTGGTAAGCGGATTAGTTATTCTAGCCATTTTAGTAACACTACCTTTAGTAACATTGCGCTGGTGTTACTACTGATGTTACTAAAAAGTGTGGTTTTAATAAACTGTTAATAACCGTCATCAACCCTGAGTTGGGCTAATGACGTTGTATTATATAGGAAAAATAGTTTTTACTGAAGGGTGTTAAAGTTAAATATGGTGCCTTGACCCGGAATCGAACCAGGGACACGAGGATTTTCAATCCTCTGCTCTACCGACTGAGCTATCAAGGCACTGTCTTTAAATGAATAAACCAGATAAACATAGTATTCACTTCGAAAGAGGCGACATAGTATCGGGAATTAAACTCGCTCGCAAGCCATTTTATTGACTTGTATTGATAATTACTTTCATTAGCATAAAAAAACAGCAGTCATGCCATTATCTCAACTCGTAGCAATCCTATTATCTCACCCACTTCATCACTTTTGCACATTGACGAAGATGTTATTACAAGCAGCTAAGTCAATGCAGTAATTCCAGAGCAATTACCGAGCAGTGCTAATGACACAAAAAATGCCACAAAAAAGAGCATAGCTGAAGGACCTGAACATCAACCTGCTTTCACATCGATGTACATGTAAGTACTAATGCCATGGAGCTAGGGATGGCTAGGAACAGGCTGAACATAAAAAAGCCAGCATAATTGCTGGCTTGATTTACGTTTGCATACTTAGCCTATTAGCTAAATATACCTTTCATTATCCAGAAGAAGATAATTGAAAGGCCTGCACCTATGGGTAAAGTAATGACCCAAGAGATAACAATATTACGCACGACACCTAAATTAATCGCAGCAATACCACGCGCCATTCCTACCCCTAGCACCGCACCCACTAATGTTTGTGTGGTTGAAATAGGCAAGCCTGCACCTGAAGCAATAACGACTGTACATGCAGCGGCTAACTCAGCGGCAAAACCTCGACTCGGTGTTAAGTGAGTAATGCCGGTACCAATAGTGGCCATAACACGATGACCAAACAAGGCAAGGCCGGCAACAATACCTAAACCACCCAGTGGTAAAATCCACCAAACTAGTGAAGCTTTCTTGGCAATTTCACCACCGTTATCGACAATACTAACCACAGCAGCTAATGGCCCAATGGCATTGGCAACGTCATTTGAACCATGAGCAAACGCCATACAACAAGCGGTGACTATCATCAAGACAGCAAATACTTTTTCAACATTAGCGTAATGTGTAGTTTTATCTGCTTTTTCATCAAACTTAAGACGGGTGATAAAAAACTTACCAATAATAGCAACAATAGCAGCGACAATAATCGCTAAGTAATAGCCACCAGCGCCGGCAATTTCAAAGTTATAAAAACCTAAGTTTATATTCTCTAAACCTATATGTTTTAAACCTTTTTTAATGGTCACTAACGATAAAACAAAACCCGCTAAAAACATGTAAAACGGCACATAACGTTTTGCTTGTTCTAATGGTTTGTCGGTATCAAAAATGAGTTTTTGTGCACTATTAAAAATAATAAAAGCAATAACACCTGAGATCAAGGGTGTAACAACCCAACTACCCACAATGCCGCCTACTTTACCCCAAGCGACTGTATCAGGGCTTATGCCGATGGCAGCAAAGCCAATAATAGCACCAACAATTGAGTGAGTAGTAGACACCGGCCAACCTAAAACAGACGCCACTAACAACCAAGTTGCCGCAGCTAATAAGGCAGAGATCATACCAAAGACTAATAATTCAGGGATATCGACAAATAACGCGGGGTCAATAATGCCCTTACGGATCGTTGATGTAACTTCACCACCCGCTAAATATGCACCAGCAAATTCGAAAATCATGGCAATAATAATCGCTTGCTTAATGGTTAATGCTTTTGAACCAACTGATGTTCCCATGGCATTAGCAACATCGTTTGCACCTATGCCCCATGCCATAAAAAAGCCGACAGCAGCGGCGATCATGACTAACGTAGAGCCATGTGAGAGTAAAATTTCCATAAGTCAGCCTTATTTTCTAGCTAAAAGAATTTCTAAACGTGCGCCAACACGTTCGGCAAGATCAGCTAAGTCGCCAACCCAATCAATGATTTGATATAAAAACATCACATCTATGCAATTTAAATCTTTTTCAATATTTAATAAATCTTTACGTAATTTAATTTGCATACCATCTGTGTCATCTTCAATTTCATCAAGTTGACTGATCATTTTAGTGACCAACTCAACTTCACGACCACGAAATCCCGTTTCTAATAAGTCATCCAGTTCATTTATTGCATCTGCGGCTTTTTCAGCTGCGTCGATACTACGCGCTACATAAGCAATAAACTGCGCTTGTAATTCGGTAGGAATGGTTAATTTTCGGCCAAAGATACGTCCGGCAATATCCTTTGCACGATTGGCAATTTTATCTTGTTGAGATAATAACTCTAGTAAATCAGCACGATCGACGGGCATAAATAAACCGCCTGGAAGTTCTAAGCGAATTTGACGTTTTAAATCGTCAGCATCACATTCCAATTTAGAAATTTTCTTACGAATTTTTCCTGCACTGCTCCAATCTTCTTCGGTCACTGCCGCGAAAAAAGGCACAAGTTGACTACAACACTTGTGTACTATTCGGATATGTTTTTCTAAGGGTTTAATTGGCGACTTTGCAAATATGCCAATAATTGAGTTTCTGGCCATAATTAATTTCCAGGAGCTTAAGCTCTTTGTTTTTTATTCGAAGCGGATATTAAAGCATTTGAAAGTGAATTCAAAGGTTTTATCACAAGACAGCGGCTGTTTATCGCATGATTATTGTTTATCAGTGCAATTAAAATCATAGACATTATTAGCCATAAAATAGCTAATAATGTCTATGACTAAATACATTAATTTAAGATGAGGATTTAAGATAAGGAGTCGAAATCTTCAGGTGTGGTATGACGAACGGATTTACCTTTGACAAAATAAATAATGTATTCACAAATATTTTGACAACGATCACCAATACGCTCTAACGCTCGGGCTGACCAAATAACGCTCATCACTTGTGGAATTGAACGTGGGTCTTCCATCATATAAGTCATAAGTTGGCGCATTAAGGCTTCATATTCGCGATCAATTTTATCATCGTTTTTATGTACTTTAATCGCGGCTTCAACGTCCATGCGGGTAAACGCATCCAAAGTGGCTTGTAAAAAAGTTAACACATGACGTCCCAAATTATCCAAATTGGATAATAAGTCTTTATGCTTACCTGATAAACTTTCTAAGGTGACATTAGCAATTTTACCTGCTTCATCGCCAATACGCTCTAAATCAGTAATGGTTTTTACAATCGCCATCACTAGACGTAAATCGCCAGCGGCTGGCTGACGCTTGGCAATGATGCGCGTACACTCATCATCAATAGTCACTTCGGCGTTATTAATCAAATAGTCGTTGCTGAGCACTTTTTTCGCTAGCGCTTCATCCGCATCACAAACCGATGTTAGTGCATCAGCTAGCTGTTTTTCAACCAAGCCACCCATATGCATAACATGATTCATAATACGTTCTAAGTCTTCGTTAAACTGGCCAGAAATATGACGACCAATATTTAAATTATCCACGGTATAACCCTCTGTTTATCGTCAATTTTATTTAACCGTAACGGCCAGTAATATAATCTTCTGTTTTCTTCTTTGCTGGCGTCGTAAACAACGTATTGGTGTCACTATACTCAATAAGGTCACCCATATACATAAAGGCAGTTTGATCTGACACACGCGCCGCTTGTTGCATATTATGAGTAACAATAACCACAGTAAACTGTTTCTTTAAATCATTGATCAATTCTTCAATGGTTAAGGTTGAAATAGGATCCAAAGCTGATGTTGGTTCATCTAATAATAACACTTCAGGTTCAATAGCAATAGCGCGCGCAATCACTAGACGTTGTTGCTGACCACCCGAAAGCCCCAAAGCACTCTCATGTAACCTATCTTTAACCTCATTCCACAACGCCGCACTACGCAAGGCTTTTTCTACCGCTTCGTCTAGCACACGGCGGTTGTTGACCCCGGTGATACGCAAACCATAAACAACATTTTCATAGATAGATTTAGGGAAAGGGTTTGGCCGTTGAAATACCATACCTACTTTACGACGCAAAGCCGCCACATCGGTATGGCGATCGTAAATATTCTCACCATTAAGGTTTATTTCACCTGTTATCTTACAAATATCGACTAAATCATTCATCCGGTTGATGCAACGCAACAAGGTTGACTTGCCACAACCACTGGGTCCGATAAAAGCAGTGACTTGCCCCTTAGGAATCGACATTGAAATATTTTGCAATGCCTGCTTGTTACCATAATATAAGTCTAGGTTCTTAATTTCTAACGCTACTTGCTCTGGCGACAGGTTATTAAGATCTAGCTTAACCCTGTGTTCTGATAATTTTTTTGGGGTAACAGAAATCATAGTATTCTCTTTAAATCTTGTTCAATAGATAGGAATTACTTCCCGTGCATCTTTTAATTTTTTAAATTGCTTGCTTTTATCGTCTGAGCTTATTGATCTAACATACGATATTTTTCCCGCAAACGATTACGAATCGAGACCGCGGTTATATTCAAAGCAACAATAATACTCACTAATAATAATGCGGTGGCATAAACCAAAGGTCTGGCCGCTTCAACATTGGGGCTTTGAAAGCCAACGTCATAAATGTGAAAACCTAAGTGCATAAATTTACGGTCTAAATGTAAAAACGGGAAGTTACCATCCAGGGGTAAGTTTGGCGCCATTTTCACCACGCCAACTAACATCAATGGCGCAACTTCACCTGCCGCACGTGCTATGGCTAAAATAATGCCGGTCATAATCGCCGGACTCGCAATAGGTAAAATAATACGCCATAAGGTTTCAGCTTTAGTCGCGCCTAAAGCTAAGCTACCGTGTCGCATAGCAGAAGGAATACGCGATAAGCCTTCCTCAGTTGAAACGATAACTACAGGTAAGGTTAAAATAGCCAAGGTAAGCGCTGACCACATAACGCCTGGCGTACCAAACGTCGGGCTAGGCAGTGTTTCAGCATAAAACAAATCATCTAAACTCCCCCCCACCATATAGACAAAGAAACCTAAACCAAATACCCCATAAACAATAGAGGGCACACCTGCCAGGTTAATGACGGCAATGCGTAGTAGTTTTGTGAGCGCATTGTTACCGGCGTATTCATGCAAATAAATGGCGGCAACAACGCCCAATGGCGAAACAATCACTGTCATTAACAGCACCATTAATACCGTACCGAATATCGCAGGAAATACACCACCTTCTGTGTTCGCTTCACGCGGATCTTCGCTAACAAAGGCCCCAATTTGACTAAAAAACATTTTCAGCTTTTCAAACACGTTGAGTTTATTATTAAAGGTAACCTGTAATACATCTTCAAAGTTAATGGTAACTTTTTGTCCATCCATAGCGCGCACAACAATTTGGTCACGGGATATTTTCTCACGTAAAGCCATCAACTGCTCTTCTAGCACACTATAATCAGCCTTTAAGCCCACCACTTTATCTTTAAACTCTTGCTGCAATTGCGGAGTAAGCGTGTCATCAAGTATATGCTTGCGCTCTTTTAAACGCGTACGTTCAATTTGATAGTTAATGGCGCCAATATCAGACTTTTGTAGGTCTTCCATTTCAGCTTGAAAGTCACTAACTCGCTCAACGAGCTGTAACATTTCATTTTGCTCTACCACCTGACCATCTAGAATAACTTCCTCGATAAAACCATAGAAATTACCATTGGTGCGACGCTCAATAACCACTAAATCTGCAGGTAAAGAGGTGTTATTAATTTGCGGTACTAAAATCCATCGAAAGTCTAAACTGACTAATTCACGGTTACCGGTTTTAATTAATAGTCGCTCAATAGTTTCAGCTGACTCGTCAATATTGAGATTTAGATGTACCAACTGCGATGCAGGTATACTTTCTCTTTCGTAAATTTCACCAATAACCGTTAAATTTTCACCTTGCTTATTAGTCATTTCAAACTGATAAATATCTGCTGGCCAAAAATAACTTAAACCGCGCCAGGCGATTAACCCCAGTAAACCTAAAACCGATATCAGGCTGATGCTAACACCACCTGCTGACAACCACACCCAAGGAGAGCCAGACTTAAACCAATTATTCATGCTATGTCGCCTTCCTTACAATGAGCTATATTTTTCACGCAAACGCTGACGTACAAATTCAGCTAGCGTATTGACTACAAACGTAAATACAAATAAAACAAATGCGGCCAAGAACAGAATACGATAATGAGAACTACCCACTTCCGATTCTGGCATTTCAACCGCTATATTTGCTGCAAGTGTTCTCATGCCTTGGAAAATACTCCAATCAAGAATCGGGGTATTACCGGTTGCCATTAACACAATCATGGTTTCTCCCACCGCACGGCCAAGCCCCATCATAACGGCAGAGAATATGCCTGGGCTGGCGGTCAGTAACACCACTTTAATTAAGGTTTGCCATTGTGTGGCGCCTAATGCCAAAGAACCACTGGTTAAATGCCTAGGTACACTAAAAATAGCATCTTCAGCCATAGAGAATATCGTAGGAATAACCGCAAATCCCATGGCAATACCAACAACTAAAGCATTTCGTTGGTCAAAACTAATGCCTAAATCATTAGTAATATATTGTCGAACATCACCACCAAACAAGTGTAATTCAAGCACAGGAGATAACGCGAATGCCGCATAAGCCGCCAGTAAAATAGCCGGTATTAAAATAATAGGTGCCCATGTTTCAGGAACAAGTGTTTTATATTTTCGAGGTAATTTGTGCCATGAGAAAGCGGTAATAAACACTGAGGATGGAATAAAAACCAGCAATAAGCAGATAGCCGGTAAGTAAATTTCAATAATAGGTGCTAACCAAAGTCCAGCCAAGAAACCTAAAATGACGGTTGGCAAGGCTTCCATCATCTCAATGGTCGGTTTAACTTTTCTGCGCATACCTGGGGTCATAAAGTAAGCCGTATAAATGGCGGCAGTTAAGGCAATAGGTACGGCAAACATCATAGCGTATGATGCGGCTTTAATGGTACCAAACGAAATAGGCACCAAAGAAAATTTTGCTTCAAAATCATCAGAGCCAGACGTAGATTGCCAAATAAACTCAGGTTCAGGATAACTTTCATACCAAACTTCTTGCCAAAGTGCTTGCCAAGTAACTTCTGGGTGCTCATTTTTGACAGAGAAAATAGCCAATTCGTTGTTCGAAAACACCACTAAACCATCGGCACGAGGGGCAATAGAAAGCGCTTGAGCATTACCTTGGTGTAAATTACCACGCCATAAATCTGCTTCGCTGGTGGTATAAAACATGCCCATTTCACCTGACGGTGTTTCGGTATAAAAACTTTTACGATATTGCTCGGTATATATGCCTGTTATCGGTTCATTGTCACTCACTTTGAAACGACGAATTTCTTTAAACTCACGCCCTTCGTCTGTTGCAACTTCGAACCATTGACTGACTGAACCATTGTCATCACCCAATAAAATTGAGCTACCACCTGATAATAAGGCCATAGTGGTAATATGATTAGGTGTTGATTTATTTTGTGCCAGTTGTGGAATAATGGTCGCTTTTAACTCGGGTTCATAATCTAATGAAAACACAGCAACTTGATCATTTTGGCGAATAAACGCCATAGACAAACCTGACGATACCAAAATATCATTAACCTGCTTTGCCTCATAGTCAATTTCTTGATATTGCACGTCATACGCCGTATCGTAATTAAAGTCATCTTCAGCTAACAAAGTAGTTTTAATCAGGCGCTTATCTTGGGTAAAAGCAACGAAAATTGCTTTTTCATCATCCATAGCAAACGACAGCTTGGTAATTGCTGCATTATTTTCATCAATGGGTAAATATTCTTTACCTAACGGATAACGAATACTAGGAATAATGACCCTTTTACCACTGGTAAAATTAGCCGTAAAACTGGGGACAATAAGCTGAACATTACCAGCACTGTCAATTAATAGCTTTTGCTTTTGACCCACATTAATCAGCTGCGTTAGGCTTTCGCCATCAGCAACCAATTGTTGAGAAAGTATTTTGTCACCGGCTTTATGCCCGTCACCATCAACTAATTGATAAAAGTTAATCTTGCCTTGTTCAGTAATGCTATAGGCAACTTCTTTTAATTCATCAACGCCTGTTGCTAGCACTTTATATTCTTCGTTGATAACAAATTTTGCTGTTACATCAACTTTTGCAGATTCAAAGATAGGTTTAATTACGTAAAGTAAATACATGAATATTAATACTAGCGTAAATAAAACACTGATACCGCCTAAGGTAATCATCCATTTTGCTAATGAATTTTTCACCTTGCGATAGTTTGCTGATTTAGAAGCAATGGCCACTTAAAAACACCTTCAACTATGATAATTTTTATAACTGCGGCTATTGTAAGACAGCAACATGACAGTTTTGTGACAAGTTGTTTTTTATCTCACACAACCATTAAAAATAACAGCGACAACTTGCTGGTTTTTAGTTATGTTATGACTTATTAAATGTTATCAATGAAATAACCAGACCTATTAAAGTCACCGTGTATTAAGCAGAAGGAAAAAGATAACAACATGAATATTAATAAAATAATGCAACGTAATTTGATAACGTTAGAGTTAGATGACAGCTTAGAGAGTGCTAAAAAATTGTTTGATCAACATAATATACATCATATTTTGATCAAAGATAAAACCACCTTAACTGGCATTATTACCGACCGTGATTTATGGAAAAACTTAAGCCCTACGATAGGTACGCGTAAAGAAACTCCACAAGATAGTTTTATATTGAATAAAAAAGTGCATTTAATCATGGCTCGAGAGCTGATCACCACCACAGAAGATGTCAGCTTGTCTGAAGCAATATTGCTATTTCATGATCACAAAATATCTTGCCTGCCTGTTGTCGATGAAAATAAATGTGCTATTGGTGTTATTACTTGGCGCGATATCATCAAGGTCATTGCGGAGCAATATCGTCGAAAAAATCAAGACAACATCAAGTAATAATACCCACCTTATTAATCGCTATAGAAACTTAACAGCTACAAGATAACATCGAACAGCCCGCTTTGTGTTTTGCCCATGCATGACGTTTTTCAGCAAAGCTCTCAAATGCTGCCTACTCATCATAGCGCTTAAATAAGACTAAAAAAGCAGATAAAAAACCATATCCGTGTATAAGTGACTAAAGTTTAATCGATATTTGAATACGATACAGCTGAAAAATTTTAATCTAACGCCATAAAGCAGATATTAAATGCCTGTTTTAAGCACTTATAATGCAAATTTTTTTTCATAATAAGTTACTGATTGTTATAAAAACCTGTAAATTAAGTCTCAGAGGGATATTCTGATATTAAGCAAAATAACAGTGATGGGATGTACGTATGGCCGATAAAAACAATATAGCCGCTTTATTGCAACAAGTGCATGCAATGACTAGTGTGCTGGATAATATTGGCTCCTATGCTTATTGCAAAGATTTATCCGGTAAATACACCTATGTTAATGCCGATGTTGCCGCGTTATTTCAAACC
This sequence comes from Colwellia sp. MB3u-8, assembly GCF_014076985.1. Lineage (NCBI taxonomy): Bacteria > Pseudomonadati > Pseudomonadota > Gammaproteobacteria > Alteromonadales > Colwelliaceae > Colwellia > Colwellia sp. MB3u-8. Next base: position 41,530 of record NZ_JACGVA010000058.1, read on the forward strand.
TCTGTTCAAGATATTATAGGTAAAGATGATAGCCACTTTTTTGATTTAAATCTGCTTGATGAATTGCTTAAAAACGATCGTAAGGTTATTTTTGATAAAGTTTCGTTAGTTTTTGAAGAAAGTAATCTCATTAAATCTACCGGTAAAGTGCACACCTATAAAACCATTAAAAATCCTATATTCAATGAGTTCGGCGAAATTATTGGTCTTTCAGGGATATCAACAGATATTACCATGCAAAAATCACTAGAAGAGGATAATCAGGATCAAAAGCATTTATTCGACGTTATTTTAAATAATATTGATGCCTACATTTACATGAAAGACGCTAAACGCCGCTACCGATATGTTAATAGGCGCGTAGCAGAACTTATTGGTCTGCCTGCAGAAGAAATTATTGGTAAACTTGATACCGATGTTGTTTCGTGGACCGATGCCGATTACTTTTGGCAAACTGACAAACTCGCATTTGAGCGCAACGAAAGAGTCGTGATTAACGAAACACTAGAGTCATCTGACAAAAAAACGCAACATTACCTCAGCACAAAAGTACCTTTCCAATTAAGAGGTGATATGAGCACTATGATAGCCTTTTCCACCAATGTCACTGAGCTATATCAACTGAAAGAAAAATTTGAACAACTGGCTAATACCGATGTATTGACCAGTATCTACAACCGTCGTTATTTTTTTGATAATGCTAATCGAGAGTTCAACCGGGCGAAAAGGCACCAACAAGCACTGGCGGTTATCTCGTTAGATGTTGACCACTTTAAGACTGTTAACGATCAATATGGCCACCCCGTAGGCGATCAAGTATTAATCAAAATTGCGCAACTCATTACTCCCACTATCAGAGCGGAAGATATTTTTGCCAGAATAGGCGGAGAAGAGTTTTCAATATTACTACCCAACATCAGCCTGTCTCAAAGCCTGCAAGCTGCAGAAAGATTACGCGATTTATTAGATAAAAAACCAATACTCATTAACAAAAATATTATGTTATCAATAAAAATCAGTTTAGGGGTTTCGGTGTTAAAAGCCAGCGATAATTGCTTTCAAGATCTCTATGCCCGCTCTGACAGTGCTTTATATCAAGCTAAGTCTCGGGGGAGAAATCACGTATATTTAATCAACTAATCATCAAAGCCTTAAGCGCATTAAAGCCCAAGCGATTAATTTGCGGTGCCAAACACAGATAGCTTTTAGCCTAAGGACATCAAGCCCATAAAACCTCATTGCCAACAAGGTCACTATTAACCTAGAATAGCGACATTACTTACACTGTTTCAAAAAGGTTTTTCATGGCACAACCATTACCCGATAAATTCATCATGTCGATGAACCGCGTTTCCAAGGTAGTTCCACCTAAGCGCACAATTTTAAAAGACATCTCGCTTTCTTTCTTTCCTGGTGCAAAAATTGGTGTGCTAGGTCTCAATGGCTCAGGTAAATCCACCTTACTGCGTATTATGGCCGGTCTTGATACCGAATTTGAAGGTGAAGCAAAAGCACTTGCAGGTACTAACATAGGTTATTTGCCACAAGAGCCAGTTTTAGACGAAGAAAAAACCGTCCGTGAAATTGTTGAAGAAGCTGTTGCTGAAGTAAAAAATGCCATAGCACGATTAGACCAAGTCTATTCAGACTACGCAGAGCCTGACGCCGACTTTGACGCTTTAGCAAAGGAGCAAGGGCAGTTAGAAGATATTATCAATAGCCAAGATGGCCACAATATCGACAACGTCTTAGAGCGCGCCGCTGATGCTTTACGTTTACCTGATTGGGAACAAAAAATTGGTGTACTTAGTGGTGGTGAACGTCGTCGTGTTGCACTTTGTCGTTTGTTATTACAAAAACCTGATATGTTGCTACTTGATGAGCCCACCAACCATTTAGATGCTGAATCTGTTGCCTGGTTAGAGCGATTCTTACATGACTACCCTGGTACCGTCGTTGCTATTACTCATGATAGATATTTCTTAGATAATGTCGCTGGCTGGATACTAGAGCTTGATAGAGGATATGGTATTCCTTATGAAGGCAACTATTCTTCATGGTTAGAGCAAAAAAACACCCGTTTAGAACAAGAAAGTAGAACTGAAAGTGCCTTGCAAAGAACCATTAAGCAAGAACTTGAATGGGTACGCTCAAATCCAAAAGCGCGTCAATCAAAAAGCAAAGCCCGTATGGCACGCTTTGAAGAGCTTAATAACCAAGATCATCAAAAACGTAATGAAACAAATGAGCTGTACATCCCACCAGGGCCTCGTTTAGGCGATAAAGTATTAGATGTTAATAACTTAACCAAATCTTTTGGGGATAGAGTACTGATTGATAACTTAAGCTTTAGCGTACCTAAAGGTGCTATTGTCGGTATTATCGGACCAAACGGTGCTGGTAAATCAACCTTATTTAAAATAATGTCAGGTGCTGAACAGCCAGACTCTGGTAATGTAGAACTCGGTGATACCGTTAAGCTTGCTAGTGTTGATCAATTTCGCGATGACATGGACAACAGTAAAACCGTATACCAAGAAATATCTCAAGGCCATGAAATTTTACAAATTGGTAGTTTTGAAATTCCAAGTCGTGCTTACGTTAGCCGCTTTAACTTTAAAGGTAATGATCAACAAAAGATCATTGGTGAATTATCTGGTGGTGAGCGTAACCGTGTTCATTTAGCCAAATTAGTGCAAACAGGTGGTAACGTATTACTGCTCGATGAACCGACCAACGATTTAGACGTTGAAACCTTACGTGCACTTGAAGAAGCGCTGTTAGAATTTCCAGGCTGTGCCATGGTTATTTCCCATGACCGTTGGTTCCTTGACCGCATCGCCACCCATATTTTAGATTATCGTGATGAAGGCCACATCAATTTCTATGAAGGAAATTATACAGAATACGAAGAATGGTTGAAGAAAACTTATGGTCCAGCAGCCGCTGAACCACATCGGATAAAATATAAAAAAATAGGTTAACTAATGAGTTAACAACAAGTAAAAGGCACCTTAATAAATTAATTAAGGTGCCTTTTTATTAAAATCAGGCTATGCTGATTAAATCACTTTTTGATAATTAAACTCAATGCAAAATAGACGCCAATTTACACGTATTCTTTTTTCTATACCGGCAGAATTAGCAATAGAGCAGCAAGTATTTAATGTCAATATTCATGATATATCATTAAAAGGCGCTTCACTTTTTGCTGAGACTAAAGGCCTATTCCTCGAAAAAAAATTGGGCTTATTATCACTTAAATTAGATGACTTTGGCACCAAAATCGTAATGAAAGTCACCGTTGCTCATCAAGAAAGCCATGAAATTGGTGTGCAATGCAAGGGTATTGATATTGACAGTGTGAGTTTATTACGGCGTTTAATTGAACTGAATCTTGCAGACGATAAGCAATTTAATAAAGAACTGTCACAGCTAACTCGACCTTAATTAATACGCTCAACTTTAACTAATTTTTCAAAGGATTTATTATGAATCATCTTATTATATCTTTCGTCACTGCGGATCGCCCTGGCATAGTAAAAGTATTATCTGACCTTATCAGTAAGCATAAAGCCAATTGGCAAGAGTCTAGTTTACATCACATCTCAGGCGTTTTTGCCGGCGTGATCGACATCGCAGTGGCACCTGAGAGTTCAGCAGCATTATCGAGTGAACTCGCCGCCTTAGCCGACTTTAAAATGCAAATAGAACAAGTGCAACCTAATGACTCAGTACCTGAAACCTTACTTGTTTTAGAACTAACGGCAAACGATAGAGCCGGCATAATTCAAGAAATATCTTCTACTATTCATCATCATGGTGGTAATTTACTTAAACTCGTGAGTACACAAGAAAGCGCACCACATGCCGGCCATGAACTATTCAAAGCAAAAGTCACTCTGTCGACTAATAAAAAAACTATCGACTCTATGATTGATGCGCTTGAAAACCTCGCTGATGACTTGATGGTAGATATTTCTCGCTAAAAAACTAACTATTACCCAACACGCTAGCAATGCCTTAGTTTTTTTTTATACTTTTTTATATTGTTTTATGAAAATATTATTACTTTTTCATATCGACTTAAGGTCTCTATTAATACCCTGGTGCTATGTTCTTATCTAAAGATAAGTTCGTAGCATATTACATAGAGCAATGACCAAGATGGCAAAGAACGGCAATGTCATCGCAGTATTGCCAACATGGATGTTGACACTTAGTTTTGTCTGGAACAAAAAATTCTCTTTCGTCCTGAACATACACGCTCCTGTGCATCCATTCACCCGCTATACCCTTCATCCTGAACATCGCTGCTCTTTCACATCCATGTGATCGCAGCATACCCTTCGTCCTGAATATCGCTGCTCTTTCACATCCATGTGATCGCAACATACCCTTCGTCCTGAATATCGCTGCTCTTTCACATCCATGTGATCGCAGCATACCCTTCGTCCTGAATATCGCTGCTCTTTCACATCCATGTGATCGCAGCATACCCTTCGTCCTGAATATCGCTGCTCTTTCACATCCATGTGATCGCAGCATACCCTTCGTCCTGAATATAAAAAGTCCGCACTCATTGCTGATTGCGGACTTTTTTATTTGCTAAGCTTCTATTTGCTAAACTTCTATACGCTAGTTTTTTATAAGCCTAACTTTTTAAATTCTCTTGCAGCAACTGAGGCGGGTAATGGAATATATCCATCTTTTTCTACAATGCTTTGACCTGATTTTGACAATACCATTTTCAAAAATTCAGCTTCCATAGGTGCTAAAGGTTTGATCGGGTGCTTATTAACGTAAACATAGAGAAAGCGTGATAATGGATACTCTTTAGAAATGGCATTTTCCATATTAGCTTCGATAAAGTTTTCGCCTTTTCTAGACAATGGCAATGCGCGAACGCCCGAGGTTTTATAGCCAATGCCTGAATAACCAATACCGTTTAATGAGGCAGAAACCGATTGTACAACTGATGCTGAGCCCGGCTGTTCGTTAACACTATTTTTAAAGTCTCCTTTACATAGCGCTTCTTTTTTAAAGTAACCGTAAGTACCTGACACTGAGTTACGACCGTACAATTGTATATCCTTAGCGCTCCAATCACCTGTTAGCCCTAGGTCTCCCCAGCGTTCAACATCTTTTAAAGCCCGACATTTACGGTTATTTGAAAAAATAGCGTCAACCTGATCTATGCGAAGACCCTTTATCGGGTTGTCTTTGTGAACAAACACAGCTAAAGCATCAATAGCGACTCTAACAGCCGTTGGTTTGTAACCATAACGCTTTTGAAACGCTTCAATTTCACTTGACTTCATCTTACGGCTCATTGGGCCAAGGTTAGATGTTGCTTCCGTTAATGCCGGTGGCGCTGTAGATGAACCTGCCGCTTGTATTTGCACATTAACATTAGGATATATGCGTTTAAACTCTTCCGCCCAGAATGTCATCATATTCGCTAAGGTATCTGAACCAACAGACGAAACATTGCCTGAAACACCACTGACTTTATTATAGATTGGTAAATCATTATCAACTGCAAATGCAGAAAAATTGATAAGACTTGATAAACCAATAACGCCTAATGTACTTTTTAAACTCATGTAACTCTCCGATGAGAAATATAATTAATTTGACAACACTATAGAAAGTGAATATGACAATAATAAGTAAAGTTTGTGACACTTGTATGACAAGCCTAAAAAATCTGTCAGTTGAAAAGCAATAGCTGTCAGCTTTCAGTTAAAAGCAAAACAATCACCCAAGCTAGATTATCACCGACAAACCTTTTGTAGGGTGAACTTTAGTCCACCCGGTTTTAAAAATAACTTTCAGTTAAAAAAAAACAATTACCCAGGCTAGATTATCACCGGCAAGCCCTTTGTAGGGTGGACTTTAGTCCACCCGGTTTTAAAATAACTTTCAGTTAAAAGCAAAACAATCACCCAGGCTAGATTATCACCGGCAAGCCCTTTGTAGGGTGGACTTTAGTCCATCAGGTTTTAAAGATAGCTGTCAGTTTTAAGTTTATTTGTAGAAGGCTAGGCTTTTGAGTACCAGGTTAAGCATTTTACTTTAAAGTACAAAGACCAAAACCCTAGTGAACTTTATGTTTAAAACTGACTTGCTGAACAAGTGTATAGGCACAAAACATATAGCGTTTTAACCTTGCTAAGTGCTAAATGATAGATTTGATAGCCAAAACTAAACAGACAATGAAGGTAAAATACATTGCAAATGGCTTTTATTATTCTTAGATGCGTTATTTGAATCTTAAGATAGAAAAATAACCCGACAATGAGGTTTAGTCATGCGGCTAGACAGATTAACAAGCGAATTATTTAGTTATTTCAGGACTGAAATAGATAATAAATTCGCTGCCTTGATGCCACTCACTTTCAATTGAAAGCTCACCGTGATGGTGATTCAGCACATGTTTAACTATCGCCAAACCTAGCCCAGAGCCACCGGTATTACGTGAGCGAGACTTATCAACACGGAAAAAGCGTTCAGTTAAACGATTAACATGCTCAGGTTTAATGCCGGGACCATTATCTTTAACACTAAAGCGTATTTTATTGCCGTCATTACGAAGCTTTATATCAATAATGCCATTAGGCGGTGTATAGGCAATAGCATTTGAAATTAAATTCAAGCAGGCGCTTTTTAACTCTTGTTCATTGCCATTAATACTTATATTTGGCGCAATGTCATGGTTAATTTTATGGTTTTTATCTTGATTTAACCACTGCACCTCTTCAATTATTGTTATGACTAAGCGCGAAAAATTAACTTCTTGATGATTATCTGCGTCAACATTATGCTCGATTCGTGATAGCACTAAAAGTTGTTCAACTAGCCTATCCATTCGTGACACTTGTGATTCTATTGTGGTAAAGGCTTTTTTCCAATGTGGGTCCAGCGCAGTTTCACTGGCTTGCACCATTTCAACATAACCGCGTACCACTGTTAGAGGCGTTTTTAGCTCATGGGATACATTAGCAACAAAATCACGGCGCATTTCCTCTAACCTTTGTATTTTACTGATATCACGCGCTAATAATAAAATTTGATCACTACCGTAAGCCATCATACGCAGCTCAAGCTGTAACTCATTATTTATCGGTGAAATAATTAAGCAAGGGCTATTGTAGTCGCCATCATCTAGGTATTTAGAAAATTCTGGAAATCGAATCAAATTGTCAATACGTAAACCAATATCCTCGGGCCAACGAACCCCTAAAAAATTTGAAGCTTTTTTATTACCCCATAAAATGATCAGTTCATTTGATAGCACTAACGCTGCATCAGGCAAGGCTTCAGCGCCATCACGAAACTTTCGAATACGTTCATTGAGTTGCTTCTGTTTTAAGCGCTGTTTGCGAATACGGCGATAAAGACCATCGTATATTCTGCCCCAAATGCCATTCGCTTGTGGTGGTGCTATTGATTTTCCTTGCCACAGCCACTTAATCAATTTAAACAAATGATTATAATGCCAAGCAAGTAGGCATAGTGAGACAATACTGACAGCAAGAAATGTTTGACCAAACAAATAGCCAACAAAACCACTAACAATAATTACGCCAAAAACACGCGTAAAAAGCGTTCTAGCTGAAATACGAAAAAACATAAATTAGTCATTAACCTGAGGGTTGAATTTTGCCCGAAAAACGATAACCTGAACCCCGTACTGTCTGAATAAAATCTTCATGGCCGTCACCAGAAATAGCTTTACGTAAACGTCGAATATGGACATCAACCGTTCTATCTTCGACATAAACGTTTGTGCCCCATACATTGTCTAGTAATTGTTCTCGGCTATAAACCCGTTCAGTATGGGTTAAGAAAAAATGTAACAAACGAAACTCTGTTGGGCCAAGGTCTAAATTTTTATTATTTATTGACACTCGATGCGCTACTGGGTCTAAGGTAATGCCGTGAAAATCAATGGTCTCTTCTAACGCAGTGGGCGCGACGCGGCGAATAACCGCTTTAATGCGAGCAATTAATTCTTTCGGTGAGAAAGGTTTAGTTACGTAGTCATCAATGCCGGCTTCAAAGCCTTTAACTTTATCGTCTTCGTCTGCTCTAGCGGTTAGCATAATAATTGGAATGGTACGGGTATATTCATTTTGTTTTAATGATTTGGCTAACTTTACACCTGTGCCCCCTGGTAACATCCAATCCAGTAAAATTAAATCAGGATAAGGTTCTTTAATTTTAGCTTGTGCTTGCTCTATCGTTTCAGCCTCAATGGTATTAAAACCATTTTGCTCCAAAACAAAGATGATCATTTCTCTTATTGCCGCTTCGTCTTCAACAACCAAAATCTGTCTACTCATGTATCCTTCCTAGTCACTTAATCGTGTAGCAAACATTGTGATAAATTATTGTGACAGTTTCATGACAACGATAGAATTATTACCCTTGGGTTAATTTATTAAGCCCTTAGCAAAATTAATCTACTTGTTATTGTTGTTATGATCATCGATACCAAACCATTAGGCAAGAAAAAAGCCACACAAAGCGGCTTTTTATCATTAAGGTATAAACAACAACCATAGTTAAAACTTATATTCGATACCCGCGGCTAAGTAATCTTGGTCTTCGCCACTGTCCATATCAAAAGTTGTATAAAAAGTGTATAGCTTAGTGCTTTTAGCTAGTGAATAATCTGCACCTAGAGTAATACCAGATTTATCATCACCGTCTTTAAAGTCAGCCGCTTGATATTGGCCTTTAAAAGTTATTTTATCCACTTTATATTTAGCCGATACCATAAAACCATCCATTTCACCGCTACCGTCTATTTTTTCTTGGCTTTGCACTATGGCGCCTAATACAACACCAGAGACTTTACCCTGCACAGTCGCACGGGTAATGTCGTAACCATTAACGTCAGAATCGACAGCAACAGAAGCAAAAATAGCTGATTTTTTCAATTTTGCATCACCGTAAAATATGGCAACAGAAACACCATCTTCTGCGTCAATAGCATCTTCAGCGATATAAGTAACACCTAATTGAAAATCACTAAATTTAGGTGATTTATAAGAAAGTGTGTCCGCCATGCGGTTTTCACCTTTCCATAAACTTTTGATATCACCATTTAAATCACTAAACAAATCAACTTTGCCTTGTGATTGCTTAAGCATAGTGTCATTTTTACCCAATAAAACCTCACCAAAACCACCGGCTAAACCAACATACTGGTTACGGTCAGTAATGCTATCACCTTTTGCACTATCACCATCTAAGTCAACCTGAAACTCTGCTTTATAGATAACAGACAAGCCTTCGCCCAGATCATGTGTACCTTTAAGTCCAATACGTGACGCATTACTTTTTACTTCTGTAAATGACCCTTCACCTTCATCAGAAGATTGCAGTGAAAGATTTGCTTTGCCGTAAACTTCAACATCAGCTGCAAATGCCGACAATGATAAAGAAGACAATAAAACGACAGCGATTTTGTTGTAAGTATGTTTCATGTTGATACCTTTAAGAATTAGTATGGCTAAAAATAATTGCGCTTAGTTTGCCTAACCTTTATGACATTTTTGTGACACCAAGAAGATATATTACAATATTGTGACATCAAGAAGATAATTTCTCACTATTATCACCAAAAAGATCAGACTTATTGATTGTCCATTAACAACTACTGCACGCTGTTATCGTGTTTTTTGACTAGATTAATGCTATTCGCTTTATATTAGGATACATTTACTGAAGAAGTAGTGCTTATCTACAGTTCAAACTATGTGCTTAAAGTTGCTGAATTTCCTATTCACCTTTAACTTAAAAAAGAACTTAAAAAAGCTAAAATCAAGTAAGACTAAATAAAAGAAAACTTTAATGAAATCAACTAGCCTGTCACGAAAGTTACTTACACGAGTATTGTCATTATATTTTGTTCTGACATTTATTGTTACTTGTGTACAAATTGGTGCCGAATACATCAATACCAAAAATCACATTGCTAATGAATTACTCACCCTAGAGAAAACCTTTAGTGGTAGTTTAACCCGAGCGGTATGGGAACTAAATACCCAACAAGCGATATCTATTGCAGAAGGATTAGTGGCTATTCCCATGATTAAAGGCATCACGGTGACTGATGAAAACAATCTCATTATCGCCCAATTAGGCTTAACAGCTGATGAAGAAACGCTTTATATTGAGTCAGTTGGCGATGACGTTAACAACCCTGAGTATTTTAATGTTAGCTCCCGTAGCGAAGGATTATTTGGTCATGGCTTTCCGTTAATTTTTGAGTTTTCAGGTCGCACCACTAAAGTTGGCTCAGTGACCTTATTATCCAGCAATGAGGTCATTTTTAACCGAATACAGGTAGGTATTTATTTTCTTATTGGTAATGCCATGGTGAAAACCGCCGCACTGGTGTTGTTATTTTCCTTAGCTTTTTCAAGCCTTTTGACTAACCCACTTAACGCACTAACCGAACAAATTAATCAATTTGATATCGATGACCCTGAAGCTTCTAAATTACACGTAACTAACTATGAAAATAACGAATTAAACATTCTGCAAAACGCCTATAATAATTTAATTGATGAACTCGTGGCGTATAAAGACAAACTCGCTCTGGCCCAAAGCAACATTATATCGGCTAACAACAAGCTTGATGAACAAAACCTGATACTTGAACAAGAGGTAGCACGTAAAACATCATCATTAAGTACCTCGATGTTAAAAATGGAAATGCAGCAACGTGAATTATTAACTCAGCAAAAAAATCTACAAACTGAAAATGCGCGCAGAAGCACTACAGAAAAAACTTTGCTCGAAACAAATCACGAATTAAAAAGTTCTATTATTCAATTAAACAAAGCACAAGAGCGCTTACTTGACGCAGAGAAAATGGCGGTACTGGGCAGTATGTCAGCCGAAGTGACCCATGAAATTAATACTCCAATAGGCGTTAGTATAACCTCAACATCTTATCTGGCAGATTTACTCACTGCGCTTAAAGCTGACATAAAAGACAATAAACTCTCGAAACGAGTGCTTAATGACTTTACCAAGAATTCAGAACAAGGTCTTAATTTAGTGTTAAACAACCTCGAACGTGCCTCTGAATTGGTCACGAGTTATAAACAAGTGGCAGTTGACCAAATAAGCGAAAAAATTCGTCAAGTCAATCTGGGTAAATATATTGATGAAATCATTCGTTCATTGCACCCTAAATTTAAAAACACACAGCACAAGATTGAAGTAGATTGCCCGCAAGATGCTGAAGTTTATTGCCATGCGGGCGCTATTTCTCAAATATTTACCAACCTCATCATCAACTCAATCATGCATGGCTTTAAAGATATGGAGCGCGGGATAATTACCATATGGGTACAACTCAACGGTGAACATGTGCATATAACATATAAGGACAATGGCCACGGGTTATCTGACGAACAATTAACACACCTCTTTGACCCATTTTATACTACCGCTGGAAATAGAGGCGGTACAGGCTTAGGCACTTATATCGTTAATAACCTGGTAAATGACACTTTAAATGGCAGCGTTAGTGCAAGTTCAGCTCTTGAACAAGGGCTAAGTTATGATATCAAGTTTGATAATATGCACTAAGTGCTCCTTGCCTAATGAGATTAATCTAAGGCGTGCGTGATGCAAACAAGTACGGTAATATACCCGCTCAACATACCCGATCAACTTTAAGATACTGATTTTAGCTTGAAGTAGAACGGGTATAGTGCCCTCGTTTTTCAATTATTCGCCCACTTTTATCGGGCCTAGGATTATCTTAATGTGGTTTAAAAACCTATACTTTTTTGCCTTTACCCGCCCTTTTGATTGTTCTGAAGAAGATTTAGAGAAACAATTATCTGAGCATTTATTTACCCCCTGTGCTTCAACTGAACAATCGCATTTTGGTTGGGTTAATGCATTAGGCAAGCATGGCGACTCAACTGTTCACGCGGTAAACGGTAATTATTTATTGTGTGCACGCAAAGAAGAAAAAATTCTACCCGCTCCTGTTGTGAAAGACATGATCGAACAAAAAGTAGCGCAATTAGAAGCAGAGCAATCACGCGGCGCCACTAAAAAAGAGAAAGAGCAGTTTAAAGAAGATATTATTTTTGAGTTACTACCACGAGCATTTTCGCGCTTTAGTGATACTCGTGCTTATATTAATGCTGTGCATAACATTATTGTTATCGATACCAGCAGTCGTGGTAAAGCCGAAGACTTTTTAGCACTTTTACGTAAATCACTTGGTACATTGCCGGTAACCACTCCGTCACCAGAAAAAGCCCCTGATGAAGTTATGACCGAATGGTTAGTCGAAAGTAACTTAGGCGCTAACTTTCAATTAGGTATGGAAGCTGAATTCAATGCCTTAGGCGATGACGGCGCAGTAGTTCGGGTTAAAAACCAAGATCTTACCAGTGAAGAAATCAAAGCACACTTAGATGCCGATAAATATGTCGTCAAAGTAGCGCTAGAATGGGACGAGTCCTTGTCATTTATATTATGTGATGATTTAGCCGTTAAACGTCTTAAGTTCTATGACGTTATTCAAGAGCAAAATGACGATATTGATAGCGATGATATTGTAGCGAAACTCGATGCCGACTTTGCCTTAATGACAGGTGAGTTAAACCGTTTTATAGATCACTTGTTAGCAGAGTTTTCACTTAAAGCGAGTGATTATTTAGAAGCATAGTTTATCGCTAAAATAGCGGGTTAAAAAGGCGCTACTCAGCGCCTTTTTTGTCAGTTTACATTAACAACTTGATAAACAATTAAATAAAGACTTAGATTCAAATAATAAGTCCGATTAGCATGAATTAAATATCGCGTAAACTGAGGCTGGTGCTAAAAAAGCAAAAAAAGAAGTTAAGGCTCAGAAAAATAATGCCATTAATGACGAGTAGAAAGCCAAAGATGGAAAAAAGCTAAAAAGGTGGCTGACAATAAAGCTAAGACAAAAATAGTGTCAAATAACCGCTAACTAACTGATACTCTTTGCATTAATTACCAGCTCTACTTTATACTTGAGTAAAAGTACCAAATACAGGGTATTGTTTGCCAACTATCAAGGTGTTTATCTGATCAGTATTAACCCTTTATTTTCCTTGATAACTTTCTTTAGCTAAATTCAAGCTAGCTCACCATAATGCTCAATCAGCACTAAATTGTCAGTGATCAATTTTTTGCTCATATTGGCAATATTACTAATACAGTTACTAGTGCGGTTAATTATATAATCAGATATGAAGACAGTGGCAGAGTAATATTATATGAAGAAAATGAAAATCAAGGCTAGCAAAAGTGCACAACACTTTTGCTATAAAATTGGCTCAATTATACCGAAATAGCGGCTTTAATATGTGGGTGAGCTTGATAGTTTTGTAGTTCAAAATCTGCGAAAGTAAAATCAAAAATACTTTTTACTTCAGGATTAATCCACATAGTGGGTAATGGCAAAGGCTCACGCGATAATTGCTCGTCGACTTGCTCAAGATGATTTAAGTATAAATGCGCGTCACCAAAAGTATGGACAAAGTCACCTAGTTCTAAATCACAAACTTGCGCGATCATCATAGTAAACAAAGCATAACTAGCGATATTAAATGGCACTCCAAGAAAAATATCTGCACTTCTTTGGTATAGCTGACAGCTCAACCTGCCATTTAAGACATAAAACTGAAACAGCGTATGGCATGGCGGTAAAGCTTGTTTGCCCTGTGCCGCATTAGCGGCTGGACTTATCGAGGTATCAGGTAATAACGCAGGGTTCCAAGCGGTAATGATATGACGACGCGAATCAGGATTATTTTTTAAATCATCAATCAATTGTGCTAATTGATCAATAGTTTCGCCATTTTGTGCCGGCCAGTTACGCCATTGCACTCCGTATACTGGACCAAGTTCACCTTCATCAGTGGCCCAAGCATCCCAAATTTTCACGCCATTTTGCTGTAAATAAGCGATATTCGACTCACCCTTTATAAACCACAATAGTTCATGGATTATCGACTTAAGATGACATTTTTTCGTGGTTACTAACGGAAACCCTTTCGCAAGATCAAAACGCATTTGATGACCAAATATACTTTTAGTGCCCGTACCAGTGCGATCAGATTTTTCAACCCCTTCGTCTCTAACATGGCGCATTAAATCAAGATATGCTTTCACTAGGTTTTCCTTTAACGTTATTAATTAGAACAAATAGTTTATGCCAAACACCGTACGGCTAAAGCGATAAACTTAACCACTGATTTCAGCAGGGTCAGTTTATCAGTATTTGGCTTTTTTTGCGTGAAATTGTTGGTAAAACAGGGCCTAATTATCGACAATTAGGCTCAATTATTTTTACAAAAATGAGCGACGCTCACTCGTTAATACCACATCATTTTAATGGCAACTAACATTAAAAAAATGGCAAAGCCTTTTTTCAAGTAAGGTAAAGATAATTTAGTACCTGCCTTTACACCAAGTGGCGCAAATAACGACGAGGTTAATACAATACCTAATAAGGCAGGTAAATAGATATAACCGATACTCCAGGGTGGCAAGTCGCTTTGTCCAAGACCGATAATTACATAGCCCAAAGCACCAAATAACGCGACAATAATACCACTGGCTGTGGCCACACCGATTGCTTGGCGCATAGATAATGAGCAATACATTAAAATGGGTACCAATATAGCGCCACCAGCAATACCCATCAAACTTGCTAACACACCGGTAAACAGCCCAATAAATTGTAATACCCAGTTATTAGGTAGCGCTACACTGCGCTCAACTTTAATCGATAAAAACATATAAGCCGCTAAAATAAGTACTGCACTGGCAAAGATTAGCGTTAAGGCTTTTAACGACAGCATGCCGGCAATAATGGCACCTAGCATAGCACCAATAGCCACTGTTATGACCAGTCGTTGAGCAATTGGCCAAGGAATATTACCATTTTTATGATGGGCGAAAGCCGCCGAAGTAGAGGTGAATATGATCGAAGCCAACGACGTGGCAAGTGCCATAGGAAAGGCAAGCTCTGCGCTTATGCCTAATAACGGTAATAAATACACCAACACAGGCACAATAATAAGCCCACCGCCAATACCGAGTAAACCAGCAAAAAACCCCACCACAGTGCCTAGCAAAGCGCAGGCTAAAAATACACTAATAAACATCGAAATCACTTACTTTATAATGGCGCAATAACAATATTAAGAAACGCTTATTGTAATCTGGCATGCACAAAGTCCCCTAAACCTAATTTAACTAATTGCTCATGCAGATAACTATGTACATCACTGGTATTGGTCAAGCTCAATACTCGAACTAAAATTTGTTTTAACTGCTGATAGTCAACATGGCGAATAACCCATTTAACTTTCGCAAGACTATGAGCGCTCATGCTCAAATTTTGGTAACCCATGGCGATCAATAAAAGCGCACCGGTCGGCTCATTGGCTAATTCTCCACAGATACTTAATGGCACATCTCGATGTTGACTTTTTTCTGCGATATGGTGCAGCGCACGTAAAACCGCAGGGTGATAAAAATCATATAAACTCGCTACGCGGCTATTGTTGCGATCAACAGCCAATAAATATTGAGTTAAGTCATTACTGCCAACAGAGAAAAAATCAACTTTATCCGCTAAATCTTCTAACTGAAATATAATGCCTGGCACTTCAATCATCACGCCCACTTTTGGCCGTTCTAAAGCGTCATTTTCATTACAAAATAATTCTGAGGTAAGCTCATAATACGCTTGATTAATCAGCCTATTGGCTTCATCCACTTCAGTGATACTAGAAATCATAGGTAACATAATAGCTAAGTTACCCAGGCCATAATTTGCCTTCATCATTGCTCGCACTTGCACTAAAAATATTTCAGGATGATCTAAGGTAATTCGAATACCACGCCAACCTAAAAAAGGGTTAGCTTCAATAATGGGGAAATAAGGTAGCGACTTATCACCACCAACATCTAAAGTTCGCATGGTGACAGGCTTGTCTGGGAATGACGCTAAAACTTGCTGATATAACTCGGTTTGCTCTGAT
This sequence comes from Colwellia sp. MB3u-8, assembly GCF_014076985.1. Taxonomy (NCBI): domain Bacteria; kingdom Pseudomonadati; phylum Pseudomonadota; class Gammaproteobacteria; order Alteromonadales; family Colwelliaceae; genus Colwellia; species Colwellia sp. MB3u-8. Next base: position 57,600 of record NZ_JACGVA010000058.1, read on the forward strand.
TCAGACGGAAAACAACTACGATTCATAAAGGGAATTTCAGTACGATATAAACCAACACCATCGGCACCAACATTTTGTGAGTATTCAAACCCTGCCGATAAACCAGCATTAATCAACAAGCTGACATGATGACCATCTTGGGTCGATGCCGGTAAATGTTCTTCCTCTTTTACTTGCGCGTATAATTTATTTTCTGCCGCTACAATATGTCGATACTCATTAATCAGGGCATCTGCGGGAGTAACATACAGCTGGCAAGCATAACCGTCTAAAATAGCCTGTTTTTTATGCAGCTGACGAATAGCAAGATAATCAACGCCCATAATCGCTGGAATATTCAACGCTTTCGCTAAAATAGCCGTATGAGAATTATTTGAGCCTGTGATTGAAACAATGCCCAACAGCCCAAGATGTTGGTATTCAGCGAGCATGGCTGCACTAACATCTTCTGCAACCAGTATAAATTGCTCAGGTAATTGCTGATCCTGTTCTGCCAAGTTTTGAATATTATTTAATAATCGATTACCTAAATCTTTAATATCGTAGGCACGCTCTCGCAAGTACTCATCTTCCAAGCTTTCAAACTGCATAACATAGCTATCAACAACCAATTTCAAAGCACTTTGTGCATTCCAAGCCAGTTTAATTTTAGCAATAACTTCAGCTTTAAAATTATCACTTTCAAGCAACTGCTTATAAACATCAAAAATATCGAGACTGTTATCTGAAATTATCGCTTTTAATTTTTCACTCATTTGAGAAAACTCAGCAAATGTGCGACTTGCTGCATCATCAAAAATCATGAGTTGCTGCTGATTATCACTGACTTTGTTAAGCGCTATTTTAGATAAATCAGCTTTAGGGTGCACCACAATCATTTCACCAATAGCCACTCCTGGTGAGCCGCCTATACCAGCAAGGTTTTTAGCCATATTTTGGCTATAACTTAATTCAATCATACCTTGCGCTTCAACACTGGCTAATGCGGTGGCAAGCTGCGCCGATAACGTGACCAAAAATGCTTCTTCATTTTCGTTAAAAAAACGTGCCTGTTCTTGTTGTACGGTTAATATACCCAAGACTTTGCGCTGATGAATAATTGGCGTACCTAAAAAAGCTTTAAAATGCTCTTCTTCGACTTCTGGCGCATGAATAAAATCTGGATGTTGCTGAGCGTTGGCAATATTAATCGGCTCTTCACGTTGCCCGACTAAACCCACCAGTCCTTCAGTAAAACCGATACAAGTTCGGCCAAAAGCATTTTTGGCTAGACCATTAGAGGCCATTAAAATGAAATGCTGCTTTTCGTGATCCGCTAAATATACTGAGCAACATTGGGTGGAGAGTGCGTTTTTAACCTGACTAACTAAACGTAATAACGCTTGGTCAAGCTCTGAAGCCTGACTAAACTCTAGAACAATTCGACGCAAAATAGTAAGCATTACCATCCCTTTAGATAAGTTGTTTTGGACTCTTCAATGCTACAGAGATACAAAGCCGCGTGATTGAAGTAACCGATGCTAATTTAACAGCTATTAATGAAGTCTGTTATGTCATCCATAATCATAACTAATTCAATAATTTTAAACTAAATAGCTCACCGAAGTGAGCTATTTTACAAGACATAATAATAATCTAGGCTGAACAATAATCAAGCACGACGTCGACGACGCTCTTGACGATGACTAGGCATTGCCGCTAAAGCAAATTCTTTCATCACCTTGCGATAAACCTCGCGTTTAAATGACACAACTTGCCTAACTGGATACCAGTAAGAAACCCAACGCCAATCGTCAAACTCAGGATGATTTGAATGCAATAAATCAACCGCTGATTCTGGAGCGGTCAATTGCAATAAAAACCACTTCTGCTTTTGACCAATACATACGGGTAAACTTTCGTGCCTAATTAATCTTTTTGGTAATTTATATCTTAACCAATTCTTAGTGGTCGCTACAATTTTAACATGTTCAGGTTTTAAACCGACTTCTTCATCTAATTCCCGGTACATAGTTTGCTCTGCAGATTCACCCTCATCAACGCCACCTTGTGGATATTGCCAAGAATGCTGACCAAAACGCCTTGCCCAAAATACTTGTCCTCTGTCATTGATTATTACTATGCCAACGTTGGCTCGATAGCCTTCGGCATCTATCAAAGGAACTCCTGACAGCATTTAATAATGCTTTGATTCTTCCACATTCTGCACTTTTGGGCAAACACTTATTAACACAAAGCACCACAATATGCCGGTATTAACCCTTGTTTGTTCATAACATTTCACATGTTTAACATGTAACAAAAAATAATTGCCTTGCTCAAAGACTCAAAACTGAATGATAATGGGCTAAACAACCTTGATACAGAGCCAGCCTTGAATAGCAATAAAAGCCCTAAAAACGAAGCAGAGTTACTCATACGAGCACAAAACCTTGCTGGTATGTCGCTAGGGGAAATTGCAAAATTGATTAAGGTTGCAGTACCTAAAGACCTAAAGCGTGATAAAGGCTGGATAGGCTTATTGCTAGAGCAAGTATTAGGCGCTAGTGCCGGCTCTCGACCAGAGCCCGACTTTCCACATTTAGGCATTGAGCTAAAATCATTACCTATTAATTATCAAGGTAAGCCCTTAGAAACTACCTTTGTCTGCGTTGCCCCATTAACAGGTTTAGTTGGCGCCCAATGGCAAACAAGTCATATTCGTAATAAAATCGCGCGGGTGTTGTGGGTACCTGTTATCTCTGAACGTAACATAGCAATCGCTGATCGTATTGTTGGCACAGCTTTTATTTGGTCGCCTTCACCAGAAGAAGAACACCTGCTCGCCCTCGACTGGCAAGAACTCACTGATATGATAGTGCTAGGGGATGTAGAAAATATTCATGGTAAGCATGGGCAAGTTTTGCAATTGCGGCCAAAAGCGGCAAATAGCCAGGCGAAAACCCAAGCATTTAATCGCCTGGGTCAACCCTTTATGACCTTACCTCGTGGCTTCTATTTAAAAACGAGCTTTACACAGGCGCTACTAAATAAGTACTTACGTATTAACTAGCTATTTCATTAGGTATTCATTAGCCATAAGCTCATCGCTAACATGATTGAAATACTCAGTTAATTGTAAAAATTCGTAGCTAAAATTGACTAACCACGTTATAAACACTCAAACATTGACACTAGGTATTATTATCTCCCCAATGAAGTTCGGTAATAAATTTGATCGCTACATAGCTGTAATATTTTTCGTTACAATCGCTACCGCTATTGTCACCTCTTATTTCACCTTAAAAGACGTTATTAATAAGCACAATAAACAAGTGCAAAGTGCTATAACGCCACTATTTTCTTTAGTCGCTAGTGAAATACTTCGCCCTTTAAATGTGGCAAACTTTATGGCGAATAATCATTTTATTATTGATTATGCCAATCAAGAAAAAATAGAAAAAGACTACTTAGCTTCTTATCTAGAAAAAATTGCCAAGTCATATCATATGGTGGCATTTATTGCCTTGGAAAAACATAACTTGATGCTCGACTCTAATGGTCGAGAATCCATGTTAAACAGTAACAAAACTGAATGGTATAGTCGCCTCAAAGAATTACCAGGCGAGCAATTTACTGACATAGGTAATTCTGAAGATCCACATTTATACTTTGATAATAAAATTCGCAATATCGACGGTGAGTTTATCGGCTTTACCGGCGTAGCCATTGACCTAAATTATTTTTCCAGTAAATTTCAAGAATACAGTGATCGCTTCGGTTTTGAATTATTCTTTGTTGATAGTAATAATATTATTACCTTATCTTCCAATAAAATTTTGGAATCAAAAAGCCATCATCGCCAAAATTTAATCACGCGATTAAATGATTTGCCTTGGCACCAATCGCTACTTAAACATAATGCCACAGATATAAACTTAAGCTCAGATCTCATCTATACCACTGATGAAGGTTTGCTAATTTCTCAAATGCCGATAAAAGAGCTTAATTGGCGCATGTTTATTGTCTCGCCGCCGGCTGATCAGCAAAGCGAATATTGGGAAATATTTATCGGACGCTTTCTGCTATTCTTCCTGGTCGCCATGCTTTTTTATATGATGCTTTTATCTAGTATAAATTATTTAAAATCACGATTAATTAAGCAGGCAGAAACTGACCATCTAACCCAACTGCCGAACCGCAGCCATATTCATTGGCGCTTTAATCATATTGTTAAAACCAATGAAAACCTTTGCCTAGTGTTAGCTGACATTGACAATTTCAAAAATATTAATGACAGCTACGGACATTTAATTGGTGATGATGTATTGCGAATTATTGCTGAGCAATTATCCCAAACCATACGAAAGGTTGACGTGGTAGGTCGCTGGGGCGGCGAAGAGTTTGTGATGTTGTTACCTGAAACAACCGCCAAACAAGCACATATTATTGTTGAACGCATTAGGAAAAATATCGCTGATATTTCTTTTCCTATATCAACGACTGGCAGTTCATTTACCACCACAATTAGCTTCGGTATTTGTGAATTACCGGTGAAAAATAAAACCATCAAAGATTATATTGAAAGTGCCGATAAAGCGTTATACCAAGCTAAAAGTAATGGCAGAAATGAAAGTGTTATCTTTACTAACACAACTTAAACTAGGGTTAGATAAATCCTTTAATAACAATGCCTTACATAATAAAACATCAAGTGTAGTGGTTTAAAAAACACGGTTCAAAACATCAGCTTGAGTGCATCACACAGCGATATGATAGTGTAAAAAAAAGGTGTAGAAAAAGCTATCCTATCGCCTTTAATTTAATGATTTGGCTGATGCTGACACTCGTTTGACTAGCTATTGCTTGCCAGTGAGTATTTGCGGCTTCTAGGCAAATAAATTCATTTTCACCGTCAGCATGTAAATCAGCCATAGTTTTAGCCTCTTCGCCCGGATTCCATACTACCCACTGCTGACAACCTTGGCTCGATACTTCAATCTCTCGTTGCCACTTATGGTCAACAATAACCATGCGCTTGTTGCTGTGATAGATACGGTCAGTTGGGCCGAGACAATTTTTTAACCCTGATTGTTGGCCATTGCTGCCACTGAGTTTGTCATCATATAGCAGATCATTTAACGCTGGAATTTGTGTCTCCTGTGCATTGCCAACACAAAAATAGCTATGTAATGCACCGGTATATGCTAGCGTTTGCTCAGATAAATTTTTCATGGTTAAGGTTTGTACAAACGACTCATCAAACACCAGTGTTTGTGTTAATTCAAAAGCGCTCGGCCAATGGGGTGAAAGTTGCTCGCCGGTGAGTGATAATGTTATTTCAACGCCAGACACTAGCAGTTTAATATCAGCGATTTGCCATTGGCTTTGCCTAGCAAAGCCATGATTACTGACTTTATGTAACTCACCATTAGGTAATTTCACCTCTCCACCAAACCATGGCCAGCATAGTGGCACACCACCGCGAATGGCTTTGCCTGAATGATAGTGACTAGTCTCACTCAACCAAAACACCGGTTTTTGGCCCTGAGGTTGCCAACTTAGCACTTGGCCACCATACAAGCTTACCGAGCCTTGACCCTTTTGGTGAACAAACCGTAGCGCTTGTAGGCCTTTTGCCAACTCATACAACTCAATATGACCAAATTCATTTTCTAACAATACTTCTAGCATTTTTTATCTCTAAAATTTATATGTCTGTGGTTTATATGCCTGTGGTTTACATATCTATGGTTTACATGTTCGCCATTTACTTGGCTATAGCCTATATTTCTGTACTACTTGCACAGGGAAAGTGTCAGTTAACTCAAAACTGACGGCATAAAGACCCAACTACAACTGATCATTAGCTATTGAAACTCACTAACTGATACCAGTAATAAGCAAAAAAATTTATTATCGTAATGTAAATAATGGGTATTTTAGACAATTAAAAAGATGGATGAAAGCGTTAAAGTATTCCAATCGACTTTCAATGGCTTAGTTCAGTAGTGCAGTTCAACTGTTCAGTCGTTCAGTTCAGTTCAGTAGTAAAGCGTAAATTACACAAAAAAAAGCCACGTATTAACGCGGCTTTGATAGTTCACATTATATACTCAAATTACTTTAGGTAAGCTTTCGGCATATCGCTTGGCGTTGTATAGCGATCGCGCAACGCATCTTGGCGGCTTTGAGTCGAATATTCTTGCCCATCAATCCACATCTGACTAACCTTGGTGCTTAATTCAAATGGATCAGCACTCCATAAAACTAAATCAGCTGTTTTCCCAACCGCAATGGTACCACTGTCAAGATTAAAGGCCTTGGCAACATTAGCGGTTACCGACGCAAGAGCATTGTCACGTGATAAGCCATTGGCTATAGCATTGCCGACATGAAAGCGCAATTGATAAAGGTTGTGCGTATCACCATTTACGGTCAAGGCCACACTCACCCCTGCTTGCGTTAACTTAGCCGCATTTTCAAGTGACGCATGTAAAGCATCAAAACTGCCCGGTAAGTTATCTAACGCTGTCATCACAACAGGTACTTTAGCATCAGCAATTTTATCCGCAATTAATACGGCATCCGCTGCGCCCACTAGCACTAAATCTAGTGAAAATTGCTCTTTCATTTTTAATAAAGCCAAAAGATCAGTGGCACGGTCAGCATAAGCGACCAAGGCTTTTTCACCTGCGAGTAGGGCATTAATGACTTGCGCTTCACGACTTGGCTCTTTTGCTTCTTTTTCATCTTTCGCGTTTTTAGTTTTCTTGTTTGCTTTCGCTAATTCCTTAACCGCATCTTCAAATTTAAATTGTAGATTTTGTAAGCTTAATGCGCGCGAACCTTTACTTTTCGCGCCTAAGTCAATCACCACACTATTGTTATTCATCCGAACACTATCAAACTCTCCAGACAGGTCGGCAACAAAAGTTTGGCCTTTAAACATATCGTCACCGCCGCGAGGCGCAACAACATTACTAGTAATGCCACCTTTACGGCTATAAGGAATAACCGTAGAACGTGGGTTAAAGGCTAAACTTGCATCAAAGGTAATATTAGCTTTTTTATCGCTAGCGTCACGACTACGTGAAACCGCACTCACTTCTACTAAGCCTAATTGGTTCATTGAGCCAATTAAACCTGGAGTTAAAATTTTTCCTTTCGCGTCAATAATGCTATCAGCGTTAATTGTCTCAGGATTAATAGCAATCACTTTGCCATCTTCAACGACTACTGTGGCATTCTCAAGTACACCTTGCTCTGTTACCGTGTGTACTGTGGCATGAGTAATAGCAAAGCTTTGTGCAAAACTTGCGCTTGAACTCGCTAGTGCCAAAGCAATTAGCGATGATTTAAATAATGTTAACTGTTTCATTTTATTCACCTTCTCTTTGACCCAACATGAAATCACTTTTCGCTTGGTATTTTTCATCAAAGCGGTCATATACTTTTGCACCGTCAACAAATACCTGTTCGGCTTGTGCATAAACACTAAATGGATTTTGATTCCAAATTACTACATCAGCATTTTTACCCATTTCTAAGCTGCCGGTTTTATCCGCTAAACCCAAAGATTGTGCTGCATTTGCCGTGATCCAGGTTATCGCCAATTCTGGCGCTATATCAAAACCGTTTTCGTTGGCACGATACATAACCTTACCCGCTTCTTGGTTCAAACGTTGGATGGTACTAGCCGAGTCAGAATGTACTATTGCGCAAGAATTTTTTACAGCATCAACAATAGCTGCATTTTCGTGCACCATATCATAGGCTTCCATTTTAAAACCCCACCAATCTGGCCACATTGCTGCGCAGTTGCCATTTTCAGCCAGCGTATCCGCTATTTTATAAGCTTCAATAGCGTGATGAAAAGTACCTGACTGATAATTAAACTCTTTACCTAGATCTATCATCATCGCCATTTCTTCAGCTTTATAACAATGGTTATGAATTAAAATATCACCATCGAGTACACCTTTTAAGGTATCTAACTCAATATCACGCTTAGGGGCGGCAGGGTTTTTACCGGCAGCATAATCAGCGTCATATTTCTCCCACGCACGTTTGTATTCGGTTGCTTCTGCCCAAGCCATGCGGTAACCGGCCATATTACCCATACGCGTAGAAGGTAATTCTTTACGCACACCGTAAACCCGCTTAGGGTTCTCACCACAGGCCATTTTTAAGCCATAAGGTGCCGCTGGAAATTTCATACCTTGCATAGTCTCACTAGGTACATTGCGTAATGTAACACCGCGACCACCAAATAAATTGGCTGAACCTGGTAAAATTTGTAAGGTGGTAATGCCGCCAGCGCGCGCTTTTTGAAAGCCAGGGTCTTGTGGCCAAACGCTGTGCTCAGCCCATACTTCAGAAGTATTAGGCGAACTCATTTCATTCCCGTCAGAATGTGACTCAACCGAGGGGCTTGGATATACCCCTAAGTGTGAATGTACATCGATAATACCTGGGGTTATCCATTTGCCATTAGCGTCAATTTCAACCGCGCCCTCGGCAGATAAGTTGTTACCAATTTTATTAATTTTACCGTCTATCATTAAGACATCGGCATTTTCCATACGGCTACCTGTACCCGTTAATACCGTCGCGTTTTTAATCAGCGTAGTTTGTAACGGTAATACTTTATAGGTGCTTGGGTATGGGTTTTTATTAATAACAACTTTTTCGTCTTGCTGTTCGCTTTGCAAACAACCGGTCAAGGCAACAGAAAGTGCTGCCATCACTAACGATGGTAGAAATTTTTGCATAAATGTATCCTGTTTTGCTCCACACAGCATAGAAAAACATTATGTTATTCAGCCGAGTTTGTATGAGCTTATTATAATTGGGTCTAAGTGATTTAACGTAAATATGAGGTTAATACCAATCTCACTAATTACCTGATCATTTTTACTAGTGAAAATAACCAACTACTGCGCGTTAGCACAATATTAATAACTAGAATATGATGAATTGTCTTCGACAACAAGTCAGACATATGGGGGAGTTGAGCAATTGCGTTGAACTGCCAACTATCTGCGATAAATGGGCGCTAGTGGCTATTTAAAGCTCAAAATCGCTAAAGTCATCATCGCTGCTGTTGTTGTCAATCTGAGACTGGCTTGGGGGTTCAAATAGCGAGGTTTGCTTATTTTCAACAGTCACTTCAGCTACTTTAATTTTTGCTGGCTTGGTTTTACGATTTTTACGCTGCTGGCAACGTTTTATGACTTTTTGACGCTGATTGGCATCTAATGAAAGCCAATTTAAGCGTTCGTCCCGGGTACGAAAACAGCCCAAACATTGGCCTTTGTCATCAGACTGACAAACACCAATACAAGGGCTAGGGACATCAAAAAATTCTAACTGCATCTCATGATACTTTATGTAATATCCATTAAATTAAATTTGGCCATTGGGCAGATACCATTAAGTATCTACCCAATATAAACCTAAATGCTCATTTAACCCAGTTTGTCAGTAGCGATAAAATACTCAGGATCTTCAATCACGTTGATTTCTACTAAGCTACCGGCTTTAGTTAACAGTTGCGTACATTCTTTACTTAAATGTCTTAAATGCATTTGCTTGCCGTGACTAATATAACGATCGGCTAACGTATCAATGGCTTCAATGGCTGAATGGTCAGCAACACGTGAGTCTTTAAAATCAACAATAACGTCGTCACTATCACCTTGTAAGTCAAATTGCTCTAAAAAGCCAGAAACTGAACCGAAAAATAACGGCCCAGAAACGTCATAAACCGTTGAACCTTTGTCATTTATTGAACGATTAACAACGACATGCTTGGCGTGTTCCCAAGCAAATACTAAGGCGGAAACAATAACACCCACCACAACGGCTATCGCTAAATCAGTGGCAACAGTTACCCCAGACACTAAGATAATAATGAAAGCATCGGCTTTTGGCACTTTGCCTAAAATACGAATACTCGACCATTCAAAGGTACCAATGACGACAATAAACATAACACCAACAAGCGCTGCTAGTGGAATTTGTTCAATTAAACTCGAGCCAAATAAGATAAAGCCCAGTAGCGCAAGTGCCGCTGTAACACCTGACATACGACCACGGCCGCCTGAATTAACGTTGATCATAGATTGACCTATCATCGCACAACCACCCATGCCACCGAAAAAGCCAGTAACGGTATTTGCTGCGCCTTGTGCAATACATTCTTTATTACCATGGCCACGCGTACCGGTTAATTCATCAATTAGCGTTAACGTTAGTAATGATTCGATTAAACCAATAGCCGCTAAAATTAGGGCAAAAGGTAAAATTATTTGGAAAGTTTCAAAACTAAATGGCACGCTTGGAATACTAAATTGTGGTAGACCGCCGGCAATAGAAGCCGCAGGATCATTGGTCATATCACGAACAAAATCGACTACTGTACGAGCATCTAAATCAAGGCCTTGCGCTAAAAGTGTTACCACAACAATAGCAACCAATGATGACGGTATGGCTTTAGTCAACTTAGGCAGAAAGTGAATAATCGCCATAGTTAACAAGATTAGGCCAAACATAACAAGCAATTGGGTGCCTTGCATCCAGGCTAAAACGCCCGCATCGTTAGTGACCTTAAATTGCCCTAACTGAGCCAAAAAAATCACAATAGCTAAGCCATTAACAAAGCCAAGCATAACCGGATGCGGCACTAAACGAATAAACTTACCAAGCTTAAATAGGCCAGCGAGTATTTGCAGCACCCCGGTTAACACTACCGTGGCAAATAAATATTCGATACCATGAATAGCGACTAAGCTTACCATCACAACGGCCATTGCACCGGTAGCACCAGAGATCATCCCTGGACGACCACCGAATATAGCCGTGATTAAACCCACTATAAAGGCGGCATATAGACCAACAAGGGGTCCAACACCGGCAACAAAGGCAAATGCTACGGCTTCAGGTACTAACGCTAAAGATACCGTTAAACCTGATAAAACATCATTTTTTAAATTTGCCACTTTACTGGCGTGTAGTTCAAACATTATTTTCTCTACTTTGATTAGAACATCAAAAATACAAGCGTAATTTTACAATCGAGCTTGGTTTTCAAAATTAGCTTGTATTTAAATACTTTGGTTTCCCCAAAAAGCCTTAATGGTAGGCAATTCAAGCGAAAAATAAACGAAAATCGCTATTTTTTGGGGTTTGAAGGCGCGGGTATACTATAGATACATAGGTGAAAAGTCAATATTCGTTCAAAAATACATCAAAGTTAACGGGGCGATATCAAACTTAAAAGCGTTGTTTTATTAAGGATTTAACAGCGATAGTTAACCATTAATTATCGCTTCACGTTCATTTAAAAAAGCTTTGATCTCATCACGAGAACCGAGAATATGTTGCTTTAATAATGCCACCGCTTTTTCAACATCACGAGCTTTGCAGAGCGCTAAAATTTCATTATGTTCAGATTCTGCTTTAGAAATACCACCAGCCCAAAGCAAGTGCATACGAATATAACGGTCCGCATTTTTGTTCAGGGTACTGACCAAAGCTTGTGTTTGTGGGCGTTCAGCTCCAGAGTATAAGCAATGATGATAATCAGAATTGAGCTTACTCCAAGTATTAACCGCGTTTTCTTTACCTAGAGCCTTATTGAGTTTGTTCAATAACTGTGTCGCCTCTTCCAGCTTTTCATTGCTGATCTGTGGTAACGAATAGGCTAATAAATCAGCCTCTAACATGGCTCGTAATTCAAAAAGCTCATCTACTTGATCAGCATTGAGCTCAGTTGCGGTGGCACCTTTATGAGGCTCAAAATCAACTAAGCCTTCACCTTCTAGCTGCAGCAATGCTTCTCTAACAGGGATTCGACTCACATTTAACTCAGCGGCAAGCGCGGCTTGTCTTAAAGGCTGACCCGCTTTAATCTCGCCACTTAATATTTTTTCTCTGAGTGTTTCGACAATTAATTGAGTTCTAGTTTTATATACAATGCTCATATTGGGCTTCCTAAAAATATTACCGCTATTATAGGGCTCCACAGGTTAAAAACAAAATAATAGCGCAATATCTAGTCTATTAAATGCTTTTTTTTTTGCTTCAAACTTGCTTGTAGCGCATTAAATTGGCAGTCAATTAAATATCATGAGTGCTTTGATTCATTACTCGGTTAATTTTACGCTTAATTTTCTTTTATACCCTAAAAATTCTGTTATCGTAAACTTAAAATTATGACCCTTGGGCTCACTTGCTATTGCCTTTAACTAAGGTAAGTAAAACAAAAAGTCTCAAACAAATAACAATAAAAATAAAAGAGTACCTGTATGCCAAAAAACAATAGCATCGCCTTAGTGGCCTTTATTTTTGCCATTTTATCCGCCATTTATATTAAACAATTTATCTCGCCACAATGGGTAGAACAAAGTTATGTTTATGATGTCAGTACCAACAATAGCGCTGTTTCAAGTTATATTTATAAGGGTCAAAAAGTTATTATTGAACAGGTTGTTGACTATCAAAGTTCACCACTTAACCAAAGTAACCTAAGCAATCTAAGTAACCTGAGTAATTCAGCAAATTCACCCGCACTTGAACAACAATGGGTTCGAGATGAAAAACAGCAATTAAAACTACTCAAACCCGCCTTTCATTTTGGTGTTTGGTCACTCCTGCCCGCCTTTATAACCATTGCATTATGCTTATTAACCCGTGAGCCACTAACGGCATTACTCGGCGGCGTAGTCGTTGGTGCCATTATGTTAGGGCGCTACGACTTAACCGACAAAGTTATTATTCCTAATCTTGCTAAAGAAGGCACTGCCGCACTGCTATTACTGTATTTATGGCTGTTGGGTGGTTTATTAGGTATCTGGTCTAAAACGGGGGCAGCACAAGCTTTTGCCAATTACATGACCAAACATTTTGTTAAAGGCAAAAAGTCGGCAAAACTGGTTTCATGGTTATTGGGCATATTATTTTTCCAAGGTGGCACTATGAGTACTGTGTTAGTTGGCACTACCGTCAGACCTCTAGCAGACAAGGCGAAAGTGAGTCACGAAGAAATGAGTTACATTGTCGATTCAACCGCATCACCTATCGCCTCAATATTAGCCTTCAATGCATGGCCTGCCTATGTTCAAGCCTTGATATTTATTCCTGGTGTTTCTTTTTTAGCCACAGAAGCAGACCGGATCAGTTTTTTCTTTCAAAGCATTCCCTTTAGCTTTTACAGTATGTTTGCGGTTGCCGGGACTTTGCTTTTAAGTCTTGATATCACCACTTTTTCTGGTAAACGTATACGAGCAGCAAAGCTACGTGCTGAAACAACCCATCAATTAGATGCCCCTAGTGCCAAGCCTTTAAGTGCAAAAGAATTACAAAGTACTGATATACCTGAGGGTTATAAACCGCATGTGCTTGAATTTATTTTACCTTTAGTCACCTTAACAACAATTGCCATTGGCAGTTTTGTTATGCTGGGCTCACCTAAAATTAATTGGGCTTTTGGTGCCGCTTTAGTACTTTCTGCGGTTATTGCCTTAATAAAAGGGATGTCGTTAAATCATGTGGTTGATGGTTTTGGTAACGGATTAAAGGGCGTAGTGTTCGCGTCGGTCATTTTAATGTTAGCGGTGATTATTGGCAGTATCAGTAAAGAAACCGGTGGTGGCTTATTTTTGGTGTCTTTACTTGGCGAGCAACTGCCTTTTTGGATTTTACCCGTTATTTTGCAACTTATGACTATGATTATTGCTTTTTCTACTGGCACAAGTTGGGGCACTTATGCCATCGCATTTCCTTTAGCCATGCCATTAGCTTGGGCCATTTGTCAAAGCCAAGGGGTAGCTGATCCTGAGCTATTTATGATGCTCTGTTTTGCCTCCGTGCTCAATGGCAGTGTTTTTGGCGATCAATGCTCACCAATTTCTGATACCACTATTCTCAGTGCCATGACCACAGGCTGTGATTTAATGGACCATGTGAAGTCTCAATTAGTCCCCGCAACACTGGCGGCCTCATTAGCAGGAGTGCTATGGACCCTAACCGCTTACTTTTTCGCCTAGTTAATGTTCTAGGGATAAGGTATGGGTCATATGACATAGGTTATTGCTCATAGCTTAAGTTTATTGGCTATTGCAAAAAATAATCATCACGCAGTTTGCCTTAGCAAAAAAACTGTATGGGTTAGGTCACTCTTGATTTAAGCTGAACTGCAAATAAGCTATGTTATCTAACAACGCTTGCTTAGTGGATATCAGTCTTGTTAGTAGCAAGTAATCACTTATTATTACTTGCTACCCTTGCCTTTATACCCCAATACCTTAATACCTTAATACCTTAATACCCCAAAGCAATACTTTCATACCCAGAAAAATTTCGTCATTAAATTCTTCGTTATTAAAATCACCGTTTAATCAATATCATACCAATTCAGTTGTGCAAAACTGCTGATTTAAACCTCAGTAGATTAACAATAAGCTGCTAGCTTGTTTTGGATCAAACTTTGTTTCATCACGCTCAGTATAATAAAGTTTTACCTTGGTATTTTTCACTAGCGATATGAAACAACAGTTAATTATTTTCCTCAAAGCGCTTTTTGGTAGCTGTAAAGACTTACTGCCCATAGTGCTAGTGATCGCATTTTTTCAATTTGCCGTGTTACAACAACCTATGCCAAACCTTAGTGATATTTTTGTTGGTTTGATTTTAGTGATATTGGGTTTAACCTTTTTCATTTATGGTTTAGAGATGGGCTTATTTCCTATTGGTGAGTCTATGGCAAAAGCGTTTGCGCAAAAAGGCAGTACAACTTGGCTGCTAATATTTGCTTTTTGTTTAGGCTTTGGCACCACAGTTGCCGAGCCTGCCCTGATTGCGGTTGCCAGTGAAGCAGCGACTGTTGCGGCTAGTGGCGGTATTATTGGCGCAACAGACATTGCACAAAACGAATACGCTAATGGTTTGCGTTATACCGTAGCCTTTGCTGTTGGCTTAGCGATTGTTATTGGAGTTTTACGTATTCTTCGTGGTTGGCCAATACAGTATCTTATTTTAGGTGGCTATGTGTTAGTGGTTATCATGACGTCATTTGCACCAACTTGGATCATCGGCATTGCCTATGACTCAGGCGGTGTGACAACCTCAACCATTACCGTACCTTTAGTCACCGCACTGGGTGTCGGCTTAGCATCAGCAATTAAAGGCAGAAACCCTATGATAGACGGTTTTGGTTTAATTGCCTTTGCCTCACTTACCCCAATGATTTTTGTCATGTTATACGGCATGGTATTAAGCTAATGAGCGCCATAAATTTATTGCTTCAGCTCGGAGCACACTAGCTTGAATTTGCTAATAGAGTTCTTCGATATATTAAAATCAACCGTTATTGACGTATTACCTATTTTATCGATTATTGTTATTTTTCAATTATTGGTGATACGCCGCCCTATTCCCAACATAAAACAAGTTGGCTTTGGTTTTTTCTACGTCTTAATTGGCTTAGCGTTTTTCTTATTAGGTTTAGAAAAAGCCTTGTTTCCACTAGGAAAAATAATGGCTGAGCAATTAACCGCTAGCGAATTTATTAACGCGGGCGCTGTCATCAGTTGGACTGACTATACTTGGGTATACATTTTTGCCGCTGCCATAGGTTTTAGTACCACCATTGCCGAGCCCTCACTTATTGCCGTGGCATTAAAAGCAGAAGAAGTCTCTGGTGGCGGTATTCGGGCTAACAGCTTACGCATTGCGGTAGCTATAGGTGTTGCCATTGGTATCGCTTTAGGTAGCTATCGCATTGTTGTTGGCCACCCCATACATTACTACATTATATCGGGTTATATCGTGGTGGTTATTCAAACATTTTTCTGTCCAAAAATGATTGTACCCTTGGCATATGACTCGGGTGGTGTCACTACATCAACCGTTACCGTGCCACTAGTCGCGGCTTTAGGCTTAGGTTTAGCGAGTACCATACCCGGCAGAAGCCCTTTAATAGATGGTTTTGGCCTGATTGCCTTTGCCAGCTTATTTCCAATAATTGCAGTCATGGCCTATGCACAAATTAGCCAACTACAAACCAAAAAACTAACTGAAAGTGAGAATAAGTAATGCACTTTAAATTGATCATTGCATTCATTGAAGATGAGGTTACCGAAAAGGTAATGAAAGAAGCTCGTATGGCCGGTGCTACGGGTGCCACAATAATTAATCATGCCCGTGGAGAAGGTATTAACCGCCAAAGAACATTTTTTGGCCTGCAACTAGAGTCCCAACGCGATGTATTATTATTTGTTGTTGAAGAGCATTTGTCTCGAAAAATTTTAGAACGTATCGCTAAAATCGCAGGTTTTGATGAAGAACCCGGTAAAGGTATTGCCATACAAATTGATATTGAAGATGCCGTAGGGGTTGCCCACCAAGTTGAGCGTTTAAAAGGTAAAATTGAGGAAGAACTATGAACGCTAAATTAGTGCAAGTAAAAGACGCGATGACCACTGACAGCTATCACTTTACCGATGGCATGGTCACAGTAGCCGAAGGGATAAAACTGGCAAAAAAACATCATGTTTCCGCGTTAATCATTAACAAACGCCATGAGAATGACGAATATGGCTTAGTGTTATTGTCAGATATTGCTAAGCAAGTTATCGCAAAAGATAGGTCACCTGAGCGGGTAAATTTATACGAAATTATGGCTAAGCCATTACTGTCAGTTTCACCCGATATGGACGTGCGTTATTGTGCACGCTTATTTGAGCAGTTTGGTATTAATACCGCCCCTGTCGTTAAAGACCAGAAAATACTAGGCTTAGTCAATTATACCAACATGGTACTGACTTTATTAGGTGAAGACTAATGAGCTAGCCTTTGGCATTAAAAGCAGCTTAAACCTGAGCTAATTAAGTTGCTTTAAGCTGAACTCATAACGTTAAATTATTTGCGCTATTGCCAAGCTATTTTAAAATAAGCAGCCAAGTTTATCGCTACTTTATACTTTAGGTCTTGTCCGATTACCGCCAGTGATTTACCTTAGCTAGCGTATGATCAAAAAATATCACCCACCAGAGTAATAAGACAAATATGTTAAGTGTTGAGGTATGTGAAAGTGCGCGCTTATGCGGCAATATATTTATGGCAGTCGCTGGCAACTCAAAGCTAATGACACCATTTCATTACTCAATATCATGACTAAATATTAGCCCTAAATGTCAGCACTAACACTGAGGAAGCTTTAAATGTATTACTGTACTTATCAATCACCCTTAGGTGAAATTGCCTTAACGGCAAACGACAATGGCTTAAGCGCACTGGCTTTTCAAACCGGAAAGTCACCAATTACACTGGCCGGTTTGACTGAAGATAAAACTAAGTTCAAGCAAGTCATCCAACAATTAACTGAATATTTTGACGGTGACAGAAAACACTTTGATCTACCGCTAGCGCCTACTGGTACCAATTTTCAACAGCAAGTTTGGCAAGCCTTAATGCAAATACCTTGTGGCAAAACCAAAAGTTATGGCTGGATTGCCAAGCGTATTAATAATGAAAAAGCGGTTCGCGCGGTCGGTAGCGCAAATGGCGCAAATCCCATTGCGTTAATCGTGCCCTGCCATCGTGTTATTGGTAGCAACGGAAAGTTGACCGGTTATGCCGGTGGTTTGGCATTAAAGGCAAAATTATTAATGCATGAAGGGGCGCAATTTAGGGTTTGATACAGATTAGCAATTTAATCTTTTTTACGATACATATACAAAGGAATCTCGGCTTCAAATCCTAACTTTTCATATAAAGGTAAACCCGCCTGAGAAGCTTGTAAGCTGAAAAAGTGCGCACCACTTTGCTTAGCATAGGCAATTAAGTGCTGCATCATCTCCTTCGCTAAACCTTGAGCACGAAAAGCAGGTAACGTCGTCATTTGGTGCAAACCCATGGTATCACCGGTTTTATGTAGAATGGCAGTCACGGCAATGTCTTGACCAATTTTTAGCGACAGTAGGGTATTATTTACATTTTTAGCCAATGTTTTGATCACATTAGCATCAATTTCATAATCAAAACCTAATCCACAAGCAAAAGCCCAGCGAGTAAAATCAGTTTCAAGCGCTACCCGTGGCGATAAATTAGCAGTTAAGATAGTCTCTAGCTTTAAATTCATCAATGTTAGGTGGGAACGAGTAAACTGCTCTGTTTTAATAGCATCAATACTGAGCCATACTTTTTTACCTAGCTGATTAAGAGTAGGCTCAGCAGTAGCACTAAAGCCAGCTTGCCAATATTTATTAGGCCAACGGGTATGACAAACATAGTCACCCTCAATGTTATAAGGCATGGTTAACAAAAAACTATCTAGATTCGCAATGTTTGCGCTAATTAAGGCCTTCATTTTGCTTCCTTATTAATTAAAATTAAACCAGCAATCATCATTATAATCCCAAGTAATTTTTGCTAATCAACTTGCTTGACTAGACGTTCAAAAAAACCAAAGTGGCTGATAGTAATAAAGGTGTTCAGTTAATTAAAGCTATGGCTGATAAAGCGCTAAGTAAAATAGTAAAATAGTAAAATAGTAAAAGCCGAAGATAAAACATCTCCCCCTGCAAATCAATTAAATACGGCAACTGATGCTTTGATTAAAGCAATAGCACAGCACCAATAGCATTAGAGTAAGCTCTAACGGTTAGCAAATTGCGGCTCCTTCACATCCATCTAATCGCGACATAACCGACATACTCTAGATAAAAATAGAAAGCTTAACCGTTTGCTATTTTTATTTTTTCATATTGAAAACGCTAAAATCGTCAGGGCAATTTATAGTCATTTTGTTAAATAAACAGCGGAAGAAATAGCGCTATTAAAAATTTAACCGCGAGCCAATTTACTGTTATGATGTCGCTGATATTTAACAAAGATACTAGAGTATAGTTTTGGAAATAATTGCACTTATCGCGGTTTTATTTTTAGCTTGGCTAATTTGGCAGCTTCGGCGGGCTAAGCATTTCACCAAATTTAAACGTCAAATAATACAAGAGCTAAAACCAAAAGTTATTGCCAATATTATTGAGGAAATGGCCGAAACACGTTCAGAGCTACATCCCAATACCACAGCCCATCAAGCAGCAACTATTAGTTATTGGAGCGCTTCTGCCGGCAGAGTATTACAAGCGGCATTAATGCGAGAAATTATTAACCAGCAATGGTTAAAAGAAACCGGTAATTTGCGTAACAGTCAGCATTTATTTCATATTGAACAAGATAAACTACACCGCTAGAACATAGCTTTCAGTTAAAAAACACCTGTCTGTTTATCTTGTGAACATCACGTTATGCGTGTGCTGTGCGGTTGTCGGACTGAAGTCCGACCTACAAAACAATCGCCTAAATCTACATTATCACACGTAAGCTCGATGTAGGATGGACTTTAGTCCATCAACTTTTAAAATTCAGCCAAACTGAACTTTATAGATCACCCACAAAAAAAGAGCGTATTCGCTCTTTTTTTTCACTGACAGTGTTATCACTAACTCAGTGTAATAACCAACTCATCAAAATTAATCAAGTTTGGTAAATTGTAGATCCCAAACACCATGGCCCAGGTCTTGACCGCGGTTTTCAAACTTAGTTAACGGACGAGAGTCTGGTCTTGGTACATAATCATTGTTCACTGATAAGTTTTTAAAACCAGGCGATGATGTCATATCTTCTAACATGCACTGGGCATAATTTTCCCAGTCAGTTGCCATGTGAAACACACCACCGACTTTCAGCTTTTGACGAATAGCTTCAACAAAACTTGCTTGAACAATACGGCGTTTGTGATGCTTTTTCTTATGCCAAGGATCAGGGAAAAATAATTGCACGGTCGTTAACGACTCAATAGGAATACAATCGGCTAAAACCTCGATAGCATCGTGCTCGTAAACTTTTAGGTTATTAACACCCTCTTCTTGGGCTAAGCCAATACAAGCGCCAACACCTGGACGGTGAACTTCAACACCAATAAAGTTAAGCTCAGGGGCATTTTTAGCCATTTCAACTAAAGATTTACCCATGCCAAAACCAATTTCTAGCACAATAGGGTTGTCATTACCAAACAAAACTTGAGGATCGATCAATCCGTCTTGATGTTTCAATCCCATCGTATCCCAAAACTGCTCTAACGCTTTTGCTTGGCCATTAGTCAGGCGGCCTTCGCGCTTAACAAAGCTACGTACTTTTCTAATGTACTTGCCTTCTTGTTCTGCTTGTTCAACGGTTTTATGGCTTCTGTCTATCATAATGCTATCTATTATTTACTTACGTCATCAAAATTGGGGCGCTTATTATCCTTGTTTAATGACTAAAACTCAATCACCGCATAATGCCTATCAAGATCTAATTGTACGCCCGTAAAGTTATTTAACCTTAGCTCGGGTTAATATCGTTTGTTAAGGACTACTCTGCCCACCAAACGTCGTATAATGGGCCAACAGTCACTGAGCTTGCGCCATTATCTGTTAACCACTTTTCTACTAATTGGCGATGTGCTTCAGTACATTTACCCAGTTTTTGAGTACAAATTAAACCATGCCACAAAGTATCACCTTCGCCGCCAAAACCTAAGCCGTTTGGATCTATAGTTTCATCGAAAAATTTAGTTAAAAATGCATCAACTGCTTCATTGTCAGCGCCTTCATCTAGTTGCCAAGCAATATCAAAACCTAGTTCTTGGTACTCATCAACACGTAATTTTTTACGTAAACGATCACTACGATTTTTTGCATCTATTTTCATCTTTTATTCCTTACAGTTAGGTTTAAAGCAAACACGATAGCCGTTTCGCTTTAAGGTGCAGTTTCAGAGCTAAACTCTCTACAGGCAAGCCGATAAAGGGTAGTGTCCGGCGATGTGGGTTTCGACAATAGCACCACTATTCTCTTCAATACATGCCAGGTAGCTAACCCTTTCTCAATTTGCTGAAATCTACAGCTTGAAGTGGAGCGGGTATATATTAACTAACTGCGAGAGGATAGAGGCAATAGAAATTTTTGCAATGAAAATTTCAGCTTTATTCGCTACACTGTCGCCAATATGACAAATAAAACTACTATCTCAGCCAAATCTGCGCAACAATTTAGCGACCAAGTACTATCATGGTTTCAGTTGCAAGGCAGAAAACACTTGCCGTGGCAGCAAGACAAAACACCTTATCGAGTTTGGATTTCAGAAATTATGCTGCAGCAAACGCAAGTAGCAACCGTGATCCCATACTATTTAAGATTTATGGAAAGCTTTCCTAACATTATTGATTTAGCCAATGCCGATGAAGATAGCGTGCTACATCACTGGACCGGGCTTGGCTACTATGCACGAGCACGAAACTTACACAAAACAGCAAAAAAAATTCGTGATGACTATCAAGGCAATTTTCCTGAAAATATTGACGAAGTAATAGCGCTTCCTGGTATTGGACGCTCTACGGCAGGCGCAGTATTAAGCTTATCCTTAAACAAACATCACGCCATTTTAGACGGCAATGTAAAACGGGTTTTAGCCCGCTGCTATAAAGTACAAGGACATACTGGCCAAGCCATTTATGAAAAAACCTTATGGCCCATTACCGATGCATTAACACCAAAACTTGGCGTGGCGCAGTTTAACCAAGCCATGATGGATTTAGGCGCTATGGTTTGCACACGCTCTAAGCCCAAGTGTGACATTTGTCCGCTAAAAAGCAGTTGTTTAGCTCAAGCTAGCGATGAACAAGCAAATTATCCACAAAAGAAACCGAAAAAAACCATACCAGAAAAACACACTATTATGGTGATACCACGTGTTGACCAACAAGTATTGATGGAAAAACGCCCTCCAGCAGGAATTTGGGGCGGCTTATGGTGCTTCTTAGAGTTATCGGACCTTGACCAGTTACCGCATTTATTAGCAGAGTTAAACCTAAAACAAACAGCAACATTTGCCTTAGATAAGTTTCGCCATACCTTTAGCCACTTTCATCTCGACATAGAAGCCATAGTGATAGATTGTGAAATGTTACCGGCAAAAGAAATTAGCGAAAATAGCACATTGCAATGGTACAATTTAGCCACAGTCGCATCAGTTGGTTTAGCCGCATCGACACAAAAATTAATTAAACAGCTTGAACAACTTCCTGTTTAATTTTTATATGCATTTATTCATCCCTTAGACAAAAAGAGACCTTATTATGAGCCGTACCGTTTTTTGCCAAAATTTACAAAAAGAAGCCGAAGGCCTTGGCTTTCAACTTTATCCGGGCGAAATAGGCAAACGTATTTTTGATAACATTTGTAAAGAAGCATGGGGTCACTGGCAAAAAAAGCAAACCATGCTGATAAACGAAAAGAAAATGAATATGATGGACCCTGATGACCGCGCATTTTTAGAATCAGCCATGGTCGCCTATCTCTTTGAAGGTAAAGAGCCTGAAATCGAAGGCTTCACACCAGAAAAAAAATAATTACCTAAAAATAATGATCTAATAAGGGGATAAGTTAAAATATATCCCCTTTTCTTTCTGCCGTTTTTAGTTAACACCTGACTGATAAGTTTTTTAATACCTGCTTTCGCCACAAAGTTAATGGTTACCGCCACTGTTAATGTATTTTTTTCATTTATTTCTTATATTTTTTGCTTTACTGCTTAAGAGTCCCTAGCCTATTTTACCTACAGATATTAATAAACAACTTTTTTATCGCGCCTGAACAGCATTTATCCTGATTACCCATGACACTGCATAAACAAATTAATGACGATATTATCGGTTATAAATAGAAAAACTCAGCCTAAATTGCTCCATAAAAGCACAATACGTTGAAAAAAACGGCAAACAAACATTTATTTAAAAAAAAGGGTTGACGGGGTAAACGAAAAACAGTTTAATACGCCCCGTCTTCAAGGCACAGCCAAGAAGACAATGTACAGAGCAATCATTATGATTGTTAATGTGCCTCGATAGCTCAGTCGGTAGAGCAGAGGATTGAAAATCCTCGTGTCCCTGGTTCGATTCCGGGTCGAGGCACCATTTACACTTTTAGCTTTTTATTAAGTTAAATGTAGAATCAACAAGTTCCGATGTTGATTCGGTGCCAAGATAGTTAGTTCAATAGAATATAATTATCGCACACGTTCTTCGTGTGCCGACTTAGCTCAGTTGGTAGAGCAACTGACTTGTAATCAGTAGGTCGCCAGTTCGACTCCGGCAGTCGGCACCATTTATTCTCTTCGGAGAAGAAACGAAACCTTAACAGCAATGTTAAGGTTTTTTTTCGTCTGCAATTTGTCGTTTGATTAAATTCTCTAATACTTTCAATGACACCAATAAACGCCCCCTATTCTATTCTGCCCTCTATACGTAATTGCCCCCCTTTTCGAAGTACACACCATTTGGCATATCCTAACTAAGTCACTAATATCTCTGAGAATAAGAAAGCTTACTTTGATTGGTTTATCTATCCGAAAATAAATAGGTCTAAATACCAAACAAGATTAATTAATTGCCCAAGCTCATCCAAGCTATTGCGCATAGACTCGTTACTCTTTTTATGTCACTTATAAAGCTGTTCCTACTCTACTACATTGCTCAATAATATATTCATAGCCCGAAAAACATCTATTCGCTAATTAATTTTTTTTAACCATTACAACACTTGTCCGATAGGCTTTAGCTCTGGAAAATAGGAGCAAGTTTGATTGTTGTTACGTATACAACTATTTAACAACTTGCAGCTTATGTAAGCCAGCTCCACCCTGAAGAACAAGAGCACCGCGACCTTATTGGAGTTCGTTACGAAAGAACGTAATGCTCCCTCATGGCTTCATATTCCTCAAGGGACTAATGAGAGCTTCAGTTGCAGGGCATACAGCGTCAAAGAGCACTTCTTTTTTCGCCGTTCATCATTTTCTGTAACCGTTTATCACTTTTAACAACTTTACTTAGTCATCACTCTATAACCTACGGCCATCTAAAACAGTTTGTTAAAACGACGTAGGAAACTATATGAAAAACTTTACTAAATTATTAATCATTAGCTCTCTTTCAATTAATGCATCGGCATACGCTGATCAAGCCAATAAGAGCAAGTTGAAAGCACAAGTAAACCTTGGCAGTGTTTATACCCGCTTAAACAATTATAATGGTGCGGGATATAAAGTTTCAGCACAAGTTGCTTTTCCATTGAGTCAAGACAACTCATTGAGCAAAAGTAAGTTTGATTTTTATGGCAAAGTTTCTCATCAATCTAGCAAAAAAAAGAAACAAGGAAATAATTTTTACTTTGATGAAAATGAGCTTTCTCTTGGAATTAATTATCACATCAACAATAAACACAGAGTCTTTTTAGAAGGTGGTGATATCCAACAAACCTTCGACCAAAATGAAAAAGGACTTTGGAAAGATTATTTTTATGTTGCTCGATTAGGTACACAAATTAAGCAAGGTGATTACAACGTCCAGTTTGCCATAGTTCACAGAAACGGAATAGACAGCGCTACTGGCTATAACTCCAATATTGGATTCTTTAATAACGCCATACATATTAGTTATACCGAGGTAGGTAAATACAAATCTCTTGTATTTAGCTTTCAAGCAAACTTTTAATTTATAAATATTCACTCCGCACTAATAGGGCTATAATCCTGCGCTTATCGCCCTACTTATAGGTATTGTATGAATCAATCTATTAAATCCAATCGTCTTTATTATTTTTGCCAACTTGTCGGAACAATATTGTTTTGGGGTGTAATTATACTGATTGGCTCATCACAAAAATCATTTGAAGATATTCCAATATTTGGCTTTATTGAAAGTATTATACTTACTATATTGTTGAGTCATTTTATACTCAGAAAAAGAATAAAAGCTAATTCAAGCCATAATTACTTCAATATTAAGGCATATGCGCTAGCGATTTTAATCGCATCTATCGTTTTTTTTAGTATTGTAAAAATGAACGATATACTCTTTAGCTTTTTAGATGAGACTGACAGTTCTGTGAAAGATGTTGGATTATTAGCTGAATTTGGCTCTCAAGTATCAGCTTCTATATTAATTTTTACTGTGTGGTGTGTTCTATATATTGCCATTACCTCTATCAGAGACAAAAAAACGTTAGCGCAACAGTTAAAAGAACAACAATTGTCTAGCTTAATGAACCAAGTTAATCCGCATTTTTTGTTTAATTCATTAAATACTATTCGTGGCATGATCTATGAAGATCAAGACAAAGCAGCAGAACTGGTCACTCATTTAGCTAATTTATTTCGTTATAATTTGTCACTCGATACTAAAGCAACGACGAATTTGGTTGATGAATTACACATCTGCCAACAATATTTGGCCATAGAGTCTATTCGACTAGGTAGTCGCTTGGAGCTAGATATTAACATTGCCCCAGAATGCCATACCGCAAAAATCCCCAGTATGGGCTTATTAACCTTAGTTGAAAATGCCATAAAACATGGCATATCCCACTTACAACAAGGTGGTATTTTAACGATAAAGGCTGTCGATAGCGGCGAAGGGACAGTGATTGATGTTATTAACCCTTTTGATAAAAGTTTGGTTAGGTCTGGCACGCAAGTCGGCCTAGCTAATTTGCAGCAGCGCATGGCTTTGCTCTTTTCAGAACAGGCTAGCTTAAGTCATCATGCTTGCAATAACATATTTCATGTCACTTTGAATTTACCTTATGAGTCAACTAACCATGACTAAAACTATTAATGCCATCATCATTGATGATGAACGTATGGCAAGACAAGAATTGCTACGTTTATTCAAGCAACACCCATGTATTCAAGTGGTAGCGCAAGCGGAAAATATTGATCAGGGGCTTGAGCAAATTGAACTACAGCAAGTAGATGTCATTTTTTTAGACATAGAGATGCCAGGTGGTACAGGGTTACAATTAGCGGAGCAATTACAAGGTAAATATCCTATTGTTTTTTGTACCGCCTATGATGAATTTGCCGTAGATGCTTTTGGCTTAAATGCTATTGATTATTTAGTAAAACCTATAATACCGGAACGGCTAAGCCAAGCGATTGGTCGATTAACAAAAGTAGAACAAGCTATCAGCCAAGAACCATTAGACGATGACTTTAAGCTGATGGTTAAATTTGCTGAAAATATGAGAATTATTCGTTTAGGTGACATAGTGCGCTTTGAAAGTATTGGTAACCATGCGGCTATTTATACTGCACATGGTAAAGCTTACTTACACAGCTCGTTAAATAAAATAGAAGCGCGTTTAAACAGCAATAGTTACTTCCGTGCTAGCCGTGTTGATATTTTACGCATAGACGCGATTGAAAAGCTCGAACAGAATATTAACTATGGTTTTACCGCTCAGCTTATAAACAAAAGTGAAGTAGAGATATCACGTCGACAAGCAACTAAGTTAAAAGCACAATTAGGCTTTCCTGTTATTTAAAGTTTACTTAGAGAATATTTAATTTAAAACCCTTAGAGCATTATTGTATTTCAACATATTATTCATCTAATTAATCCACATAAATAGTGACTTTAGCTATACCAAGTCGATACCTTGTAATCAGTGGGTCACCAATTCGACTCCGGCAGTCGGCGCCATCGATTCCAACAAGTTATTATGGCTGGCCTAATAAGTGTTGCCTGATAAGTGATATAGTTTTTGATGGTGCCGCTTGGCATCAAGCCCACTTGTCCGAAAAGTTTAATAATGTATCAATCATAAAGTTACCCCCTTATTCACCTGAGCTAAATCCTATTGAACAAGTATGGCAATGGTTAAGACAAAATGAATTAGCGAACCGATGCTTTAGTTGATATAAAAATATTGTTGATGAATATAGTCGAGCTTGGAATGTTTTTATTTCAGACGTATCTAGGGTGATAAAACTTTGCTCTAGAGACTGGATAAAAGTGGGAAGTTAATTAATGGAATAGGTATTATTTTGTCATTGTACTAATTTGTAGTAGCTCAAACCTGAGCTACTACAAATTACCAACACATTAACTAAATTAATTAGCTGTCGTTGAAGTAGACTCTGAAGTAGTAGCTAAAGGAGTTGTTGTGCTTTTATTCGATTGCTTAGCTAAACAATTTCTATCCTCTAAAACTTTTCCTTCTGCAATTATTTTTCGCTGCCCGTAAATATAAGGAATATACCATGAATGACTCGTTAGAGTCACATCCTTCAAGGCAATACCACACGGTTTTGTCTCGATTGCATTATCAAGAGCCTCCTTCATATCTGGACGTCCTGTCGGTATGAAAACAATAATTTGTTTCATATCTTCACCTGTAACTCTAACATTATCAGTCGAAGCCGTTGATATCTGCTCTTGATTTACAGCTTTTGTTGAAATGTAAGTTACATCCGCCATGCGATGAGTACAACCACCTAAAGTTAATCCGGCGAATACTGCCATTAGTAAAGATTTATTCATTAAAAAGTCCCTTATTAGATAATATTTTATTTGCAAGCGCTTTATAACTTATACACTTTTAAAAGTCCATTTTTTCACTAACAAATTGGCCATTAATATATATTTTTCAATATTATGCATGCGTATGCCTAACTCTGTATAAGCATTACAACCTAGTAGGTTTTTGTGATAACTGCAGTTTTTGATGCGAAATTTAGTAACTTCTTAGTCACATTGCCACTCAACCCAACTTTCACTTGTCACGAACCTTTATTCCATACTCATTTTACTTTCACTTCGCGCCTGATTTTAGGGCGCGCGAACTGAATGCAAACTGAGCATGTTTTTGTGGGTAGGCTGTCACCTGTCAAGTGGATTTTCCGGATTCGTGCTTGAGTGACGATTTCGTATTGGCTGTTGGGCTTTACTTCTGACCAATACCAATGGCTGCTCTAGGCTATTTTCTGTTTGCTTCAGCATTGGCGATTACTTACTTGCAGTTTGACCATTCTATGACCTGACAGGTTTTCCGGTCTTTCTCCGGTACTTTAGTTTTATTGTTACGTTTTATAGTGATTTGATGATTTTAGTGCAAATGTGGAGTTGCCACATTTTCAGCATTCCCTTAGGTTTAGTCACTATTGCATCATTTATTCCTTACTTGTAATCAGTAGGTCGCCAGTTCGACTCCGGGAGTCGGTACCATTCATAAAATAAACTGACACTGATTGAATCAGTAGCTCAAATAAGCTCAATAGCCCAACTAAAGAAAAGACACCGCTCCTATATCTGAAGTATTAAGCCTTAATCTTGCCTAGAGGTTTCTTATCTATCCCTAGGGGAAATACTTACCCAAATACCGAAAATATAATTCATTGAAAATCACCACATATATGACCCCTACCACACGATTAACAACTTAAATTGAAGTTATTCATAGCACTTAAATCCTGTCAATTTTGAAGAATACCAATAATGCATATTCATCATCATTTGACGATATATTTCAAGCTGTACTCCGCCTAATTGAGCACCTTTAACCTTGAAGTAGCCAGATACTAAATAATGTAAAAATATTGCCTTAAACGCCATTTAAAAGGCATTAAACAATACTATTTTTAATGCTCTCGGCTCGATACAGTTACTTATCCTAATTGGGCATACAAGCATATATTTATCTTTAAAAATGAAATTATGACGTGTAGTTGTGTTGGTGACTGGTGCAACTATATTTTCAAGTTACTGAAATGGTAAGATAACAAGGATTAAGGAACCTAGGATAATGATTTAACAGTGAAGTAAGCTATCACCAACCACTAGAAACAAAAAAAACACCAATCATTACAATCGATGTTTTCTAGAATTTGCTACGAAGAAACTAAATTAAGATTATTTCTTAAATCGACGTGATGCTAAACCCATCATGCCTAATGCAAAAATAGCAAGTGTAGATGGTTCTGGTACATCAGCAGTTGCACTGGGTACAAAACTAACAACTACGTTATCTAAGCCAAAAGCTTCATCATCCATTCCTGAGTCCGTATTAGCCATAAAACCAAAACTAATTGACGGATCAACATGCGCCAAAGTTATTGAATAATGGTAGGTACTAACCCCTCCATAAAAATGCCCATAACCAAAATCTGATGAATCATGTGAAATTAATCTCCCTGTTGTTGGACCCACAATGACGCCCCCAGAATGGCCATAAAAATCTACAAACTGTGACAAATCATTGATGAAAAATTCAAAGTTATCGCCAGAGTCAGTACCATCAAGACTACGTATACCATATATATCAAAGTCAATAGTTATTGATGAATGCAGTGCAAGGCTATTAAGGTTCAATGTTGGTGTCGCACCATTGTTCAAAGTTCCAATAAAGCTTTGACCATTAGGTGCAGAAACTACACTATTATAATTGGAAAATTCGACTGCAATTGAGCCTGATTCAAAATCATTAGAATATATTATCCCCGCATTAGCCACACTTACTAAACAACTAGCAGCGATTACCAATCCAGCTATAGTCTTATTCAAAAATTTTAAACTCATTTGATATTCCTTTTAATTCCTTCATACACTATTATTCGAAGGTAAATGCTAAAAGTGAAACGTCATCACTTTATGATGTTTAATTTAAAGCAAAAGATATGCCAAACTTATAATATCCAATGATTTCAATATAATAAAAAAAAAGGTTCAACATACATATCTTAACTGTAAAATAACCTGACACAATCAACTCATCAATCACTTAATTTAATTGCATAATATTAACAAGCTCATATTTAATTAGTTTACGGTAACAATAGTATTAGATGAGTGAGTTACACATAAAACTACAAATTAATTATCTAAAAATCAGATTAAACCACTTTAAACAGACAATAAGGTAGTGTAATTGATTAAAACTCAGTAGTGCTAATTACCAACTAAACACCACTACAGAGCAGTATATTTAACACATAACCACCACCTAGCAACTGACTTGTAATCAGTAGGTCGCCAGTTCGACTCCGGCAGTCGGCACCATTCCTGCGCAGTAAGCGTCAAACCCTAAGCTCGGTTAGGGCTTTTTTGTCTCTATAGCATAGTCGAATTCTATAGTGTTTCATTAGTACCAATAAATGCCTCTATCCCATCTATTCTGCGTCCTATTTATGATTTAACCCTAACAGTAGCAAGATGTTAGAAAGTATCTAATACACACCCTTTAGCATGCTCCTGACTAAGGCCGTCATTTTAATCTAGCAGTAATAACCTGCTAGTTGGTGTCTTGCTGATCTATTAAAATAGCCCTTTATTAATAAAGGGCTCCTAGCTAGACGTTTTCCACCCTACTTACCAAGCCGTTGAATTTTAGTTGAGTTTATTGCGGGAAATATGCACAAGTTATTATGGTTGGCCTGATAAGTTCCTAAGCGCTATCTGGGCTGATGTTTGGCTGTGCGACATTTTTTTAAATATGCTTGTATAAGTTGATTTTTTGGTATACAAATCACAATAATCGTCTTTTTGCACTCTACGATGAGAGAAAGGAATGATTATTACCAATATCGATTAGGAATATAAATGGAAGCAAATAGCGTTACCGTCCGTCATTTAACTTTACAAGATATGACAGAGCTTCGACAAGCGAGTGAATCAGTTTACCTTAATAAAGAATTAGCCACCTGGAATGAATCTACGGTAAAAGCTTTATTAACTAAATTTCCAGATGGGCAAATCTGTGTGGTGGTTGATGGTGTTGTAGTCGGCTGTGCCTTTTCATTAATAATCGAATATGCTGATTTTGGTGATGAACATACTTATGCTGAAATCACGAGCGACATGACCTTTGATAATCATGATCCCAAAGGTGATTCTTTGTATGGTATTGAGGTTTTTATCCATCCTAATTATCGTGGTTTACGTTTGGCTAGACGTTTGTACGATGCGCGTAAAGAACTTTGCGAAAACTTGAATTTACGCGCCATTGTAGCGGGCGGGCGTATGCCTAACTATGCACAGCATGCTGACAAAATGAGTGCAAAGCAGTACATTGAAAAAGTTAAAATTAAAGAATTATATGATCCGGTATTAAGTTTTCAACTTGCCAATGATTTTTATGTCCGCAAGTTACTGACCGGTTACTTATCGGGTGATAAGGAATCAATGGAATATGCCACGTTACTTGAATGGCCCAATATTTTTTATACTAAATCGGTAAAACTGATCAATGCCCCACGCTCAGAAGTGCGTTTAGGTTTAGTGCAATGGCAAATGCGTTCCATGAAAAGCATTGATGATTTATTTGAACAAATGGAATTTTATGTCGATGCCGTCTCAGATTACAAAAGTGACTTTGTCTTGTTTCCTGAATTGTTTAATGCCCCCTTAATGGCCGAATTTAATCACTTACGTTTAACTGAAAGTATTCGCCGGTTAGCAGAATATACTGAACAAATTCGCGATAAATTTATCGAATTTGCCATTAGTTACAATATTAATATTATTACCGGTAGTATGCCGTTTTTTGTTGATGGCAATCTTTATAACTCGGGTTTTTTGTGTCGTCGTGATGGCTCATGGGAACGTTACGATAAAATTCATTTAACACCAGCAGAAGTGCGTAGCTGGTCTATGGTGGGTGGTAAAAACCTCAAGGTGTTTGATACTGACTGTGGCAAAATTGGTATCATGATTTGTTATGATGTCGAATTTCCAGAGTACTCCAGAATACTGGCCGATCAAGGGATGAATATTTTGTTTGTGCCCTTCTTAACCGACACCCAAAATGGTTACACTCGAGTACGTCACTGTGCGATGGCAAGAGCGATTGAAAATGAGTGCTATGTCGCTATTGCTGGCGCAGTAGGTAATTTGCCAAAAGTGAATAATATGGATATTCAATATGCGCAATCTGCCGTCTTTACGCCGTCTGACTTTGCTTTCCCGACTACAGGTATTAAAGCGGAAGCAACACCCAATTCAGAAATGACCGTTATCGTAGACGTAAATATAGATTTATTAAAGCAGTTACATAGCCATGGCTCTGTACATACTATGCGAGATAGACGTCATGATTTGTATAGCATTACCGAGCATGACAAAGCTTAGCCGGTCAGTGGGTTATCGGTAGATACATTAGCTACTTGAAAATCTGTCGGTTCAAAGCACCTGAAATTAAATCTAACGCTTCAGGTGCTGATTTGAAATATAGCAACTATTTTGTTGGCAAATTTTTCGACAAAATAGCCGAATTTAGTCTGACGCCTAGATGGGCGATAGTTGAAAGTTTACTCTGACACTGACCTTAAATTTGCGCAAACAACCTAGCTGTTTTTATCAGTGAGTGTCGGCTTGATTTCATACTTAATTCCATGCTTATTTTCGCACGACTCATATCACTTACCCCCCAATAATAGAAGGATGCACGGATATTCAAGCAGCTTAGCGATAAATATTCCACAAACACCTAGCATCTAGCACTTAGAATTTATTTTCGTTTTGCGATCAAGAGTGCTGCCACAATTAACAGTGATCCTATGGCAAGCCTGAGCAGTTCTTCTGGTGATCCGCCCTTGGCTTCACCAAAAATAAATAAGGAGGCAAACATAGCCAGTGGCACAACTGCATTGTTAAACGTGGCTAATACCCCGACACTGGTTTGGGTTGCGCCTTTATTCCAAAAGAAGAAACCAAGCCCTGAGGCAATGAAGCCCATATAAACTAAAACCAACCACTGCGTTGGTGTTGCGTCTAAAGGAATTGGAGGCTGCGAAGAAATTAACAGTGTCGCTATGCTAGTAAAAATCGCCGCACCTAGGTATAAAAAACCAAATACAGAGCTGTCACTAATATCTGGTCTGTCTTGTTTCCAGTCGCGATAATAAACTTGCCCAAAAGCAAAAGCCATATTGGCTATTTGCATCAGGAAAAACCCTAACCAAATTTCGCTTGAGTCTATATCGTCCATTTTTATAACCGCGGCGCCAAAAACAGACAGTAGTGTCGCCACTAAATACCAAGGTGTAAAACAACGCTGTCGAAGATCGTTGATAATAACGATATAAAGTGGCGTAAACACGCTAAATAGCGCCACTAAATGTGATGGTATATAACGAAAAGCGGAAAGATAACAGGTATACATGACACCGTATTGCAATGCGCCAAGCAGTATCAGTTGCCATTTTTCCTGCCGGTTGGTGTTAGCCAGTTTTATAAAGGGCAGAAAAGCAATCAGCGCAAATAATAGTCGGGTATCTGCTATTTGAAGTGGGTCAAGACCTTTGAGCGTGTTGCCTATAAGACCAAAAGAAAAAGCCCAAATTAGCGTAGGTATCACGAGATAAATCATTCAAGGTCTCTAATAATTAAGGTTAGTTTATTCAATAACTTTTTGTAATAATTAACTATTATTCAAATGCTACTGAGTAATAATTTGACCCCAGCCAATTAGCTGGGGCCGATGCAAGTACATTTAACCATGTTACCAGTGGTAAGTAGCACTAAGCGTGTATTGTTCTCCGCGTCCAGGCGTACCTGGTACTTCTTCAAAAGCTTCATCCCAAAGATTATCTGCTGCAAGCACAATATCCAAACCGTCAAACTGCGTAGGAGAAATCTTTACCGTAAGGTGGGTAAATAAAGCGTCGTCGTCACCGTTTCTAAGAATATTTTCTTCTTGTTTACGCCACTCGTTATCAACACGAACTTCAACGATGTTAGTTGGGTGCCAAATAAGCCCTAAGGTTACGCGGTGATCTGGGTAGTTCAAGGCATAAAAGCTAGCATCGATATCCGCAGCACCATAATTTTCAGACTTATCAAAGAAGGTATAGCTAGTGATAATTTCTGCATGCTCAAAACGCTTTACCGCCAGTAGCTCTAGACCTAGTGTATCGATATCGACCGGATTTGCAGAACGCGCAGAGCTTGAACTCAAGCTATAAGTCCAGTCGGTTAAATCATCATCTTGTCGATAAAAAATAGCCGCATCAAGACGCCAAGTTTCTCGATCTAATGCCAAACCTAATTCAATATTTTTAGTGGTTTCTCGCTCAAGATCATAGTTACTTCTAAATAATCCACCTTTATTACTGCCCCCTATAGCGGTATAACCTGCCACTTGACTCGCTTCTGCATAAGAGAAGTAAAGTGTTTGTGAGCTGTCATCAGCATTGATGATATTCCAGGTTATATCACCAATTAGTGACACTTGTGAGTCGTCGCGGTTAGTGTCGTCAAAAGCAGCGCCAAGACGAAAAGTTAACTCTTGATCCTCTTGTAGATCCATTCGATATTCAGGCAAAACACTGAGTTTGTAATAATGGCGAGAGGTAAAGTTATTTTCAAGCGTGGTTGACTCAATTTTGTCTGCTATAAACTGGCTTGAGTAATTCAGGGCAAATGATGCTGTTTGTGCATGGCGACCAGAAACGGCTATCGATTTAACCTCAGTTTCATGAAAGGCTTGAAATACATCAGGATTTTCACGCGAAAAAACATAATGGTCATTGTTACGACGAAAATAAGTGGATATTTCAAAGCTGCTGTCTTGTGCATACTGCTGTTGATGATTAAGTATTAATAATCGCGTTTTAATGTCTTCAGTTTCATTAACATTAAATGGCGTGTACATATTTGGCCAGCCAAAGAACTTTTCTTGAGAGCCAAAAAACAGATCCGTCTGTGATGAGGGCCCAACTAACTGAATACGACCAGAAGCACGTTGAAAGTCGTGGTCGCCATTCTCTATTGTACCGTCACTTTCAGAGCGAGAATATTCAGCTTCAGCACCGATAGTCCAATCGGTATAATCAGCCAATGCCATACTAACGCCACTGTGTACGCGTTGTAGATTAAAGTTATTATTACCTGCGCCAATTGAAGCACTACCTGCGGTTTTTATGACTGTCCAGTCGCGAGAAACCGTGCCTACCGAGCTGTTAACACCGAGTAGAGCATTGTCTGCACCGGTCAGTATATTAGCCTTAGATAACATTTCCTGAGCAATAGGAATTTCGGCAAAGTAATGTCCGGTTTGCGGATCAAGTAAGGTCGCGCTGCCGACCCTAAAGCCAGTATTTTCGAAAATACCACCACGAATAGTTACATCGGCTTGAGCTTCTGCCATATTGCGCGACTGTAGGTCAACGCGCGGATCATATTCTAGATTTGAAACTGGCGAACCAAAGGTGCCCACAGGTTTAGTATTAGCCGTGGTTGAAGCCTCAATCGTAATTCGCTCAATATTATGACTAACTTTTTTACTTACATCCTTACTTACATCATGAGTTAAATCATTACTTACATCATGAGTATCGTCGGCTGCCGATGAAAAGCTTGATAGGCTAAATAGTAAAACGGGCAAAGCAATTGGTACAACTCGAATCATGTTAATCTTCTCTATTTACACTGTTTGATCTTTAAGTAAAAACGATTTTATGTATTTCCCAACTCACCCAAACATATAACCCAGTAGCATAAAGAGCCATTGCTCATCTTTGTGCTAACAATGGGATTAAACATATGGGAACAACCAAACGAAAATATCGTAAGATAAAGCTGAAGTTTATTTGAAAGGTAGTAATCGTTACGTGAATCAGTATTATATCTTAGCGGGTAAAATATTACACATGGTAACCATGCCCAATCAATAAAGGTTTACAACTGGGTGCATAACAAACACATTTAGAACAAGCAGGGCCGTAAAAAATAGAGTAGTAAAAACATATTACTCAAAAGCATATGAGTAAAAAACAGAGCAATAAAAGTTTACTCGCTTTACCATAATCAATAACATAACGCATAAAACTTTATTCACCTCTTATAAAGGCTAACAATTGATACAAACACAACAACATAATAAGCAGGCTAACAGTATTCAAGAAATTATTTATTTCGCCGGCGGTTGCCTTTGGGGTGTGCAAGAATTTATGAAGCACCTACCTGGCATTTTTGCCACAGAAGCAGGTCGAGCTAATGGCTTAACCGATTGCACCAAAAGTCGTTATGATGGCTATGCAGAGTGTGTGAAAGTAACCTTCTCCCCAAGTGCTGTTAATCTTGATGAGTTAATAGGTTACTTTTTTGAAATTATTGACCCTTACAGCGTCAATAAGCAAGGCGAAGATATTGGCAAAAAATACCGCACCGGCATATACAGTCAACACACTAGTCACCTAAAAACGGCTATCGAGTATATTGCCCGCCACGACGATGGCGATAAGATGGTGGTTGAAGTTTTACCACTGCTTAATTATGTGAAAAGCGATGAAGAACACCAAGAAAGATTAACTCGCTTTCCCAATGATTATTGTCATATTCCTAAGCAGATATTACATAAATACAAGTAGCGTTAAAAAACGACCTTATGCCAATATTTAGCTACCCAAACAAAGTGCTACATTAATTTAAAACATCATGTATAAACCTAACAAATGATGGACATTTATTTCAAGGTTCATCAGGTTTAGCCTGCGTTAGTGACAAATTTAAAATCGTCACTAGCCCTAAGAATGCAAAATTAAGTTAATTCGATAGTCGACTCATAAGCCCGATAATATATCCGAAAAAAAGTGGCTAGCTTTAAGGGCTATCCACTTAGCCCAAATGACCACTAGATGTTGTGTTTACTAGATTTAACCTCTTCGATCACTTATGCCACTTTGCTGACTGTAAAAAATTCTGACACTTGAACCTGTTTATTTCCGCTTTAGCGCACCAAGAGGACATTAGCAGCAACAAATATTAGTGCTAAAAACTAAACTGATTGGGAATTTGGTTTAACCGTCACTTATGTCACATAGCCAACCCAAATTAGCCTTCAATTCACCACAAAAAATAGGCCGCTTTACCACCAGCACCAGAGTGTGTAAATACTAAAAAACACTGACCATTACGACCAGTGTTATTCAGAATAAAATACGTTTATGTGATTAAGCTTGTTTCTTAAAGCGACGTGATGCTAATCCCATTAGACCTAAACCCAAAATAGCAAGTGTTGATGGTTCTGGAACTGAAGCTGCACTTACTTGTACACCTACGTCCACCGCATCGAAACTAAACAAGTGTGCATTGAGGTCAGAAAATGCGAACCCAGAACCGAAACCAGCACTTTGAATTACTGTTTGAGTCGTATTTATGTGTGAGGCTGCATCAGACCATGATACATTTGAGAACGCATTTTGCACATCCGCTAGACTAGCGTTGTATGTTCCTGCTGCTACCGCTGAAGCGTTGTAACCACTAAGGTAGGATGCGAGGTTAGAGCTCATTGAAACTGATACGGATGTCATATTCACACCGTTAACTAAACCACTAATGTCTTCTTGACCACCTCCTCCCATGCCCAAAACATAGAATTTGTTATCACCAGCAGCAAGAGTAAAACTGAGAGAGGATAAATTTCCGATTTGGTCACTCCAACCAACGTTGTTTTGATACAAAAGGTTGTTGATACCTGTACTATTTCCACTAAATAATGCAAAGTCGTTGTCAGCCACCATTTCGATTTGAAATGGGATAAGGGAGGCATTTGCAGATCCAATCGCAATAAGTCCGGTAAACAAAGTAACTATAGTCACTTTTAAAAATTTAAATTTCATTTGATATTCCTTTAATCCCTTCACAACACTATTATTCGAAGGTTAATGCTAAAAGTGACATGTCATCACTTATTTTTTCTTAGACAATGCAAAAAACATGCCAATAAAAAATCAATATCAATTTCAATAACATAAAAACATGACTGATATATGTCAGTTAGAAGTGTAAAATAACCTGACACTCAAAAAGTTTTGATTTTGTCATTAGTTAGGTTCCATTTACCATTTGAAATCATACCTTTGATAGTCGTTCGTTAGCTAAGTTGAAGTATAACAACCATGATGACAATCCTCATTTCATCCATCAAAACCTAAATCGTCTACACTAACCGAGCAGCAATCAGAGTAAATTTTTCAATACCTCCAAAAAGGATTAACTATGCAAGATTAACTATGCCACCCATGATAATTCTACGCAATAATAATGCTCTGAAACACGGCTATCCATTGGTCAACAACAATGCATGTACTTCATATGGTAAGCCTTTTCATATCGATTTTTATATATTTTGATTAAATGAGTGAATGTCAGGCAAGCTGTACTTGCTACTCTAAAGGTAGCCGTATTTTTCTTGCTGTCTTAGCATGTAGTTAAGTTTAAGCGCTATTCAAACAAGCTTGGGCATTGGCTTTACCGTGTGCTCGCTTTAAACCCACGTGTTCAGTGAATTCACACAAATGCTCTGCGGTGCCCACCGCGCCAGTGAAAATCCCTTCAAAGTTTGTGGTGAGTTTTAGCCAACTTTCATCGCTGATGTGCAGTCTTGACAGTATCTGTGCGGTTTTAGTATCGATAGCGCCTCGTTTGTCTTATCTTATTACGCGACCTGTTTCATCTACTAGGGTTAAATAATCCTTCAAGTTAAAGCTGATACCTGAGGTTTTCTCTTGATGTTCATGGCCAGTAAAAGGTAATAACGTTGTCGGTTGCTCTCCCATCATAGCTGCTTTGATACGAAGTTGAATACTGGTAAAACTCGATTGCTCAGGTGTTGGCGCAATGCCCGCACGGACTGGATTTAAATCTACATAAGCCATACAAGCGAGTAATGCACCTTCATCGAGCAGGGCTTGTGATGTAAAGCGTCCTTCCCAAAAGTGGCCAGTACATTTGTCTTCTTTATTCGCTTGACGAGCAATAGGCTCATTTAAAGCGCGCATAAACCAACTGATATCGATTAAGCGTTGCTTATAGACCTGCGCTGTTTCTTCAACCATTTTCAATTCGAATTTAGTTAATAGTTGTCCTCGCTGATATTTTCTGGTCAACAAGGTGCCTTTAAACAACTTATGCCAACGGGACAGTACATCTAGCGTAGACCAACTTTTCACCTGTTCACTATCAACATGAAGTACTAAATGTAAGTGATTATTCATGACAGCGTGAGCACAAATATCAATAGCAAACACCTGAGATAATTGAAAAATACGTTTTTCAATCCAACTACGCCTATGCTCATAGCTGACACCCGTTGCTTTATCAACACCACATAAAAAGGCTTTGCGGACGGTTCGACTGCAAATATGATAATACGGCGTATCAGATAAACTGATTTGTTGTGAACGAGGCTTAGGCATAACAATCACCACACTTAAAAAGGGTAAATTAAGTGTAGTTTGTTGTTTAAAAAACAAACAAGTTATTATGGGTGGCTTAATTAGTGGCTTATTGAAAAATACGTTTTTCAATCCAACTACGTCTATGCTCATAGCTAACACCCGTTGCTTTATCAACACCACATAAAAAGGCTTTGCGGACGGTTCGACTGCAAATATGATAATACGGCGTATCAGATAAACTGATTTGTTGTGAACGAGGCTTAGGCATAACAATCACCACACTTAAAAAGGGTAAATTAAGTGTAGTTTATTGTTGAAAAAACAAACAAGTTATTATGGGTGGCTTAATTAGTGGCTTTAGAGCAATGTAAAGAAGGCAATCAAACGGAAAATCTAGCACATCGTGGGGAGTCTTTATGTCTAGATTTTTCTAGAGTGCGGAGTTCACATCGATACTTTTATGTAATATACGCACTATAAATATTTGGCTGTTTTTATACTCTTTGTAATAAATTACATGGCTAGCTTGTGGGTATTTGCTGTAACCTTCTCTAATGTAATCGCAATTGAGTCCTAATTCTGGCTCATTAGCTAACAACTGAAATGTATTATCTAATATTTTTAGGTAGTCGTTCCGTTGAGGTATGCCCCAAGTTAATTGGGTATATTTAGCTATTTTAATTAAATCTGATTTGGCTTTCGAAGATAGCAAAAAATCATTCATTAATGGTTATCTTTATCTAGCTCAGTCAACAAACTTTCAAAGCTGTAATCGGCAATACCGCTTTGTTCGCCTTGAATTAGCATATTGCGTAAGTTTAAAAGTTTAGTTTCTTGATCTTCTAATGCTCTTAATCCTGCTCTAACAATTTCACTTGCTGAGCCATAACGACCAGTTTTAAGTTGTTGGTGGATAAACTGATCAAAATGATCTCCCAATGTTACGCTTGTATTTTTAGCCATGATATAAAATCCGATAAATACCTATATATAATATATTATGGTATAAGAAATATTACAAGTCACTCAAAAGGACAAATAACAGTTGGTTTTTGCTCCTTGTTCGCTTATTTTAACCAACCATTATTTGCCTCTTAATGGTCTATTATCTCAGCTTATGTTTAGCCGTCCAAATATGGGCTAACTCTACAGCTATTGTTGCCGCGGCTAATGCGGTAACTTCACTGTTATCATAGGCCGGAGCTACTTCAACCACATCCATACCAACCAGGTTAATACCCACTAAAGCTCGCAAAATTCTTAATACTTTATCTGTAGTTAAACCGCCACATACGGGTGTACCTGTACCTGGGGCAAAGGCGGGATCTAAGCAGTCAATATCAAAGGTTAGGTAAACAGGCGTATTGCCCACCCTAGCTTTAATTAATGCGCTGATCTCCTCTACACTCATATCATTGGCTTGCATGGCATTAATCACAGAAAAACCATGGTCTTTCTCTTTGTAATTAGTGCGAATACCCACTTGAATAGATTTGTCTTTATCTATGAGTTTTTCTTTTGGCGCATGATAAAACATAGTGCCGTGATCATAACAGCTGCCATTGTTATAAGTATCGGTATGGGCATCAAAATGAATCAGTGCCATAGTGCCAAATTTTTTCGCATAAGCGCGTAGTATGGGCAAAGTAACAAAGTGATCTCCTCCTAACGATAAAACCGTTTTACCCGAGTCAAGTAACTGGCCTATAGCGCTTTCAACTTGCGCACAGAAGTGCGCAGAATCTCCAGGAGAGAACACCAAGTCGCCAGCATCCACTATGTTACAGTGTTTTAATAAGCTAAAAGGCCAAGGAAATCGCTGACCTTCCCAAGCCAAATTAACCGACGCTTGTCTAATGGCAGTAGGGCCCATTCGAGCGCCTGAACGCCCGGTGGTAGCCATGTCATAGGGTAAGCCTAGAACAACAATATCAGCAGCTGACTCGACTGGGTTTTGCACTAAAGGCTGACGTAAAAATGTCATGGCATTTGAATAAATAGACTCATCTACTTGATTGAAAATATTTTTCATTGCACTGACTCTCTATAAATCTTCAAGATAGGTATAACCCTGTAAGCCGGCTTCTAATTCATTAAAAATTTGTTCACCTTCAGTTGTTGATAATCTAGCCTCGATAAGCTCAGAATAAGTTCGTTTAAATAATTCTGGGTCTAAATGGACATAACGCAACATATCTTCAACCGTATCACCTTCATTAATTTCAGTAATTTCTGCTTCACCCTCGTCATTAATGAAGACAACAGCACTGTGTGTGTCACCAAATAGATTATGCATATCACCTAAAATTTCTTGATAAGCACCCACTAAGAAGAAACCCAGTAAATAAGGTTCGTCTTCTGTCCATGCCGGTACAGGTAATGTGCTTTCAATACCTTGGCCGTCAACATAATGGTCAATAGCGCCATCTGAATCACAAGTAATGTCTAATAACACGGCTCGTTTTTCATGTGATTTTTCTAAGTTATTTAACGGTAAAACAGGAAAAACCTGATCTATGCCCCACGCATCGGGTAATGATTGAAATAAAGAAAAGTTAACAAAAAATTTATCTGCAAGCTTTTCAGTTAAGCCATCAATTATCGGGCGATGGAAACGGTTTTTAGCATCCATTAATTTATTTAATTCATAACAAACACGCAAGTTAATTTGTTCTGCCCAAGCTCGCTGGGTTAAGTTTAATAATCCCATAGAAAATTGGCTGTGTACTTCCGCTAAATCACTTTGCGTGTCGTGATAAATCTCAATCAGTGCGCGATCATCATTACGGTCATTTAATTGCTTTAACGAACGCCACATATTATTTAACAAGACAGACTCGTCAAGCATGGGCGCTTTTATCTCTTCTGGTTCATAAGATTCTGCGCCAATAACATTAGAAATTAATACCGCATGATGCGCGGTTAATGCTCTGCCCGATTCTGAAATAATCATCGGCATGGGTTGCTCATAACTCTTACAAATATCGCCAATAGTATGGACAATATTATTAGCGTATTCCGCAACACTATAGTTCATTGAGTTATGTGATTGGCTGCGTGTACCATCATAGTCAATGGCCAAACCACCACCCACATCCATGCATAAAAGCCCGGCACCAAGATGGCGAAGCTCACAATAAAAACGCGCCGCTTCACTAACACCTAATCTAACATCTCTTATATTGGCTATTTGTGAGCCTAAGTGAAAGTGCACCAGTTTTAACGCATCAAGCATGTTTTCTGCTTTAAGTATTTTAACCACGTTAAGGACTTGTGAAGCTGACAAACCAAACTTTGATTTTTCACCGCCACTGGCTTGCCATTTACCTTTACCTTGAGACGCTAAGCGTACGCGTATGCCTAATCTAGGTTCTACATTCAGTTTTTTTGCTTCGGCTAAAATCATCTCCAGTTCAGACATTTTCTCTAAAACAATATGAACTTGATGGCCTAACTTTTCGCCGATTAATGCCAAACGCACATACTCTCGGTCTTTGTAACCATTACAAACAATAACCGAAGAAACTTTTTGAGCCATGGCCAAAACAGCCAACAATTCTGCTTTACTACCTGCTTCAAGTCCTAATTGTGTGAATTCTTTGTTATTTTGGCTAGCCAAAATTTCATCAACAACTTCACGCTGTTGATTAACTTTAATAGGATAAACTAATAAATATTTTTGCTGATAATCATAGTCTTCTATGGCTTTATTAAAGGCTTCACACAAGCTGTGAATACGATGATGGATTATTTGTGGAAATCGCACTAAAGCAGGTAGGGTTAAGCCCTTACTTTCAATCATCTTGGCAATAGTACTTAATTCTACCGTATGATCTTGATGGTCAACTTTAGGTGCAACATATACATTTCCCGCATCATTTATACCGAAATAGCCCTGACTCCAATGACGTACATTATAGTGTGCACGTGCGTGATCAAGATTATCTTTATTCATTCGTTTTCCTTTAGCCATTTTATTTAATAATAAAATGGTAATTCATCATAAGTAATTTGCGCGAATTAGAGTTTATGAGCAGTTTAATGTCCAACAAAAAAAATCGTTACAGATGAAAAATATTATTGATTAGTGACTTTGAGCTAGATTTTAAAGGCTATTCGAAGCATTAGCGCTATAAAGTTAAGCTATGATTTAGTCGATTTAAACTCAGTGTTTTAGTATGCGTAGCCAATAGTCTAGCCATGTTAAGGGTAGCTTATAATATTTTATTGCCAATAATTTAATCAAACTGATCTTATTTTATTAACCATACGTAACTTTAATTTAACAAACACGTAGTCAAACCAGTAATCACTAAATAGGAAATATCATGTTAAATAAATTTATTGCAGTATTATCACTTATGGTTGCCAGCTTAGCTTTTATGCCTGCCGCTTTTGCAGGTCATCATAATGAGGGTGATCACGGTATGAAAAAAGACATTGTCGATGTCGCAGCTGAAAATGGTTCTTTCAACACCCTAGTTGCAGCAATTAAAGCGGCGGGGCTAGTTGACACGCTTAAAGGTGAAGGGCCTTTTACCGTATTTGCACCAACAGATGAAGCTTTTGCAAAGTTACCTGAAGGTACCGTTGAAATGCTGCTAGAACCAGAAAACAAAGATAAACTTGCTTCAATTTTAACCTACCACGTAGTTTCTGGAAAAGTGATGTCAACAGATGTTGTGAAAATAGACAGTGCCACTAGTGTTCAAGGTGAAATGTTAATGGTTGAAGTTGTTGATGGAAATGTAATGATAAACAACGCAAAAGTTATCATGGCAGATGTAAAAGCAAGTAATGGCGTGATACACGTTATTGACACAGTATTAATGCCTAAGTAAGCATAATCCTGCAGAGTATTAGTTAATTTTTATATCTTGATACTCTGCGACCTCGCATAAGTTTTCGCTATGATCACTTTAATTTTTTAAGGTGATCATGATACAACAAGTCTAGAACAATCGCTGACAGAGCTTAAAAATCAAGATTACACTAAACTTTCACTAACCAGTGACTTATCAGTTAAAGCCCTATGTTTTGAATAGGCTTTTTAATCACCCTTATTTATAAACACCACCTGTTATTGAGCAATAACTGAACCCCTTGGTATTACAGGATTAAAGCGCTAGGGTGCCTTGTATTGGTGCGTCGATGTAGTCATGCCCGTGTTACTCTGCTTTACTCTGTTGCAAAGTTTAATGTAAGCAGGTAACTAATTTCACAAGCTATTGATAACTAAGGTTAGTATTTTAGTGGTACATACTTTGCTCTGTTCTAATAAATAATGGTATTCGAGACAAAATAATGAAAAATATTGAAGTGAATTTTGATGGTTTAGTTGGTCCTACGCACAATTATGCTGGCTTATCTGAGGGCAATGTAGCTTCTTTATCGAATGCTACTGAGAGTTCAAATCCTAAAAGTGCCGCATTACAGGGTTTGAAAAAGATGAAAGCCTTGCATGATATGGGACTACATCAAGGGGTATTTGCCCCGCAAGAACGCCCTGATATTTACACCTTAAAAAGACTAGGTTTTCAGGGCACAGACGCCCAAATATTGGCAGCAGCATACAAGGCATCACCTACGCTACTCGCTGCTTGTTGCTCAGCATCAAGCATGTGGACGGCGAATGCGGCAACCGTATCTCCTTCGGCAGATACCTTGGATCAAAAACTACATTTTACCGCCGCTAATTTAGCCAATAAATTTCATCGCTCGTTAGAGCCCGAAACAACCAGTAATATCCTCAAAGCCATGTTCGTTGATGATAAGTACTTTCAGCATCACCAACACCTAAATGACAATGAACATTTTGGTGATGAAGGCGCCGCTAATCATACGCGTTTATGTCAGGGCTATGGTGAACAAGGCGTCGAAATATTTACCTATGGCCGTACAGCCTTTAATCGTAACA
This sequence comes from Colwellia sp. MB3u-8, assembly GCF_014076985.1. NCBI lineage: Bacteria > Pseudomonadati > Pseudomonadota > Gammaproteobacteria > Alteromonadales > Colwelliaceae > Colwellia > Colwellia sp. MB3u-8. The sequence continues at coordinate 102,556 of NZ_JACGVA010000058.1, forward strand.
AACCGGCACCGACAAAGTTTCCTGCACGGCAAACCTTAGAAGCTAGTCAAGCAATAGCCAGATTACATGGCTTGTCGGCCGAAAATACAGTTTTTGTGCAGCAAAATCCTGAGGTAATCGATCAGGGCGTTTTTCATAATGATGTGATTGCAGTAGGTAATCAAAACGTTTTTCTTTACCATGAGCAAGCCTATCTCAATACCGCATTATTTAAAGAAGAGGTCATGGGGAAATTTGCCGGTAATAAGCTGCATTTCTTGGAAGTTTCTACAGAACAAGTTTCGATTAAAGACGCGGTAAATAGCTATCTTTTTAATACGCAAATAGTGACCTTAAAAGATAATTCAATGGCTATTATTGCGCCAACACATTGCCGAGATAATGCCAGTGTTTATGATTATTTACAGTCTTTAACTACCGGTGATAATCCGGTTAATCATGTTGAGTTTTTTGACGTTAATGAAAGTATGAAAAATGGCGGTGGCCCAGCATGTTTACGTTTGAGAGTTGCCATGACAGAGCAAGAATTACTTGCGGTTAACCCTGATTGTTTGTTAACTAATGCCTTGTATACGAAGCTAGTTGCTTGGGTCAATACTCATTATCGCGATAAATTGCTGATAGATGATTTAAGAGACCCACAATTGCTTATTGAGTCACGGACGGCATTAGACGAGCTTTCTCAGATACTATCGCTAGGATCAGTTTATCGTTTTCAGCAATAAATAATGCCTGACAAAGTAAAGGTGATAAAGCCAAAAGGGCTATCCACTTAGCCCGACTAACCACTAAATGTTGTGGTGTCTTTCTTTTGTCATTTAGGTCTTGTTGGTGCGCTTAGAAGACATTAGCAACTCGTTAACCCTAACTTCCGCTTCAGGCCTTGCATTCACCATTTGAACTCAAGCCTCATAAGAGACGTTCGCAGTAAATGGTGACTGAGTCAGTCGAGCGTTTTAGTCTTTTAGCCCCATGTCCTGGCTTATAGCGGTCATCGGACTGATCATCACTTGGGTACATACAGCACAACAAGTAGGCTTATTTCCTTGCAGAGCCGCGAAGATTCACAGAAAAAGTGGGCAAGTAACATCGACTTTACCCCATTTGTTCGTTTGTTTGGGGGCATGGGGTGCAGTGTCAGCTTTTTTTACACCTAACACAGGGTGAGCGAGCCTAGCTTTTTAAAGTGGTTTGCCCTTGGTAATGGCTTTGGCATTGGCAAATCGCTATCACCCATTACCGTCACGGCCGCTGCCCAATGGGCCTGCAAGCACCATAATTCCTGCCTTTTAGGGTAAGGTGAACTGAGTCCTGTGCACATCTCAATCGCCACAATCTCCTTCAATATCATGTCTTTTTTCATGTGTCAGTGTTGTGTAAAACTGATATTTACGTGATTAATAACTGCATTTCGAAATATCACTGTCAGTAATTTTTACAATGTTAAAACACCAAATTATATTTATTTTTAACTGATTGAAATAATTATATATTATTTTTTGGCACATTTCGTGCTTAACCTTAATTACAATTAGGTTAATTATAAACCAACAATCAACTTATAGAAGTCTCAGGCACATGATGGGTGAGGGGCATTGCAATCGATGATGAGGAAAGTATTTATGTTTAAGAAGTTACTACCGCTATTGTTTTTATTTGCTGGGTTTCAAGTTAATGCAGCCCTTATTGCGAATTGGAGTTTTGATGAAGGAACGGGAGGTGTTGCTGTTGATTCTTCAGGTTCACTTTTAAATCATGATTTAACATTAGTTGGTGGCTATTCTTGGAATACTTCAGGTAAGTTTGGCAACGCATTAAACACACCTATTGGCTCTTATGGGGTTATGAATATCGATAATATCGATATTGGTTCTAATTGGACTATTTCTGGTTGGTTTAAGGATTATCACCTAACGGGGGATTGGAATACTTTAACGCGTGGTACGGCTGATCATCAAATTCTAGGTGAAGCAGGTTCTGAAATTTTAGGTGCTTATGATAATTATTCTGGGTCAGCTATGCATGGAAATGATAATAATTTTGCGATGACTTCACTTGCTTCAAGTGTATGGCACAATATTGTTGCTGTTGGCGCTGGTGGAGATACTGATTATTATATTAACGGCCTATTGGTTGGGACATCAAATTTTCAATCATTAACTGATGTTCATTGGATCGGTGGTCTGGGCAGTGGGCAAACGTTTGCTGGTTCGATCGACGATGTAGGGTTATGGGATGAAGCGTTGAGTAGCGCAGATATTCTAACTTTGCAAAGTATTGAGGCCAACAACATTCATGCGGTTCCGGAACCGTCTCTCATTGTCCTATTTGGATTAGGACTCGTTGGTATCGGACTTGCTCGTCGACGTCAATCTTAAACCCCCTCAGTCCTGTGGCAGCGAATCGCTGCCAACGTTTTACATACAAACCTAAAAACTTATCAAACTAAAACTTATTAAGCCACCCATAAACTTATTAAGCCACCCATAAACTTATTAAGCCACCCATAATAACTTGTTTGTTTTTTCAACAATAAACTACACTTAATTTACCTTTTTTAAGTGTGGTGATTGTTATGCCTAAGCCTCGTTCACAACAAATCAGTTTATCTGATACGCCGTATTATCATATTTGCAGTCGAACCGTTCGAAAAGCCTTTTTATGTGGTGTTGATAAAGCAACGGGTGTCAGCTATGAGCATAGACGTAGTTGGATTGAAAAACGTATTTTTCAATTATCTCAGGTATTTGCTATTGATATTTGTGCTCACGCTGTCATGCATAATCACTTACATTTAGTCCTTCATGTTGATAGTGAACACGTTAAAAACTGGACTACGCTAGATGTACTTTCCCGTTGGCATAAGTTGTTTAAAGGCACCCTTTTGACCCGTCAATATCAGCGAGAGCAATCATTAACTACATTCGAAATAAAAATGGTTGAAGAAACAGCACAGGTCTATAAACAGCGTTTAATCGATATCAGTTGGTTTATGCGGGCATTAAATGAGCCTATTGCTCGACAAGCCAATAAAGAAGACAAATGTACAGGGCACTTTTGGGAAGGACGCTTTACATCACAAGCACTGCTCGATGAAGGCGCATTACTCGCTTGTATGGCTTATGTAGATTTAAATCCAGTCCGTGCAGGTATTGCGCCAACACCTGAACAATCGAGTTTTACCAGTATCCAGCTACGTATCAAAGCGGCGATAAAGAGCAAGCAGCCTACAACGTTATTAGCCTTTACTGGCCATGAACATCAAGATAAAGCCTCAGGTATCAGCTTTAACTTGAAGGACTATTTAACCCTGGTAGATGAAACAGGTCGCGTAATAAGAGAAGACAAACGAGGCGCTATCGATACTAAAACCGCACAGATACTGTCAAGGCTGCACATCAACGATGAGAGTTGGTTAAAGCTCACCACAAACTTTGAAGGTATATTCACTGGCGCGGTGGGCACCGCAGAGCATTTGTGTGAATTTACTGAACACGTGGGTTTAAAGCGAGCACACGGTAAAGCCAATGCCCAAACTTGTTTGAATAGCGCTTAAACTTAACTAGATGCTAAGACAGCAAGAAAAATACGGCTACCTTTAGAGTAGCAAGTACAGCTTGCCTGACATTCACTCATTTAATCAAAATATATAAAAATCGATATGAAAAGGCTTACCATATGAAGTACATGCATTGTTGTTGACCAATGGATAGCCGTGTTTCAGAGCATTATTATTGCGTAGAATTATCATGGGTGGCATAGTTAAGATCCTTACGTAGAATTATCATGGGTGGCATAGTTAAGATCGGTTAAGATCTTGTCAGTCTTGATCAAAACCTATACAGCCAAAGTGAGAGTGATAGTTCAAGTTTGAGCTAATACATATTTGCAGTAGGTAAGGTTTCAACACTGCCTGAAGCGACTTTATTTTTATTATGCTGATATATTTGCCAATGGTTATTAACCCTATAATAACGACAAGAAAATATTGCTTTGCCATTTAAAACACCCATACGCCCATCAAACTCTGTCTACCAATATTCTTGTGCAATCACTAACAACGAGCGGGTAAATATCATGAGTACTTATTAGCACATATCGATTAGATAGAACAAAAGCCCCTCATGGGCTGGTGTTCAGTGGTTATGATAAGCAGTACTTTTATCTAGATGAACCTGATCCAGATGAAAAGTTTCAAGATTATAATGATTGCCAATATCTGCCGATTCGATTTGATGACTTTGAACGAATGTCAGTATTTGCTGCAAGCAGAATAATAACTTCTATACAAATCAATAAGTAATGATTTGTATATCCACTAACAAAATTATGTAATCAGACTGACAAAAATATTTAACTATCAATTATTAATAAAAATAGCGAGTATTCCCACAATAGTATTTATTAATAACAAAAGAGAACATCATGAATAATTACTCAACTTCACCATCGAGTAATAAAAACACATTGAATAACGAATTAACTGAGTTTGATTTATCTCATCAAAGTCAATTTGCTAATTCAAAACATTTTAGAGACAGAACAAATGCATCTGGCCATCAGAAACAAGCCAGTAAAAAAGTGCATAAAAAGTTACGTGATGTTTTTGATGATGATGACTATGAAGTTGAAGAGTGAAGTTGAGAGTGAAATTGCAGCGATAATATCAAGATAAAAAAGCGCCTCGCTAGGGGTATTTCATCACCTGACATTGTTCAATGACAGTATGTCTTCTTGTAAGATCGGTGAAGCCCTGATGATTTAGGCGTTAAAATAGCCATTTATTTCATGTTAACTTTTGATGGTTTGGCTCAATTCATCAGTATCTATCCTTAACCCTCCCCTGTTCTAAAGCCAAAGCGTGATGTAAATCTTTCAAGCTAGGCACAAAGACCACTCCCTTTTTAATGACTCTGATCAGGGCACTAATGTTACCTAAGGTCAGCAAATTTTATTCATATCATTGTGCTAAAGCAGCTAAAAATTAGCCTATAATTTATTGGATTAGATCATGCTTGTTTACTGTATATTTTAAAGTTTTTGCAAAATATATAACGATAAAAAAGATCAATATAAGGTCAGGGATTAGCAAATGAGTTCGTTATAAGTGACCTCATTCGTAACCTTGTCTATTACATACTAAAAAATAGATCCTTTGTATAAGTTACTTTTTTATAAAACTATGCAGATAACTTTATGTAGACTAAATAGCTGTAATGTTTTTCATCTATCACGCCATACCTTCCTTCTAAGTTATCTATGGTTATTTTTTTGCTATTAACTGAATAATATTGGTCTTCGTGTTGGTATTGATAAGACTCGCCTAAATTAAGCTCACCTAACAATTACAGTGATTATTTATACTTTTGTTGTGCACCTAATGTGTGCGTCATAGTGATTGTGTTGTGCATGCAAACCTAAGTTATAGACCCCCTTCTCTACAAAAATAAATTAAAAGCAACAAAAACAATAGGATAATTAAAATATCAGTGGTGGCATTACATTTGCAATTACCTTTACAGTTGAAGAATGTTCTTCGTATTGTGTAAGCCCGCCAGCTCAGTTAATAACCAAACCATTTTTATGATTAACAGGGCAATGGCGTCTTGCATTAATAAAAACACACATGTTAATTTTTAGGAGTTGTGGTATGAGTGGTCAAGGTAGTCTCAATATTTTTTCTTTCAAAGGTAAGATGAAAGCCTTACATATGAGTTGGATAGCGTTTTTCATTACGTTTGCTGTTTGGTTTAACTTTGCCCCCTTAGTATCGGTAATTGCAGACTCATTAGGCTTAACGAAAGCTGAAATAAAAACCTTAATGCTATTAAACGTAGCCTTAACCATCCCAGCGCGCGTTGTCATTGGCATGCTTACCGACAAATATGGCCCTCGCTTAACCTTTGCCGTATTACTTGCGGTATGTAGCCTTCCTTGTTTTATGTTTGCTTTTTCAAGCACCTTTGAGCAAGCGGCCTTATCTCGCTTTTTATTAGGTTTTATTGGTGCCGGTTTTGTTATCGGTATTCGTATGGTGTCTGAATGGTTCCCGGCTAATGAACTTGGCACGGCTGAAGGTATTTATGGTGGCTGGGGTAACTTTGGTTCAGCTGCAGCAGCCATGTCACTACCAACACTTGCCTTGGCATTTGGTGGTGAAGACGGTTGGAGATACGCGGTTGCCTTTACCGGTGCATTAAGCTTAATTTTCAGTGTTATCTGGTATCAAAACGTCACTGACACGCCTAAAGGTTCAACCTACTTTAAACCTAAACACACAGGTGCGATGGAAGTAACCTCAACCGGTGACTTCTTCTTATTATTATTAATGAAAATTCCTATGTACGGTGCTTTAGCCTTACTGACATGGAAATTATCACCTGCCGGTGTAAGTTTATTGTCAGCACAAAGTGCACTTATTGCCTACATTAGCTTAGTGGTTTTATTTGCCATTGAAGTAAAACAAACTATTAAAGTTAACGGCCATTTATTTTCAAAGCCCGTTGAAGAAATTCACCGTTATAAGTTCAAGCAAGTGGCCGTATTAAACATTCTATACTTTGCTACTTTTGGTTCAGAATTAGCTGTTGTCTCTATGTTACCGTTATTTTTCGCTGAAACCTTCGAATTAAGTATGGTTTACGCAGCTATGTTAGCCTCTACTTATGCCTTTATGAACTTAATGTCTCGCCCTGGTGGTGGTTGGTTATCAGACCGATTTGGTCGTAAAAAAACCTTATTAATTTTAACGGCTGGCTTAGCACTGGGTTATTTAGGCATGTCGGAAATTACCGGTGAATGGCCTTTAGCCTTAGCCGTAGCAACCGCGATGGCTTGTTCATTCTTCGTGCAAGCAGGTGAAGGTGCTGTATTTGCTGCCGTGCCTTTAATTAAACGTCGTTTAACCGGACAAATTGCTGGTATGACCGGCGCTTATGGTAACGTGGGTGCAGTGGTTTATTTAACGGTATTAACCATGGTTGATTATTCAACCTTCTTTTTGGTGATAGCAGCGACTGCTGTGGTCGGCTTTGTTACCTTATTCTTTATGCAAGAGCCTAAGGGTACTATTACCGAAGTACGTGCAGATGGCACGGTAGAATTAATTAAAGTGGGTCACTAACAAAACATGAACAGTGAAAAACAAAATCGCCAAAGTATGGTGGCTGATTTACAGCTGTGCTTCGGCGGTTTTTCTGCTAAAGGTTTGAAAGCGGAAAACCAAGATGCTTTCGCGGCCATTGTGCCTAAAAAACTTGAATTACGTGCTAAAGGCGCGGTTGCTGCCATTGCTGATGGGGTATCAAGCGCCAGTAAAGCCGCTGATGCCTCACAACTTGCCGTGACTCAATTTATTACAGAGTATCTTGCAACCCCACAAACATGGTCAACAGAAAAGTCTGCGGCTAAGGTATTAACTAGCTTAAATAACTGGTTGTATTCACAAAGTGGCTTTATTGATGATTTAGCCGATCCAAACGCCCCACAGTGGCTAACCACTTTTTCAGCGCTTATTGCTAAATCAACCACAGGTTATATCTTTCATGTTGGCGATACCCGCATAACAAAATATCGTCATCAACAATTAGAAGTTATTACCCGTGATCATAATCGCAAGCAAATTGGCCAACAGGATTTATTAACACGCGCATTAGGTGGCGATAATCGTTTAGAAGTTGATGTACACCAAATAGATTTACAGCCGCGTGATTTATACATGCTAAGTTGCGATGGCATTCACGATTATATGTCCAAAGCTGTTTTTAAAGCCCTGTTTGATTCATTGCCGTTAGCCCCAGAAAAATCAGACTTAGAAGCGCTGGCAAAAAAAATTGTTGCAACCGCACTTGAGCGCGGTAGTGATGACAATGTCACTTGTTTACTGGTCTATATTAACGCCGTACCCAATCGTAAACTGGCCGAAATTGAACGTGATTTAAGCTCAAAAGCCATCCCACCAGCATTAAAGGTTGGCCAGAAACTTGATGGTTACCTAGTTAAAAAAGTGATCCACGCCAGCATTCGCTCACATTTGTATTTAGTCATAGATATTAAAACAGATAAACCTTATGTGTTAAAAGCACCATCAGCTAATTTTTCAGACGACGCGCTTTATTTGCAAGGCTTTATGCGTGAAGCTTGGGTTGGTGAACGCATTAAGCACGCTAACGTCATGCGGGTGATACAAGGTAATCAAGACAGTCCTTTTTTATACCATGTCTGTGAGTATATTAAAGGGCAAACCTTAAGTGAGTGGTTACATGACAATCCTAAACCTAGCATTGCACAAGTTCGTGATGTAATGAAACAAGTGATCAGCGCATTACGATCGTTTCAACGTTTAGATCTTGTACATCGCGACTTAAAACCCGACAACATAATGATCGATGAATATGGTCAGATTAAATTGATTGATTACGGCACCGTATTTGTCGCTTCACTTGATGAAAACCAAGAAACCATCAAAGAAGAAGTACCGCAAGGCTCGTTAAATTATATTGCGCCTGAAACCTTATTACACCTGCAAGCAGATAATCAAAGTGATCTATTTTCATTGGGTGTTATTTGTTATGAAATGCTGTCAGGCGAACTGCCTTACAAACCTATGCAACGTGCTGAAGTCACCATTAAGGCTTATAGCGATATGCAATATCGCAGCATTAAACAATTTCGACCTGAACTGCCCTTGTGGTTAGATCTCAGCTTACAAAAAGCAACGGCGGCCGATCCGAGACTGCGCTATCAAGCCTTTTCAGAATTCTTTACTGATTTAAGTAAACCCAGTTCATCTGCTGTTGAAGCATACAAAAAACAACCTTTGCTAGCGCGTAATCCTTTATTATTTTGGCAATCAGTATCCGCCTTGTTATTTATTGGCTTGATGATATCTTTGCTTAATTAACCTACTGATGGATCTAGGTTAATTAAGCTTTGACAGACCATTATAAATCGCTTTGATTTATAATGGCTAATATAATCTCTTAATATAATGGCTAAGGCTGGCTAAAAAACACCTAAAGTGTAAACCGTCTTTTTCAGCTTAGTATGATATAAGCGCGACACCTAACCCAGTGCCATTTTCAGTGATCCGCTTAAGTACACAGTCACTTATCTTGCACGCCAACTTGCTGCACATCATGATCGCGCACACCATTACCGCACATCATTGGTGCGCTAACCTCTTCACCATAGTGCAAAAACGCTATCTCGACCCACCACTTAAATACTATCTACCTGAATTTATTAATAAAAATCAACTGGTTCATTTATTGCAGATAACAAACCATTACCTAGTTCCGCTAGTGCAGCGGTAATTTAAAGAAGTAGGATTGTAATAAATGAACACACAAGCTCAAAAAATCGTCGTCGTTGGCAATGGCATGGTTGGCCATCACTTTGTTGATGAAATGGCGAAACATGCAGGCTATGAAATTACCGTATTATCAGCTGAAGACCGTTTAGCTTATGACCGTGTTCACTTATCTGAGTATTTTTCTGGAAAAACCGCTGATGACTTAGCCATGACAACGCCAGCATACTACAACGAAATCGGTGTTAAATTTTTCACCAATGCGAAAGTCACTCACATTGATAAAGCCGCGAAAGTGGTAACCACTGAAGCAGGCGAAACTTACGCTTACGACAAGTTAGTCATGGCAACGGGCTCATACCCTTTTGTTCCTCCTATTCCAGGTAAAGAGCGTGAGCATTGTCTGGTTTATCGTACTATTCAAGATTTAGAAGACATTCAAGCGTCAGCCAAAACCGGTAAAGTTGGGGTTGTGGTCGGTGGTGGTTTATTAGGTTTAGAGGCCGCTAACGCACTTAAAGAGTTAGGCTTAGAAACACATGTGGTTGAATTTGCGCCACAATTGATGGGTGTGCAATTAGACAAAGACGGCGGCGCTTTACTGCGTTCAATGATCGAAGGCATTGGCGTACAAGTACATACCCAAAAAGCCACCAGCGAAATTGTTGACGGCGAAGAATGCGTTCACCGGATGAATTTTGCTGACGGGTCGCATTTAGAAACTGACGTTATCTTATTCTCAGCAGGTATTCGCCCCTATGATAACTTAGCCCGTGAATTTGATTTAGCGGTTGGCGAACGTGGCGGTATTGTGGTTGATAACTACTGTAAAACCTCTGACGAAAGCATTTACGCTATTGGCGAGTGTGCTTTATGGAATAACTTTATCTTCGGTTTAGTCGCGCCGGGTTACACCATGGCTAAGGTGACTGCCGATAACATTATTAACGGTGAGCAACAATTTACCGGTGCTGACATGAGCACTAAGTTGAAGTTAATGGGCATGGACGTAGGGTCAATTGGCGATGCCCATGCGCGTACTCAAGGTTGTAAAAGCTATGTTTATTCAAACCAACCCGATCAAATTTATAAAAAAATAGTCGTCAGTGCCGATGGTAAAGAATTATTAGGCGCGGTGTTAGTCGGTGATACCAGCGAATACGATGCATTATTGCAATACGCCCTCAATGGTATTGAGTTACCTGAAAACCCCGACGGATTAATTTTACCCAGCTCAGGCGAAAAACCCACATTAGGTGTTGATGCCCTACCCGATACAGCAACCATATGTTCATGTTTGAATGTCACTAAAGGCGACATTATTGCCGCTCTTGATTGTGGTGCCATTGATGTTGGTGAAGTTAAGTCTTCAACAAAAGCCGGCAGCGGTTGTGGCGGTTGTGCGGCATTATTGAAAAAAGTAACAGATCACGAACTAGCAAAACGTGGGGTAGAAATCAGCACTGATCTTTGTGAACACTTTGCTTATAGCCGGGTTGAGTTATTTCACATTGTGCAAGCAGAACAAATTAAAACCTTTGACCTGTTAATAGAAAAACACGGTTCAGGTTTAGGCTGTGAAATTTGTAAACCAGCAGCCGGGTCTATTCTCGCTTCGGTCTGGAACGACTATATATTAAAACCCGACCATGTATCACTGCAAGACACCAACGATGTCTTTCTAGGTAATATGCAAAAAGATGGGACTTATTCTGTTGTTCCCCGTATGCCAGGCGGTGAAGTAACCCCAGATAAGTTAATTGTTATTGGTGAAGTCGCTAAAGAATATAACCTATATACCAAAGTAACTGGCGGCCAACGTATCGATTTATTCGGCGCACGTGTTGACCAATTACCGGCGATATGGAAACGCTTAATTGATGCGGGTATGGAAACAGGCCACGCCTACGGTAAATCGTTACGAACAGTTAAATCTTGTGTCGGCAGCACTTGGTGTCGTTACGGCCAACAAGACAGCATGGCAATGGCCATTTTCTTAGAAGATCGCTATAAAGGTTTACGTTCTCCTCATAAAATTAAGTTTGCGGTCTCAGGCTGTACACGCGAGTGTGCAGAAGCGCAAAGTAAAGACATTGGTATTATCGCCACGGAAAACGGCTGGAACTTATACGTCAGTGGTAATGGCGGCATGAAGCCTCGCCATGGCGACTTATTCGCCATTGATTTAGATGATGAAACCTTAGTGAAATATATTGATCGATACTTAATGTTTTATGTCCGTACCGCGGATCGTTTAACCCGTACTTCTGTCTGGTTAGAAAACCTAGAAGGTGGTTTAGCCTACATGGAAAAAATAGTTAAAGACGATCACTTAGGGATTAATGCTGAATTAGAAAAACAAATGCAAAATGTCGTTGATACCTACCAATGTGAGTGGAAAACAACGATTGAAAGTGAAGAACAATTAAAACGTTTCCGTCAGTTTGTTAACTCTGACACCGTCGATAACAACATAGAATTCGTTACTGAGCGTGATCAAATTCGCCCCGCTCAAGGTGATGAGAAAAAATATGGCGTTCAAATTCAAGCCGTTGATTTAACACCTGCATAAACAAGCTTTACGAATAAGGAAAGAAAAAAATGATAACAGAAAATAGCTGGCAAACCATCTGCCCCACCAGTGATTTAATTAAAAATTCAGGTGTTTGTGCCTTATTGGCAAACGAAGAGCAAGTGGCTTTATTCCAAGTAGGTAACGACAAAATTTATGCGGTTTCTAACTTTGACCCCTTTGGTAAAGCCAACGTTTTATATCGCGGTTTAATTGGCGAAACTAAGGGCGAGGTTTACGTTGCTTCACCCTTATTAAAACAGCGTTTTATTTTAAATTCTGGTGCCTGTTTAGATAATGACACCTTGGCAATTAAAACCTATGAAACACGGGTTACCGATGGCAAATTAGAAATATTTGGTTAAGCCGTTAATTTTATTCTTGCTTGAAAAAATCCCAGCTTAAGTGATTAAGCTGGGATTTTCATTTTTAGTAATTGCATGATAAGTGTATTAACTAATTAGCAGGAGAATTATTAACGCTAATAGCGTAACAAGTAGACGGTTCGCTATGAGATAAGTACAGGCCATCCAGGTAATTTCTTGCATCATTAATTAGTTCTAGGTCAATCACATCTTTAGTAACAGGGTCAGAGTGACTAGCGCCGCAAGCAGAAAAATGACTTTGCTCAATATTGGCAGGCCAAAGGTTATGACTCTGTTCATCCTTATACGCTTTATTTATTTTGGTGCAGGCTTGCATCAGAAACTAACAAAATGCAGATAAAAAAAACCATTAAAAAACTAACCAGTTGATATTAAACAGTTTATTTTACTGGCATAAAACCTGCTGTATTACTTAATAATATAACCTCTTATTTTCTCTACTTTACTTAAATTGCCAAAAAACAGCTTATCTTTACTGAACAAACATCTGATGTTGCTCAATCTAGATAACAATATTTAGTAGTTAATATTTAACCAGTAAAAAAACAAAAATTTAACGCCGATTTTAAAAAATTCAAGGAATACAGCATGCAACCAGTTCGTCAACTTTCAACACTGACTACATTAATTTTATTAGCAGGTTCAAGTGCTTCAGCTAGTGCAAATAGTGAGAGTAAGAGTGAAACCCAAGCAAAAACTAGCGTCAATTTGAACTTGCGATACGAAACAGTTGCTCAAGACAACAGTTTAAAAGATGCCTCAGCATTAACGCTAAGAACTCGTCTAAATTACACCAGTGCTAGCTACCATGATTTTACCGCTGTGATTGAATTTGAAGACTCACGCCAAGTAGCGGGTGTTAACAAGTATAACGATGCCGTGGGTAATAATACTGAATATTCTGTTATTGCCGATCCAGAAACGACTGAAGTAGATCAAGCTTATGTGCAATACAAAAAAGATGGCGTCACTGCTAAAGTAGGTCGCCAAGTACTGACCTTAGATAATCATCGTTATGTTGGCCATGTGGGATGGCGTCAAGATCGACAAACATTTGATGCAGCGACCCTAACTTATGCAGCCTTAGACAATGTAAAAATGAGCTATAGCTACATTAATAAACGTAATCGTATTTTTTCAAATGAAAAAGATTTTGATGCAAAAGATCATTTACTTAACCTCGCCTACAAAACGAGTTATGGCAAACTAACCGCTTACAGCTATCTCTTAGAAGTTGATGAAGGAACCGCTAATAGCTTAGATACTTTCGGGGTGAGTTTTAACGGTAAAAAAGACAAGTTTTCATATTCAGTTGAATTTGCTACTCAAGATTCAGAAAGCGGCGCAACTGACTACTCTGCAAGCTATATGGCCATAGAAGGCGGCTATAGCTTTGATGCTGTAACTCTTAAATTAGGTGCAGAAGTTCTAGGCAGTGATGATTCAATGCATGGATTTTCAACACCACTGGCGACACTGCATAAGTTCAATGGTTGGGCAGATCAGTTTTTAGGCACACCAAAAGAAGGCTTGGTTGATCTTTATGCCTCTGTGTCAGGTAAAGCATTCGGCGGCGGTTGGACAGTCACAATTCATGATTATTCTGCTGATGAAGCAACCGATACGGTTGATGATTTAGGTAGCGAAATTAATGCCGTTTACGCGAAAAAATTCGCTAAGAATTATAAAGCAGGCTTAAAGTATGCGGCTTACTCAGCAGGCGATGCTACTGCAGGTAAAGTGGATACGGATAAAATCTGGCTTTGGGTAAGTGCAAAATTTTAGCTCACCAAACACACTTATAATGATAACGCTCAACAGGTTTGTTAAGCGTTATCAAAAATTGTAAACCCATATCACTATTGCAGCAGGTAAATAAAATCAGCTCAAGTAACCAACAAATCATAGAAAAACAAAAAGTGGTCGTGGTCGGTAACGGCATGGTGGGTCACCATTTTGTTGAGCAATTGGCTCAATTGAACACAGCCGATCAAGCCATTGAGATAACTGTTTTGTCAGCAGAGCCTCGCCTTGCTTATGACCGTGTTCACCTTTCAACATACTTTAGCGGTAAAACAGCGGCAGATCTGGCCATGGCTGACGAAAAAACTTACCAAGATTGGGCGGTAAATTTTCAAACTAATGCCAAAGTTGTTGATATCGATCGCAGCAATAAAAATGTTGTCACGCAAAACGGCCAAGTTATCGCTTATGACAAACTAATTTTAGCCACTGGCTCTTATCCTTTTGTACCTCCTATTCCAGGAAAAGACCGCGAGCATTGTTTGGTTTATCGCACCCTAGATGACTTAGACGCTATTCAAGCTAGTGCCAATGTCAGTAAAGTGGGGGTGGTTATCGGCGGTGGCTTACTTGGTCTTGAAGCCGCAAATGCCCTAAGCCACTTAGGTTTAAAAACCCATGTAGTTGAGTTTGGGCCACAATTAATGGGCGTGCAAATTGATGCCGGTGGCGGTCGCTTATTAAAAGAAAAAATTGAAGCTTTGGGTGTTGAGGTACATACATCAAAAGCCACTAGCGTGATTGAAGACGGCGAAAGCTGTCGTTATAAACTGTGTTTTAGTGATGACACAGTACTAGAAACCGACCTAATTTTATTCTCCGCAGGTATTCGCCCTTATGACAATCTAGCCAAGTCATTCGCGCTTAAAATGGGTGAACGAGGCGGTATAGTGATTAATAACCAATGCCAAACCTCAGATGAAAGTATCTATGCCATTGGTGAATGTGCCCTCTGGAACAACTTTATTTTTGGTTTAGTGGCACCGGGTTACCAGATGGCTAAAGTGGCCGCAAAACATATTATGGGTGAACAAGCCTTGTTTACTGGTGCCGATATGAGTACTAAATTAAAACTCATGGGGGTTGAAGTAGGCTCAATAGGTGATGCACAGGCAAAAACACCGGGGTCAGTAACCTATACTTATCAAAATCAACCGGCAGGCGTATACAAGAAAATAGTGCTGTCGAGTGACAAAAGCAAAATGCTCGGCGCGGTATTAATTGGTGATACCCGTGAATACGACTCGTTATTACAATACCTGCTTAATGCCATAGATTTACCTGCATCACCGGAAGCACTGATACTGCCTTGGTCAGAAGAAAAACCGACATTAGATTTTGCTGCATTACCTGATACCGCCATTATTTGTTCATGTCATCAGGTCACAAAAGGCCATATTATCAGCTCAATCGCTCAAGGGGCTTGTACCCTGGATGATATTAAAATCTGTACAAAAGCCAGTAGCGGGTGTGGGGGTTGTAGCACTTTATTGAAAAGTCTGGTTGAGGCTGAATTTGAAAGTCGTGCTGTGGCAGTTGAAAAAAATATTGGTCAGTATGTTACCTAATAAAATTTAAAAATAAATAAACAAAACTAGCAAAATATCCGCTATCAAGCGGGCTTTACATCATTCTCTGTTTTAAAGGTAAATTTTATGAGTTGTTCTCAATCGTCACATATTGTTCAATCAACTTGTGCATACTGTGGTGTCGGCTGCGGTATTGATATCACAGTTGAAAATGGCAAGGCCAGCGCATTAGTCGGCACAATAGAGCACCCTGCCAATTTTGGACAACTGTGCGTAAAAGGCAGTAATTTATTAGCCACCACCGACTTAACCAACCGCCTGCTTGAACCACAAATAAACAATCAAACGGTTGATTGGTTAACGGCGACAAAGCATGTTGCCGATAAATTTGCACAAATTATCAAAGAACATGGCCCTGATGCTGTCGCTTTTTATGTCTCAGGACAAATACTGACTGAAGATTATTATATGGCGAATAAATTAATGAAAGGCTATATCGGCTCAGCCAACATTGATACCAACTCACGTCTTTGTATGTCGTCAGCTGTTGCAGCTTATAAACGTAGTTTTGGTGAAGATGTTGTGCCTTGCGGCTATGATGATTTAGACAGTACAGAACTTTTATTAATTACTGGCTCTAATGCCGCTTGGACTCATCCCGTATTATATCAGCGTATTGAACGCGCTAAAAAACGTAATCCAGCCATGAAAGTTGTGGTTATTGACCCACGTAAAACCGCAACCTGTCAAATAGCTGATTATTTTTTACCGATAAAGCCAGGCACTGACGCTGCCTTTTTTAACGGCCTTTTAAATTACTTAAGCGCTAACCATGGCTTAGATAATGACTATATCGAGCAACATACCCAAGGTTTTGAACAAGCCTTATTAGCAGCAAAGAAATGGTCACTCGTTGAAGTATCAGCCTATTGCGATCTTGACCAACAAACCCTTGCCAGTGTCTATCAATTATTTGCCAAGACTGAAAAAGTACTCAGCTTTTATTCAATGGGTATCAATCAATCAAGTTCAGGGGTTGATAAGTGCCAAAGCATTATTAATTGTCACTTAGCTACGGGTAAAATAGCCAAAGACGGTTGTGGGCCTTTTTCTATCACAGGCCAACCCAACGCTATGGGCGGTAGAGAAGTCGGTGGTTTGTCTAATCAACTAGCCGCTCATATGGATATTGAAAACCCTGAGCACCGCTCAACAGTACAGCGTTTTTGGCAATCGCCTACTATGGCTGATAAAGCAGGCTATAAAGCCATTGATCTGTTTGACGCTATGGATGAAGGTAAAATTAAAGCGGTCTGGATAATGGCGACTAATCCCATGGTAAGTTTACCCGATGGTAAAAAAGTCGCCCGGGCCTTAAATAAGTGTGAGTTTGTCGTGGTCTCTGACTGTGCTGAAAATAATGATACTTTAGACTTTGCTGATGTAAAACTACCCGCAACGCCCTGGTTAGAAAAAAACGGCACAGTAACCAACTCAGAGCGCCGAATTTCCCGTCAAACTCATGCGATAGCCCCTAATGGTCAAGCCAAGCATGACTGGAAAATTATTGCAGAAGTTGCCACTGCCATGGGCTTTTCAGGTTTTGATTATTCACATGCTAGTGAGGTTTTTCGAGAGTTTGCTCAATTGTCAGGTTTTGAAAATAATGGTGCACGTGTTTTTGATATTTCTGCATTTTCAACCATTACGCCACGACAATATGACCGTTTAAAACCGGTACAATGGCCCGTGAATAACACCTACCCTGAAGGTAAAAAACGCGTCTTTGAAGATGGACAATTTTCTACCCCTTCAGGTAAAGCGCTATTTTTTCCAATTTCGCCGTGTCAGCCAAGACAAAAAACCTCAGCAAAATTTCCTTTTCGATTAAACAGCGGTCGGTTAAGAGATCAATGGCACACTATGAGCCGAACAGGTAAAGCGTCACAACTTACCGCGCATACCGATAAATGTTATCTCTATATCAATCCTGTCGATGCCGCACGGTTAAAGATAGTTGACGATGAAATAGTCAATATTTCATCCAATACAGGGCAAGCAAGTGTACATGCAAAATTAGATAAAAATCAACGTCCTAATGAATGCTTTATGCCTATTCATTGGAATCAGCAGTTTGCGTCTAGCGCCAATATCAGCAACTTGTATGCGAGCATTACCGACCCACTTTCTGGTCAAGCTGAACTTAAACACGGGGCCATCGCTTTAAGCAAGACAGCATTCCAGCAATTTGGACAACTGCATATTAGCGAAGATTTTATTGTTCAAACTCAAATAACTAACGAATTTTGGACCAAGGCCCGCACAAGTTATGGCATGAGTTTTCAATTTGCTAATACGCAGCCTGAAACAGATATTTTGCATTGGTGTCAAACAAGCAGTCAAATATCGGGCGAATGGCGACAATTTAGTCAAGGAGATACCCAATACGTTGTTTGTTTACAAGCAGGAAAATTAGCCTTTTTATGTTATAGCTCGGCAACTAATCTGAGCATAGAAAACGCTTGGCTTAAGCATGTTTTCAGTCAAGCAAGCTTGCTAGAGCAGGATGTTCAGTCTTTATTATCGGGCACTTACAGTGATGAATTCGCTCAAGGAAAACAAATTTGTAGTTGTTTTAATGTCGGTGAAAAAGACATCATTAGTGCTATTAAAAAGGGCTGTAATTCAGTTGAACAACTAGGTGAACACTTAAAATGTGGCACTAATTGTGGTTCCTGTAAACCAGAGCTCAGTGTTTTACTTGATGAATACGGCATAAATACCACAGAAATAATTAACGCCACTTTTATAGCAGAGCTCGCATAACTTGCCCATCATCATTTTAATGTCAGCATTGAAATGATGATAGCTCTGGCGAGTAAATATCACCTTCAAAATCACTGCATGGGTATCGCATGACATTTTAGCTATTTTTAGATAACATACCACTAGACTTAAATAAACTGGCTATGGCCAGTTGCGCCTTAAAATGAAATATAATGTCAACTCAAACACCCGCTAAACGTCCTAATACCTTTTTAGAGATTATTTTTAATATTGCTATTCCGTCGATCATTTTAATGAAATTATCGGGGGATGAATATTTAGGCACTGTATATGCCTTAATATTGGCGTTATTATTTCCACTCGGTTATGGCTTGTATGATTTTATTAAAAACAAGTCAATGAACTTCATTGCCTTACTTGGCTTTATAAGTACCTTATTAACTGGGGGTATTGGTTTATTTGAGTTAGATGTGCAATGGCTAGCCATTAAAGAAGCCGCCATTCCCTCTGCCATTGGTTTAGTGGTACTCATTTCTGGTTTTTGGGGCAAACCCTTAATTGCCAAAATATTATTAAACCCACTGGTGTTTAATTTAGAGTTAATCTATCAAACTCTCGAAAATAAAAATAAAACGCATGAGTTTAAAGCCAAAATTCAGCGGGCAAATCACTTTTTATCCACCACCTTTGTTTTTTCTGCTGCCATGAATTACTTATTAGCGAAATGGATTGTCGTTAGCCCTGCAGGTACTACGGAGTTTAACGAGCAATTGGGTGAAATGACCCTATTAAGTTATCCAGTGATTGCGATACCTTCGATGATCATGCTGATTGCGATTATGTTTTATGTTGTCAGAAGTACCATGAAGTTAACGGATTTAAAATTAGACAATATATTGAACAGTGAAAAATAACGCTATTTAGTTTACCTTTACCCCTGTAACACTTAGTTAATATCGGTTTTAAGGGTATGCTTAGCTAGGTATAAAAAATCCTTGCTAGAAGAGCTTACATTAGTTATCTAAGCTCTTTTTTTATATGGTTATTATACGTTTTGTAGACTTAAGCATAGATTTTAACTAGCGTTAAAATCCCATAAAAAACCACCGTCAGTTGCCTGAATGTGGTTTTATTTCACCTAAAACATTGTTAAATAAATACTTTTATCTTAATCAACTTACTTTTTAGACCGCTTTAAAATCGGTAGCCAATAACCAAAGCCCCAAAGCATGGTTTGCACAAAGTTCATGGCTAAACCACTTTGCTTTTTGAACTTAGCTTTCATCGCAAAAAACTCAATAAAGTGTACTAAAAGCACTACACCCGCTAATGTAAAAGCATAAAATTGATAGTCTGCCGGTAGTGGTGATAGCGATAATAAAGCTAATATTGCCAAAACCCATAAACCGGTCAGTAAAGCTTTAAGACTATATGTAACGAAATTTAACATCTGCATATTCCTCAATTAATTTTTCAAGATCATCGCTGACACTTTTTCGGCAATCGCCATTGTTGGCGCGTTTGTGTTACCACTAACCAGCGTTGGCATAATTGAAGCGTCAACTACTCGCAGATTTTTAATGCCATGAACTTTTAATTGATGATCAACCACCGCCATATCATCATGGCCCATTTTGCAGGTACCCACAGGGTGATACACTATGCCTAGACGCTCTTTTACTTTAGCAAAAATTTGTTCATCTGTTTCAAAAGCCTTGCCTGGATGCATTTCATTATCATAATGTTCGGCTAATGCCGGCGCGGTTAATATTTTACGCAACTGTCGCATACCATCAATCATCACAGCTTTGTCTTTACCTGCTTGATCAGAAAAAAAGTTAAAATCAATCTCTGGTGCGTCTTGATAATTAGCAGATTTTAGCGATACCGTGCCCGTGCTTTCTGGCCGTAAAACACAAATATGACATGAAAAACCATGCTGTGATAAAAGTTTCAGGTCGCGACCATTATCGTCATATAACAATGGCAACATATGTAATTGAATATCGGGCCTTTGCACCTGCTCACTTGATTTAATAAAGCCACCCGCCTCTAGAATACTATTGGCCAGTTTACCTTTTTTAGCCATGATATATTTCACCGTATCGGGCAGCATTTTCAGTAACCCTGTAACTGACACAGTAAAGCCATCTGTTTTTTTACTTTTGACTAAGATACAGGCATCAACATGTTCTTGTAGGTTTTTACCCACACCTTTAAGTTCATGAACACAATCAATACCCTGCTCGTTAAGTTCATTTTTATCACCAATGCCCGAGAGCATTAATAACTGCGGTGAAGCGATAGTTCCCCCACTTAAGATCACTTCTTTTTTAGCGCTTATGCTGCTCCGTTCACCTTTAATAACCACATCAACGCCATAGGCTTGTTGGTCTTTTATCAGTACCTTACTGACTTGTGCATTGGTTAATACAGTCAAATTTTTTCTAGCAAGTACTGGCAATAAATAGGCATGCGCCGCCGAGCAGCGCTGACCATCTTTTATGGTGCACTGGTAATAGCCAACGCCTTCTTGATCACTGCCATTAAAATCATCAGTAAATTTAAAGCCCGCTTGTTTGCCCGCCTCAATATAACGTTGACTTATTTCATAAAAAACCGGCCGGTCAGTGACCTGTAAAGGCCCACTATCACCGTGCCATTCACTTGACCCGCGCTGGTTAGTTTCTGATTTTTTAAAGTAAGGTAACATATCGTCAAATGCCCAACCTTCATTGCCTAAGGCCGCCCAGTGGTCATAGTCTTGTTTTTGACCACGAATATACAGCATGGCATTGGTAGCAGAACTACCGCCTAAACCTCTACCACGGGGCACAAACAGGGCAGCACCGTGACGAATATCACTTTTAGGCTTAGCATTAAAACTCCAATTGAATTTTTTCAAAAACATAAAGGCTGAAAAAGCGCCTGGGGTATTAACTAACATACTCTTGTTGTCACCACCGGCTTCTAATAAACAAACCGTAAATTTACCATTCTCGGTTAATCGATTGGCTAACACACAACCTGCTGAGCCGCCACCAACGATAATATAATCGAATTCGTTGGCTGATTTTTTTTGAGTGTTCATCACAAAAACCTCACTTTTTTAAATTGGCTTAATTCATTTTTATATTTATTTTTATTTTTATTTTTATACTTATACTAGGGCGTCACAATATTGAACCAAAATGGAAATTCATCCATCATCATCAATAGTTGACCAAAGACTTTGCCATTACCATCGAGCTGCATTTTTCCAGATTTGACCAATTGCCCAAAAGACTGTTGTTTTAACAGTAAAAGGTTTAAATCTTTTCGGTCGATAGTGACCGTTAAGTCTGCGGCTTTGTCTTGAATATTTTCAATGTTATTTAAATGGGCATTACTTAACTCGACTAGGAATTTTTCATTACGGTCGGGGAAAACAAAATTAATTTTAAACTGATGCGCCAAGGCTTTATCAGTATTTAACCGCACACCCAGAAAATCAAAAATCAATTCACTACTCATGGCTTTGATGATATCTGGGCCAGCTTTAGTGGCTTTAGCCTGGGTAGGTATGCCGTGGCGCAATTCAAAAGCGGCCGCTAGATAACTATTACGCCAGCCAGCATTCTCAGCTTGGTAACCCAATTGTTCTAAGGTGTCTGCTTGCAGGTTTTTTGCTTGCTGATTTTCTGGCTGAGCAAAAACTAAGTGATTGAGTAACTCAGCTACCCAGCGATATTCGCCTTTATCAAAAGCTTTTTGCGCCTGAGTTAGTACCTTTTCTGCGCCGCCCATCAAGTCAATATATTTAACCGATGATTGCGCCGGACTCAACTTATTAAGCGTTGCCGGGTTAGCGTCATAAAAACCTAAGTATTTATTGATAATGCCCCTAACATTATGAGAATAAGAGCCATGGTAACCACGGTTATACCACTGGTGCGCTAACACGTCAGGCACCGCTAATTGGTTGTGTATTTCATTAATGGTGACGCCTTTGTTGGCAAGATTTAGCGTTTTATCATGTAGATAACCATACATATCACGCTGTTTCTCTAACACTTCTATAATGTATTCTTTGCCCCATCTTGGCCAAGAGTGCGAAGCAAACATAATGTCGCTATCCTGAGCAAAACGATAGATAACTTTATTGATAAACTTACTCCACGCTTGTGAGTCGCGTACTTCAGCGCCACGTAGGGTATAAATATTGTGCAGTGTGCCAGTAACATTCTCAGCCAACCAGAGGGTTTTAAACTGGGGGAAATAGGTGTTCATTTCAGCGGGTGATTCTGTCCCTGGGGTGTTTTGCATGACCATTTCAATACCATCAAGAATAATGCTTTCTTCATCGGCCAAAATTTCTCTCGTCGGTGCAATCAAGTCGATGTAGCCGGTAGATAAGCCTTTACCAATAGCGGCGTCAACTTGGCCTTTAGCACCTTTTGCCAGCGCGTTACCATATTGGTAGGTGGCACGACGCGTCATCGCATTGCCGGCTAAGACATTTTCTTTAATCGCGTGTTCCATAAAACCACGCGGGGCAATAATTTCTACTGCACCAGAATCAACTTGGGCTTGGCTAATCACGCCTTTTATACCACCAAAATGGTCAGCATGAGCGTGACTATACACTACGGCTTTTACCGGGAATTGACCTAGTTCTTCGGTCACTAGGGCTAATGCAGCTCTAGAGGTCGCCGCCGTTAATAGGGGATCAAAAATAATCCAGCCACTATCACCTTTAATAAAAGTAATATTGGCTAAATCGTAGCCTCTGACCTGATAAATGCGATCGGTTACTTGATACAAACCATAAGCCATATTTAACTTAGCTTGACGGAGTAAACTGGGGTTAATCGTGTCTATATTAGGGTTATTAAGTAAAAATTGATAATTACCGAGTTCCCAAACCACATTACCTGAGGTGTCTTTGATGATGAGTTTTTCAGGCCGTTTGATCAGGCCTTTTTCCGCTAAAGAGAAATCAAGTTTATCGCTAAAAGGTAATTTTTTCAGTAATTGCGCTTGATGAGCAAGGGTATATTTACTGGCGGGTTTTAGCTCGGTATTAGCATGAGCAGCACCCATAGTGACTAATAAAGTACAATATAAAAATACACAAATACGCTTTAACATATGGTTTTCCTTAAATAAGCGACAAAAAAAACTGATTAATACGGTTGAAATAAATTCACCCCTATTAATCAGCTAGATTTTATTTTTCTTTAATTAACGACCTAAACGTCTAAGCGCTGAAGTTGAAAAGTCTTGTCTACTGACTTTTTCGCCCCAAATCATAAAGGTGGGCTCTTCATTACTTAAACCAGTCACCAAGTAGCGGCCAGAATTTAAGTCGTGTAAGGTTTCAGCAACCATCCAAGGAGTATCAACATCATAGAATTGAATGTTGTGGGCTTCTGATAATTTCCACAATTCACCACGACCGTCATATTGATCGATAACAGAGGCGCCCCAAGTATCTTCATCAATAAAGAAAGTACGTTTAGCATAAATATGTCTAGCGCCTTCTTTTAGTGTCGCCTCAACTTGCCAAACACGGTGTAACTCATATCTTAAATGATCAGCATTTAAATGACCTGCTTGTATTAAGTCTTCATATTTTGCTGTGGTATCTAGTAAGTTATAAGAATTATATGGGATATAAAGCTCTTTTTTACCGACTAACTTCCAGTCATAACGATCAGGAGCACCATTGTACATATCATAGTTATCCGTCGCTCTTAACCCATCAGTACCTGCGCCTGGGCCGTCATAAGCCACATTAGGTGCACGACGAACACGACGTTGCCCTGCATTATAGACCCAAGCTTTACGTGCTTCTTTCACTTGATCGATAGTTTCATGAACCAATAACGCAGTACCTGTTAAGCGTGATGGCGCAGTAATTTGTTGCAGATAATAGAACAATATATTGGCATCTTCTTCAGCATCACGGCCGCCTTTTAAAAACTCAGGCCAAACTAATTGGTCATTCATTTTTACGGGCACAAATGAACCATTTGCTTGTACAGGAATCGTGGTCAAAAAACGTTTAGCCGTACCACCACGATAACGCGTGATGTGATTCCAAATAACTTCTGAGCCATTTTTCGCGATAGGAAAAGGGATAGTGGTATCAAAATTAGCGATACCATTACCCGATTGCACCAATTCAGCTGTGGTCGCATTTTTCTTCACAACATCATAAAGATCATTTGAGTAAGCGGCTGTTCTTCTGGTTTGATAAATAGGCATTGTATAGTCTGCATATTTCTCAAACATAGCGATTTGACCGGCACTTAAATTAGCTTTGTAATCACCAAAATTTGCGTTAGTAATTGAAAACAAAACCTTATCTTCTGCAAAAATGTTTGCGGGGCGCCCTGAGTCTGCACTTGCTGTCGTATTTTTACTGGTTAGTCCACCGGTCCATGCCGGAATAGTACCCGAGGCATTAGCCGCCATTTCAGCACCTAATGGCGTTAGAGTTTTACCTAATTGCTCAGCTTGCTCTGCAGTCACTTTGGCGAAGGTATAACTACTAATGAGTGATAGCATGAGTAAACTTGCGGTTGTAATATTTTTTTTCATCATAATTCTCTTATGTTTTTTGCAATATAACTAATATGAAATGCCAAATGACAGCGAAACTAAATCTTTATCTTCTAAATTGCTGTGACTACCACCTGAGTAGTTGTTGTAACCTAGCGTCATAGAGTATTTTTGTTGATATGAAGCTTGCACAGAAACCCCTAAATTTTTGCGACCTTCATGAAATTGCTGACCTGGATCTGGCGAATAGCCACTAACATCATGGCCCCAAAAAATACTTGGCTCTAATGATATGCCCGCATAAA
Source organism: Colwellia sp. MB3u-8 (assembly GCF_014076985.1). Classification (NCBI taxonomy): domain Bacteria; kingdom Pseudomonadati; phylum Pseudomonadota; class Gammaproteobacteria; order Alteromonadales; family Colwelliaceae; genus Colwellia; species Colwellia sp. MB3u-8. The sequence continues at coordinate 127,794 of NZ_JACGVA010000058.1, forward strand.
CATCGCTATAAGTAAAGATAGCTTTCATGCGATAGCCCCAAGCATTATCGCTAACAAAACCATCGGCACGACAATCACCTGATAAAGCACCTGCGGCAACTAAATTGCTACAGTTAAAACCACCACCGGCATCAAAGTCACCTAAACCAAAGACAGAATTACGGCCATAATGTTGCTCAGAGTCTTCAACACCATCAGTTAAAATCACACCAACTTCACCAATAACGGTTATGCGAGAAGCACCTAACCTGTTTTCAAAGAATTTAATTGCAGTGACTTGTAATTGGGTCACATCAAATTCATCCCAACCTTGAACTTCTTGGCCATAGCCAACAGCAGTAACTCTTGGGCTGAAACGTAATACTGGTGATTCAGACAAAGCACCATTTAATATTTCCGGACCACTAATTTGGATAGGAGTATCTGGCTTATAAGACACCTCACCTGATAAAGCCACACCGGCTACATTGGTGGCAAAACTAGCACCAAAATATTTTAAGTCTTCAGGAAATTCAATATTATAAGCTGGATTTAGTGCCGCTAAAGCGCCGCCTGTTGGGTCGACCATCTTAGGAACAAAAACCGGTGTAGGGCTGCCTGTTGCTAAAGGAACACGGGTACGAACAGCATTAATTAGTGGCACACGAGAGTGAATATTCATGTAGTACAAACCAAACTCAGTATCATTGAGTTCTTCCGCATAATAACGTGCCGCTATACCATATTGACCACCGTCATCTGGTTCAATATCTGCTTGTCGTTCAGCAGCAAAACCTCCGGCTAAACCGGCTTGATCGCCAAAAGGCCCTACCGAAACAAAGTTACAACCAGAGGCGGCAAAATCTGCTCCTGAGAAATAAGTACCACAGCCGTCAATTTGAGTTTTTTCCCACTCATATTGATAAAAAGCTTCAATACTTAGTTCACCGGTTAAACCTAAGTTAGCGTAGAGCATACCCACAGGTAAAATACCTTCTTTTAATGTCGCGCCTGGGCGACGTAACGCGGCGACATCAAAAGGGTTAGATGAGTTCATACCGCCTTGAATAAAGGTGCTTTCACCCCAACTCACCACTTGGCGGCCTAAACGCACGTCCAGAGGAGAGGTACCTATGTCGAATGCACCATAAACGTAAGCATCAAGTAATGTTATACCTGAGAATTTAGTATTATCTTCAAAGCCATCATCACTTAATGGGGTATTTGGTGTGTAGCCATTGTTGGAATTACCATGAAGCACGTCACCATCTTTAAGCGCATAGTCGTACCAATATTTAACACGAACAAAAGCACCAAAATTACCTTTACTCAACTGCAGATCATGCACACCTTTTATTATTTTTGAATAGGCATCATGCTTGGCATAGTTTAAGTTGCCATCATCTGTAGTTGATGTAAAACCTGTCCCACCATTGGTTTTACCAATAAAACGAGGGTCAGCATCACCCAGCCTCCAACTTGCGCCAATATCTAATTGTGAGTTGATTTGCAGCAGAATGTCATTGTCTTCACCAAAGTTAAAGTCTACGGCCTGCGCTGAGGATGTACACAGTGCCATAGCAACAACCAGAGCTAATGGTTTGATTTTACAGTTATTAGTTAGCATTTTATTCGCCTGTTATTATAGTTGTAATAGGTCAGTTGTAATAGATAATGTAGTATTTTTTTATTATAATTGTAATAAGTAATGTAATATTTCTTCCGCATTTACATTACGCCAATGGTTTAATTAATATTTCGCTAAATGCGCCAACCTGTTGTCATTTCGTGCAATAGTCGTAAAATAGAAAAACAATCAAAAATATAGGTAATCTAGTGCAAGATTATTATTCAACATTAACTGGCTGGATGATCCCTATTTCAAGGGCTATGCAAGCAAATAGCATTGACGCTGCAAAAGCGCTAAAAGCATGTGATATCTCTCTCGATGTCATGCAGGATCAAGAGTCTAGTATTGCTGCCGAAAAGTTTGCCCATTTACTTGAATATTGTAATAAAAAATTAGACCGTCATGATTTTTCTGTACTAGTAGCAGAGCAATTTCACCCAGGTATGTTTCATGCATTAGGTTATGCCATGATGTCTTCAAATACCTTATATGATGCACTGGAGCGTATTGCTCATTACAAACGTGTGGTGTCCAACACTTGTCAATTAGTTAATCATGAACGCAATGAACACTTAGTGTTTGAAATGAACATTTTTACCTATGAATCCACCAACAGACCCGTACTATCACAAGAAATTGTTGAGACTTTCCTCGCGACTATTATCCGCTTTTCCCGCGAGCTTGTTGCCTTAGACTTTGCGCCGGTAAAGGTTTGTTTTGCTTACCCTACTCCCCGTTATGATGTGGCTTTTCTAAAAAATTATTTTAACTGTGAAGTCGAGTTTGATAGTAGCCAAACAGCGATTATCTTTGATCTCAAGCAAACGAAAGAAAAATTACTCTGTGGTAATCCATTAATCACTCATAGCCATGAAAAAATGCTTGACGAATTTATGGCGAGAGTCGATAAAAATGATTTAACCCATGTCATCAAAAACAAAATTTTTGAACTATTACCACTCGGCGCACCATCACAAACTGAGATAGCTGAATTTCTTGGTATGAGTTTGCGTAATTTGCAACGCAAACTAAGTGATCAAGGCACAAGTTACAAAGAAATATTAGAAAGTACGCGCAAAAAATTAGCGATGAATTACATTACTCAAAAACATTTAAGTTTAAGTGAAATTGGCTATTTAGTGGGTTTTTCCAGTGTTGGTAATTTTAATCGCGCTTTTAAACGCTGGACTTATCAAACCCCTGGTGAGTATCGACAAGGTCGTAAACCATAAAACATTAGCGCTCAGTCTTTCTCCACTTGCACAAACCTGCAGTTTGGCTGCCTTGTGTATAATGGCTATCATCAGTTTAAATCTTTGAAGATAATAAATTTAAATGGATGCTAGCCAGATCACATAGTGCAAATTCAGTTGCCCAAATCCCATCAAAAATTAACTGTGTTGCAAAGATAATCATTTGGCACGTTTAACACCTCTAAATTAAATTGTTATCATCAATACTAGTCAGTAGATTTATATAACTTATTAGGACTTTTATGCGCCCATCTTATATTGCTCTTAGCGTGATAAACTTATTTTTTCTCGCACAGCTGAATTTAGCTGAAGCGAAAACTAGCTTAGATTTGCTTGAGTTACCCGCTAAGCAAAGCGCTTTAGCCAGTAAAAGTGTACTTATGGCCATGACGCCTGATAATAACGCTATTTTGGCGGTAGGTGAACGTGGCCATATTATTAACTGGAAAAGTCAGTCCGATTGGCAGCAACAACAATCTCCGGTGAGTGTGTCTATAACCAGCATCACGGTATTGTCTAACGGCAGCAAAATAGCCGTGGGTCATGATGGTGTCATTCTCAAAAGTGCCCCTGAGAGCAACACTTGGCGTAAAGTATTTACTGGCGCTGAGCTGACTAAACTTAAAATAGCCCAGGTGAAAGCACAATATAAAGCCCTGCAGTTAGTGATAACCAACACGCAAGATGAAGACGAACTTGAAGAGCTAACCTACCAACTTGAAGACTTAGCCTTTGCCATTGAAGATAACCAATTAGAATTAATCTCTGGCCCCAATAAACCGCTTTTATCTGTCACAAGTACCGCTAACGACACCCTATTTGCTACTGGCGCCTACGGCTCATTTTTGATCAGCAATGACCAGGGAGAAACTTGGTCATTAATCAGTAAGCGCCTTGATAACCCTGATAACTTTCATCTGAACTCTGTGATTACCACCCCTGATGACCCGTTATATATTGTTGGCGAAAATGGCATGGGCTTTTACTCTGACAACCAAGGTGAAACTTGGTCGTCAATGGCTTTACCCTACTCTGGTAGCCTATTTGGCATTATCGCCAATCCGACAAACTCTGCCCAACTGGTGGCTTTTGGCTTACAAGGTAATCTGATGGTATCACTTGACGGTGGCGCGCATTGGCAACATAAAAAGCTACCCACTAGCGCCAGCTTACTCGGCGGCACCTTCTCTAAACAAGGTAAAGCTTACTTAGTGGGGCACGGGGGCTTAATTGTCGATTTATTCCCTGAAGACCTCAGCACGCTGGCTATTAATAAACACCCTTCAGGTGCAGCACTTTCAAGTGTTTTAGTGCAAGAAAATTCATTAGTTCTCGCCGGACAATTCGGTATTTTAACCTGGTTACTTAAGCAGTAAGGGCAAACTTATGTCAGAGAATAAACCCGTTCATTCGGCTAGAAAATTAGAGCAACTTATAGAGAAATTCGTCTTTGGTCATCGCGCGATAGTGATGACCATCATTGCCGTTTGTATCGCTTTACTGACCATTCAAGCGGTTAACGTTAAGCCCGAAGCTAGCTTTACTAAAATGATCCCCGGTGATCATCCTTTTGTAAATAATTTTTTAACCTATCGAAAAGAACTGGCTGATTTAGGTAATGTGGTTCGCATTGTGGTAGAAAATAATCAAGGTGACATTTTCAATGCTGATTTTCAACAAACCTTAAAGGAAGTTACTGACGAAGTTTTCTATATTCCAGGCGTAAGTCGTGACGGTCTTAAATCATTGTGGACACCTAATGTTCGCTGGCAAGAAGTCACCGAAGAAGGTTTTGTTGGTGGCGCCGTAATACCCGATGGTTATGATGGTTCGGCTGAAATGATAGAGCGCGTTAAAGCTAATATCTTTAAATCAGGACAAATAGGCGTGCTGGTGGCGAATAATTTCCAATCAGCCATTATTTTAGCGCCCTTGCAAGACATCAACCCTGAAACAGGTTTGCCGCTTGACTACCGAGAGCTGTCAAAGATTTTAGAAGAAAAGATACGTGACAAATACAGTAGCGACAATATCACTATTCGTATTGTTGGCTTTGCAAAAGTGGTCGGTGATTTAATCGATGGCGCTTTACAGGTTGTTGCCTTTTTCGTTTTAGCTGTGGTTATTACCTTTGTATTATTATGGTTTTATTCACGCTGTATACGCAGCACAGTGTCGGTATTAGTCTTCTCTATTTTTGCCGTATGTTGTCAACTCGGTATTCTTAATTTACTCGGTTTTGGTATTAACCCTTATTCAATGTTGGTGCCCTTTTTAGTTTTTGCTATTGGTGTCAGCCATGGCGTACAAATTATCAATTCAATTATTCACCATAGCGTCACTGGCGCTAATAAAATTGATGCGGCCAAACTTGCTTTTCGCTCACTCTATATTGCGGGTATTACTGCTTTAGTCAGTGATGCTATCGGTTTTACCACCTTAATGGTGATTGATATTGAAGTGATCCGAGAACTCGCCATAGCCGCTAGTATTGGTGTCGCGATTATTATTGTCACCAACTTAGTTGCACTGCCTATTTTAATGAGTTACATCGGTGTTTCTCCTGCTGGTTTAAAATACGCCCAAAAATCAGCTCATAAAACCGGTATTGTTGAGCGTTTGTTTAAAAACTTTGCTAAACCGCCGCTAGCAAAAGTAGCGATAGCTGTTGGCATTATTCTTTTTGCTTTAGGGCTTTATTTCTCACAAGCCATGCAAATTGGTGATTTAGACGCCGGTGCACCCGAGCTAAGACCTGATTCCCGCTACAACTTAGACAATGCTTATATTGTTGAAAATTACAGTACCAGTACCGACCTATTTGTCATTATGGTTAAAACTGAGGTTGAGCAATGTGCTCAATATCAAAACCTAGTGTGGGTCGATCAATTTCAATGGCATTTACGCAATGTGGCTGGTGTACAAGCGGTAAAATCTGTTGCCGATGTGTCAAAATTTGGTCTGTTTGGCATGAACGAAGGCTCATTAAAATGGTATGGCTTAAATCGCAACCAGTTAATGACCAACGCTTCCTTGTCTAAAACACCACAAGGTTTGATGAACAAAGATTGCTCTATGGTGCCCGTGCTGGTTTTCCTTAATGATCATAAAGCACAAACTCTAGACAATGTGGTTAAAGCGGTAGAAGTATTTAAAGCTGAAAACCCAGTTGATGGTGTCGAATTTTTGATGGCTGCCGGTAATGCCGGTATAGAATCTGCCACTAATATGGTTATTGAAGATGCACAAACTGAAATGCTAGTTTGGGTATATGCCATTGTTATTATTATTTGTTTAATCACCTTTAGAAGTGGTCGCATCGTGGTTTGTATTATCACGCCATTAATTTTAACCAGTATCATGAGCCAAGGTTTAATGGGCGTTTTAGGTATTGGCGTAAAAGTTGCCACCTTACCTGTCATTGCCTTAGGTGTGGGTATTGGTGTTGATTACGGTATTTATATTTTCAGTAAAGTTAAAGAAGCACTCGGCCAAGGTAAATCCTTATACATGACTTATCGTTACGCTTTAAACCAAACAGGTAAAGCCGTTGCTTTTACCGGTATAACTTTAGCGATTGGTGTAGCTACTTGGGTGTTTTCACCGATAAAATTCCAAGCCGACATGGGTGTATTACTCACTTTCATGTTTATTTTTAATATGTTAGGAGCACTAACACTGATTCCAGCTCTTGCATGGTTACTTAAGATAGGCTCTAACAAGGATAAGAAATAATGACAGAAATAATTACACAAACAGCATTAAATGAGACTTTTTTACAACAAAAAGCATTTTTTGCTCAGCATACTTATCCTAGCTATCAAGAGCGCATTAGTGACTTAATCAAGTTAAAAGCGCTTATTGTTGATAACCAAGACGCTTTTATTGCCACCATGAGCGATGATTTTGGCCATCGCAGTGCTGATGACTCAAGAATAGGTGATATTCTCACCACCGTTATGGGCATTAACTATGCCATAAAAAAATTAAAAAACTGGATGAAGCCTGAAAAAAGACATATCGGGATTTTATTTCAACCAGCACAAGGTCAGGTTATTTATCAACCTAAAGGTGTTATCGGTATTATCGCGCCGTGGAATTATCCGGTATTTCTGACCTTAGGGCCGTTAACAACAGCATTAGCCGCAGGTAATACTGCGATGATAAAAATGAGTGAATACACAGCTAAAACCAACAGCTTATTAGCCAAGTTAGTGGCGAAGGTGTTCCCTAGTAATCAAGTGGCAATAGTTTGTGGTGAAGCTGACATGGCGGCGGCATTTTCAGCTTTAAGTTTCGATCACTTATTTTTCACTGGCTCTACTGGTGTCGGTAAATTAGTGATGAAAGCTGCCGCTGAAAACCTAGTTCCTGTGACCTTAGAGTTAGGTGGTAAATCACCGACCATTATTGATGAAGATATTGATATAAAAACGGCAGTCAGTCGATTAATTTTAGGTAAAACGCTTAATTCTGGCCAAACCTGTGTGGCGCCAGATTATATTTTTTGCCCACAAAGCAAAGTATCAGAGCTAACTCAAGCTTTTCAAGCCGCTTATCAAAGTATGTACCCTAATACGCTAGAAAATGACGACTGCACTTGTATCATCAATGATGGACAAAAAGCCCGAGTTGATGGTTTATTAACTGATGCTAAAGCGCAAGGGGCAACCATAATACCCTTGAGCCCAACCAGCAGTGATAGCTCGTCGAGAAAAATGCCTTTAACACTGCTCACCGATGTTAATGATGACATGAGCGTGATGCAGCAAGAAATTTTTGGCCCCTTGTTACCTATTATTGGTTACAATAATATTGACGAAGCCATTACTTATATCAATAGTAAACCTCGTCCACTAGCCTTGTACATTTGCAGCTTTAACAAGGCATTTCAACAACAGGTGTTATTAAATACTCATGCCGGTGGTGTCTGTATTAATGATGCCGCTTTTCATGTCGCTATTGATGATTTACCTTTTGGTGGTATTGGTGCCTCTGGCATGGGGCAATATCATGGTAGTGAAGGTTTTAAAACTTTCTCGCACGGAAAATCGGTACTTTCACGAGGAAAAATAAGCCTAGGGACATTATTATTTCCCCCGTTCGGTAATAAAATTCATCAAATTTTGTTTAAATTATTTATTCGTTAATTAACCTCATGAGTAAAATAATTTACTCATGACACTTTTATTAAGTTTTTGATCTTTTTGTGCGCAAAGAAAATAAATCAGCCAGATGTTTATTGTTGCAGACTAAACATAAGTACCTGCAGCCATTTAGCCGCAATACTTGACTATTCTGATTGATAGCAAAGCTGCCGTGATGTATTTTAACTGCTACGACTGATCAATAACTTAATGAAATTATTATTAATTTACAATTTCATATTACTTTGCTTGTTCTACTCTCTTTGTTTCAAGCACCAACGCATCTAGTTGCTAAAGGAAATAACATGACTAAACCTTGGATTAAAAATTATCCAGAAAACGTGGCTCATGAAGTGGATTTAAATCGTTATGACTCTTTATTGGCTTTATTTCATCAAACAACCGCTAAATATGATCAGCAAACCGCCTATAGTAATTTCGGCGCTGAGCTGACATTCAAACAAGTAGATGCACTATCACGATCCTTTGCGGCTTATCTGCAAAATGAACTTAATATTCTTCCAGGTCAACGTGTCGCCTTGATGTGTCCGAATACCTTATGTTTTCCAGTGGCTATGTGGGGCATTATTCGTGTTGGCGGCGTGCAAGTAAATGTTAATCCAATGTATACCCCACGGGAACTTGCGCACCAACTTAATGATGCTCAAGTCGAAACCATCATCATATTTTCACCCTCAACAAAAATGCTTGCTGATGTTATTGAAAAAACTGATATTAAAAATGTTATTACGGTTAACTTAGACGATTTAGTCAATAAAGGTTTACCTTGCGACCCTGTTGACCCGCGTCTGAGCCAAACCATAAGTTTTACTGATGCCTTAACGCAAGGAGAAAGCTTAACCCTGACTGAGCCGACTCTCTGCCAAACTGATTTATTGTTTTTGCAATATACTGGTGGTACTACCGGGCTATCTAAGGGCGCTATGCTTAGCCATGGCAATCTAATTGCCAATATTATGCAATACCAAGAGTTTGCTAAAAATAAGATAAATTACGGTAATGACGTTGTTATTACCGCTATTCCTATGTACCACATCTTTGCTTTGATGGCGAATACGCTGAGCTATTTCTATTTTGGCGCTAAAAATGTTTTAGTGACTAATCCTCGTGATATGCCTAGCTTTGTCGACATATGGAAAAACACGCCCGCCACTGTTTTCACTGGGGTAAACACATTATTTAATGGTTTATTACACACACCAGGCTTTGATCAAGTTGATTTTTCATCATTAAAAATTTCTCTGGGCGGCGGCGCAGCAGTACAGCAAGCGGTAGCAGACAAATGGCAACAAGTGACCGGAGTTAGGCTAAACGAAGGTTATGGTTTATCTGAAACTGCACCGGTTGTGTCATTAAATTTTGGCACTAGCGTTAATGGCAAAGCAGTTTATATACCCGGTATTGGTGTACCCGTGCCCAGTACTGATCTTTCTATTCGAGACGATTATGGCAATCTAGTCGCACAAGGCGAATCCGGTGAGCTATGTGTTAAAGGTCCACAAGTTATGCAAGGTTACTGGAACAATATTGCCGCCACCCATGAATGTATGACTGCTGATGGCTACTTTAAAACTGGCGATGTCGGCATGCTGGACGAGCAAGGCTTCTTCCACATTGTTGATCGTAAAAAAGATATGATTAATGTTTCTGGTTTTAATGTTTATCCTAACGAAATTGAAGCTGAAGTGGCTAGAATGACCGGCATATTAGAATCAGCTTGCATCGGCGTAACTGATGATAAAACCGGCGAAGCCGTTAAAATTTTCATCGTTAAAGCAGATGAAAGTATTACCGAGCAAGATGTTATCAAATTTTGTCGCCAAGGGTTAACTGCCTATAAGGTCCCTAAACATGTGGTCTTTATCGATGAAATTCCTAAATCAAGCGTCGGTAAATTATTACGCAGAGAGTTAAGATAGTATTTACGGTGGGCTACCGCTGTTATAGGGCAATGAGTGAAAATAATTCATCCGTTGAATGAATTCTTCTCGTTTGCTGCCAACAGATAATAGCCTTAAGATGATCTTGTTTTAGGATCTCCCCCGGTTCAAAGAACATTTTTACATAGTTAATTTGTTTCATTTTAAGGACATCAATCGATGTCCTTTTTTTTCATTATTTTTTATCGACAATATTATTTTGGTGCAAGCACACTATAATGGTGCACTAGGCGGTATTTCAAAGCGTAATTAATAAAATAAATCATATTAAATCAATAGGTTAAATTACGGCTTAAGTTTTGCTTTAAAGCATTTGTCTTTATTAAAATATGTTAACTATGCCAATTCAAACACCTATACGTGGCCTACGCTCATTTTGCGTAGCGTCGAAATGTTTAAGCTTTAAGCATGCTGCAGCACAATTATTTTTAACTCCCTCAGCCGTTAGCCATCAAATAAAACAACTTGAAACACAATTAGGTATCGTTTTATTCAATCGTGGCACCAGAACCATTGAACTTACCAGTGCCGGAAAACAGTTTTACCAATCGATTCAACCGTTAATTAATCAATTAGAATCAACCATAGACGAATTTACGCAAAAGCAACAAAATCAAACTATTGTCATTAGTTTGCCAGAATTTTTTGCCAGCGAATTATTTATCCCTCGTTTATCAGAGTGGTCGCAAAATAACCCAACCATTAACCTACAGCTAGAAACGGTTAAGTCTGGTAGCGAACCATCACGGTCTGCAGATTTATCTATTGTGCTTGCTAATGGCAAGCCTAATGCAAAAATAGTTCAAGAGTTATTTCCTATTCGTTATGCTCCTGCTTGTAACAAAAAACTTTATAAAAAGCTAAAAAATACCGGTTTTTCTGCCTTAAAAACCACACCGTTACTTTTACATAGATCACGCCCATGGTCTTGGCATCAATGGGCTGATAAAAATAATGTTGACGATTTTGACCCTAAACAAATCATCCAATTTGACAGTATGTATGCTGTAGTTCGAGCGGCACAACAAGGCATGGGTATAGCATTAGTGCCATTGCCAATGAGTAAAGCCTGGTTCAGTGAGCAACTGCTGGTAAAGCTATTTGACGAGGAATTAAATACCAATGATAAATATTATCTTATTCAGCATGAAAATATGGATAATAATACAAAGCTGAAGCTCTTTGCTCAATGGGTAAAAGAAACCTTCACAATTTAACCCCCTTACGCTTATAAGCGTTAAATGCTGATGTTCGACCTAGAATAAATAGTTCGCTAATAACACAGTTAACCTACTGACATACAGTTGAATTTTATTCACTTGATAGGTGTATTCTAATCGTTTGTCAGTTATTGGGCTTATCTTTATATTGTTGTTGTATCAATTTGATGCACAACACATATGGGATAACAACATGAACAAAACCATGCTAAAAAACACACTATTCGCCACTTTATTATTAAGTACTACGCATGCAACTTTAGCCAATGAAGCGATATTCCAAGTGGCTGTTGTAAAAGGGACTGTGGGTACTGCAGACCTAACTAAAGGTAAAGTAGCATTGGGGATAAAAAAATTAACCGCTAGTGAAAGTAGCAAAGATTTTTATGATCGTAAAATGAATTTGTGTGTGGCTTATTTGCAATCTACCCAGAACAAAAAATCAGAGTCAGCCTGTACAGAGGCAATCGATAGCATAGAGTCTATCAAGCGTCAAAGTAGCAAAGTTCGCTATTTAACCTCACTTAATTACAGTAACCGTGGTGTTGCTAGGTATAAACAAAATCAATTAACCGCAGCATTAAAAGACTTTGAATTTGCCGTTACTATTGACGATAACCCCATTACAGCAGGTAATTTACAAAAAATTAGACGACTGTTACCGGTAACCAAAGTAGAAAAAATAGCGGCGTTATCGGATTAACACTGATATTTTTTCAACCAGGAGCAGACAAATGAGCATGAATATACTTCACACAATGAGCTCAATCATTAATTTGATCACTGAAATTAAGCATATCTCGATTAGCCAGTGGGATCTTGAGTAAAAAGACGGCATTATTCATTACCCTAGTTTAGAAGCTTGTAGCTAAAGTAATGAATAATGTCAAAACTACCATAACACCACTCAATAATAGTAAAATAAAATACCGCATTTAAATGATTAACCAAGATTGCCACTGTCTAAAGTAAATAAGTTTTTCATACTGTAAGATCAACAAATAGCGTGGTTGAAATGCAGTTATATTAGCTTAAAAGCGCATTGATTTAATCAAAAACGCAACCGTTCTCTCGAACGATAATGCGCTGCTTGAGTCACATAAATTACTCAGCACCACGCTTGCAAGCCAGCTCAAAACGGTGATCAGCTCAATTTGAGACTTAGATATTGAAATTTAGAAGATCTCTAAAGGAAGGACATAAAAAAAGCTAAGGCAAGCGATAACACTTCACAACAAGTTATACTGCGATTTAAGATTATCTCTTAAATCGGCGTGCTACTAATCCCATCAAGCCTATCGCGAAAACAGCCAGTGTTGAAGGTTCAGGTACAGATGCTGGTGCAGTGCTTGTTCGAAACATTAACCAACCAATAGATTCTGCACTGCTTGGACCAAGCGTGGAATAAGAGTCTGTGTCAGCTATAGTTGCTCCAAAGGTATTAAATTTTTCATTGCTAGTCCCTGACTTTAGGTTTAAAAAACCTGCTTTAGCATCAGTGATAACATCATCGTAGAACCATGCAGCATCGACACTGCTAGCGCCCCGTGTTGATGAGTCGCCTAATAGCCTGGTGTATTGTGCACTGGTAAAGTTACCGCTATCACCACAAGTAACAAGCTCCGTTGTGTTCGTGGCACAATCGTGTCTGCTATTAAATAGTGCGTCGAGAAACAAATTAGCTTCATTTGCGCCCGCTATAGTCCAATCTGAATAATCGCCAACAACTGATGTTTGGAACAAAGTTTCCGCGTAAGTTAAATCGGCTAATTCATCCCATCTTAGCCAGTCAAGATTATTTAGCGTATCACTAATGACGCTAGTAGAGTCGTCATCATTACTGGTTAACGCGCCAATAGTGATCAATCCAGCATTTGCCGAATTGACTAAACAACTTAAAGATAATACAGAACCAATGAGTACTTTGTTAAAAGATTTAAAGTTAAAAGATTTAAATTTCATTAGAATTTACCTGTGATGAATTTTTGGATGAATTAACTAACAAATGGTTAAATAATACCAATCTCACTCATTATCTGATCATTTTTACTGGTTAAAATAACCCACTACTGCGTTATTTATTTAATAATTAGAACAACTAGTGATTAAAATAAATGCCTTATATTTGGCCATTTTTCCTGCGTATAAAGTAGACAACCTAATGAATAAAATTGGTATAAAACAGTTTGTATCACTAAAATCTTTACTATTTATCAAGCCATCCTATTTATCAAGCCATCCAGCGAATAAAAAGCCCACCTAAATCAAGCCGGTGGGCTTTGCTACTAGAGCTTTTTAACTATTAATAGTTGTTTAAAAATCGTGTTACGGCTACAGCGTAATCACCGCGAGACACCAGATTAGTACCGTTAAAGTTAGCGGTAATGCTAGGTTCTAAATCAAAAGCACCTTGTTCGATCTCAAAATATGCGTTTAATATGCCTAAATCTAATGCCAATTGAACGTAACCTTTGAATTCAGCAAGAATATCTCCTTGGTCTGCTAAGGCTATGCGTTGGTCTTGAAAAACCACGGTAATTTCACCATTGAAGCTTTCGGCTAAAGGTTGTAATGCCAATGATTGTACTAAAGAATAAGCTAATTGCGTGCGATCAACCCCACCTTGTGGATTAAAGCCAGTCAAAGTACCCAACAACACTGGCGCTTGCATCTGTTCGGTATTACGCAAAGCAGCACCTGTTGAGTTCACCGCATTAATCGCTGCAGCAAGTTTAGCGTCAGCATCAACATCGTTGAAGGCATTGCTTGTCGCTAGATTAGATTGACGAATACCAGCGCCTAAGGTTAAAAAGTCAGCAAGGTCTTGGCGTGACAATATTGCATTAGGCTCATATCCAGTAATTTTGGCATCAACTAACTCTTCACTTACCGCATATTCAATAAAGGATTTTGCAGGATGACCTTCAATATCATCAAGCCCAGTATAACCGTCTGTTTTGATAATTTTAACAGTGACATCAATATCACCAGGTACGGCATAACCGTTGCTTATTCCTGTTGGATCAGCATCAACACCTGAAAGACCACCAATACCATTAGCGCTAAGGGTCCAGTCGCCGGCTTCAGCAGGTGCTGTTACCGCAATGTTTTGACCTAAAACCGGTAGAGAAATACTAGAGCTAAAACGTTTACCTGATGGGCTAACCAAAGAAAGTCCTACGGTATTATCAGTAACATTAGCACGAACCATTACCATAGAAGCCTCCGCACTCACTTCAATCGTAATGCTGTCATCACCAATCGGACTATAAGGTACAGAGTCAGCATATTCTTTTTCTACTGAGGTTAATGCTTGGGCATTAAAAGTACGCTCAAGTTTTGTTGTAGTGCCAAAGTTTAGGCTTTCGTCCACTATCGATTTAACCGCGGCATAAGCATTAACATAACCGGCACCAGCTTCCCAAGTTTCACGACCTGGCATATTGGTTGCGGTTGCTTGTAAAATCGCTTTTACTTCGCGCCATTGTAGATTTGGGTTGGCTTCTAACATCAAGGCAATAACACCAGCAACATGAGGAGCCGACATCGATGTACCGCTCATAGACGTGTAATAAGGTACTTGATTAGCCGCCATTACTTCACTGTCGTCGGCAATGCTTAAGGCACTTAAGCTTGATAATGATGCACGTACAGAAATAATATCAACACCTGGGGCCGTAACAGTAGGTCGGTCTTCCCAATAAAAAACTTCACCATCAACGGTGACTTGACCGCCTTTTCCTTTCACACCACGTGAACTAAAGTCAGCTAGTCTGCCTTCTTTATCGCCTGCTGCAACAGTGACAACCCAAGGAGCTTTTTTAAAGTTACCGGTAATAGTCGCTTCACCACTACCAGAGTTACCCGCTGAGAAAACCACGATAACACCATTGTCTGATAGTTTTTTGGTGGCTACGTTAGTTGGATGATCTGGATTAAAGTCTGTACCTGTATCACTAGTACTACCAAAAGAGTTTGATATAACGCGAATATTGTAATTATGTTGATGCGTTAATGCGTAATCAAAACCGCCAATCGTGTCTAAGATAAATAGACCTGCGCCTGAGCCGTAACCAATAATATTAGCGCCTGGAGCTACACCTTGGTATTTACCAATCGACATAGCACCATTGCCACCGATAATACCCGCAACATGTGAACCATGACCACCAGCAATATCTGTGTTAGCCGTATCTTCTTGATATGTAATTGGCAAAATATCGGATAACGAATGCAAGTTAGTTTGCGCTAGTACGTTTTGCACAACGTGATTTGGGAATTTAATATCCGTGTGTGTGCCGTCAACACCCGAGTCGTTAACAACAACGCCGATACCGCGACCAGAAAATGGCTGACCGTTACTGCGCATACTGCTGTCATCACGTAAACGGTCAACACCGGTAATTTGTGTTGCGCCATCGTTTTCTAATGATAGTGGTGCGTTAAAATAAACAGAGCGTACTTTATTTGAGGCATATATTTGTTCAATTTGCGCTTTTGTTGCGGTAATACCAACAATAGGCAACATCTTAAAACTAATACCACCGATAACACCGGCAGATTCTATAACATTTAAACGTTCAGGGTTTATTGCACCTTCACCATCAAATGTCACTATCACTTCAAAAACATCATGAGCAGCAGCAGTTGACATTAAGCCATTTAATTCAGGACCTAATGATTTAGCAGATAGACTAGAAGACAGTAAAGTTAATCCTGCTCCCATAAGGCCTGCGATTAACAATTTATTTTTTATTTTAGTTTTAAGCATTGGAAATACCTTATTAGTTTCGATACAAGGAGCATCTCAAACATCAAGGCATTAAAGAATCAGGATAAACCCCTATAAGGCATAGGGCAAACCACCTGATTTATAGCAATAAGTGGTTTTTAGCGGCATAGCGCACTAGTTCTGCGGCATTAGCGACATCAATTTTGTCTAATACTTTTCCGCGATGGTTTTCTGCGGTTTTGACACTAATATCTAAAGAACGAGCGATTTCTTTCGTGGTTTTACCTTCAATGATCAAGTGAAACACTTCACGTTCACGATTAGTCAGATTTTTATAAGGGTCTTGCCAACTTTCTGCTGGTTTATTGTATTGAGTAGCTAAAACGCTAGCGGCATACTGGCTGAAATAGGTTTTTCCTTCAGCCAAGGCTTTTACCGCATCAATTAATTCATCACTCGCACTATCTTTTAATAGATAACCTGAAGCTCCTGCTCTAACCATATGTATGACATATTCCTGCTCTTCATGCATGGTAAGCACTAGCACTTTAGACTCAGGCAATTGCTCGTGTAAGCGTTTAACCGCTTCCATGCCATTAAGTACCGGCATACTTATATCAATAACAATAACGGTAGGCCTTAATTCCAGCGCCTTTTTAATGGCTTCTACTCCGTCTGCAGCCTCAGCCACAACACGAATATTTTCATCTTTGCTTAATAAACTGACCAGACCATGACGTAAAATAGTATGGTCATCAGCAATAAGTACACTGATCATGACATTTCTCTTCCTGTCACTAACACCTTGATTTCGCAACCTTGGTTAGGTGATGAATGAATGGTTAACTGGCCACCAAAAGCACTGACCCTATCTCGCATAGCGCCCAAGCCGAAGCCATCTGGGTTATCTTCTGTACCAATAGGCATGCCAACACCGTCATCTTCTATTTTGATCATTAACAGTTTACTGGTTGCTATTACATTTAAGGTAATAGTTTTAGCTTGAGCATGTTTAATCGCATTAGTTAGCGCTTCTTGTATGACACGAAAAGCTAAGGTTTGCGTATCGCTATCTATCTCGGTATTTATCTGATGATGAAATTCAATTTCTACCTCTTCTGGCTCGCCCATTATTCTCACTAACCATTCTAAGGCGGGGATAAGGCCAAGATCGTCTAAAATTCTGGGTCGCATTAAACGAGAAATAACCCGAGTATCAGACAAGGCTTGGCGCGCTAAATCAATACTTTCACTTAAGGCTATTGCCGGTTCGCTCTTTTGTACTTGTTGTAATTGATTGATTAAAGCGGTTAAGAGTTGTCCTACACCGTCATGTAATTCTCTGGCTATATGCTTGCGTTCATCTTCTTGAACACGCCAAACACGCTTAGCTAAGCCACGCATTTGCTCGTTACCAGAATATAACTGTTGAGATATTTGTTTTTGCTTTTCATTCAGTTGTGCAACTAACTTAGCCACGTCCATATTATTGCTCATAACGAATTATTTCCTTTAGCGAGTCATTAAATTGAAAATAATTTTGCTTTTCTAAGAAGTTTGATGACATTTCTGTTGGTAAGTTTACAATCAAATTTTTAAGTTTTTGACGAACTTTCGCATGATATTTCTCTGGATTTTTCTGCTCTACAATCGCCAATTGCGCGCGTATACGGTCAAATTGAAAACTTCGCCAATAATCGCCCATTTTTCTTAATAAAAGATCAGCTTCTCTCAAGGTACTTTTTAAGTCAGTCCATGCCTGTGAATAATATTGTTGCACCGCTAGTAGCTCTAAATACTCAATATATTGATATTGATAAAGACCAAAATCTATTTTTGCTAATGGCGCCAAATTGGCACGAATATCTTTACTTCCCGCACGCAACGCTTGTTTTGCTTGCTCGATTAACGCACGGATATAAATGACTTGATGAGCGTGATCGGCAACAACATCCTGCTCTACCCAAGCTTTACTTATAACACTTGTTTGATTTTGATTGATTAAAAACTGGTAAGTCGCTTTATATTCTTTATTTCCATAGGTTGAGACTATAGTGCTAATTTTAGCCAGATGTTCTTCTGCTTTTTTAATATCACCCAATTGCAGAGACCAGTCAGCTAACCAAAGTCCAAGCTGTGCGATAGCTCTAACATCATGCATTTTTGTTGCTTCATCATAAAGCGCTTTCAACTCTGTTATGCTCGATTGAAAGTTACCTTGTAAAAAAGCCAATTTAGTTAGGTAGCTGTGTGATACCAGCGATTCTTCAGTGCTATTAAGCTGATTAGCATCTGCTAAGGTATTATTAAAAAGGTGATAGGCATTACGCCAATTACCTTTCGCTAGCTCCAACTGACCTAAGTTTTGTCTGACATGAATAATGCCGATTGGAAATTGAATTTGCTGATATAACTGCTCTGATTGACGCCAATAAACCAGAGCATGCTCAGGGTCAAGCAACATAAAATAGCTATAACCTATATTGTTCATACTCTCTGCTTGCAGCATTAAGTTACCTAAATCAACACGAATATTTAAGGCCTGACGGTAATTCTCTAAAGCAATTTGGTACAAGGCTTGTTCCTCAGCCAAATTGCCAAGTTCATTGTAAATATTTGAAAGACCTTCCTGATCGTTTAACTGCTGATAAAGATCTAAGCTTTCTTTTAAATATTGTTCGGCTTTTTGATATTCGCCAATAGCTACATGCATCGGAGCTAAATTTGTCATTGTCGTAGTGGCGCCTGCTAAATCGCCACTACGCCTTCTAATCGCCAACGCTTCTTGATAATAGTCAAAAGCTAATTTTGTTTCACCTAACTGCTCGTATACCACGCCAAAAGCATTTAGGGCTTCACCTTCTTTATATTGATTTTTTAGTTTCTTTGCTGTGACTAGTGCTTTAACAAAATATTCATTCAGTGCTTTTTCAAAATCCCCTTGTAAAAAGGCTGCTCTGCCTAACATAAACCAAGCTTTGGGATGATTAGCATCAATGTTTACCACGTCCAGTAATAGCGATTCCATTTTTTGATGCTGTTCAATTAAAAAATAAAACTCCGCCAACATCATTTTAAGTTCAGTGTTATAAGGAAAGGTATTTACTAAGACTAAGTAGTCAGTTTGTGCTTGCTCAACTTTACCGGCTAAATCATTTAATCGTGCACTAGCAAGTTTTGCCGTATAAGAATTAACTGTACTAAACTCTGCAGCCTTACCGTAAGCTTGCTCTGCTTCTAAAATTAAGTTTTGGGCAAGGTTAAGCTCACCTTGTTGTAGCCAAGTTTGCGCAGACTCTGGGTTATCACTCAGTATTGGGGTAAGCGCTAGTTGTGCACTCGCAAAATCCCCTTGTGCGATAAAAACTTTAATAGCAAATAAGTCAATCAGCGGATTAGGATCAAGTGATAAGACAGGCGTGGCATTCGATTCTAAAGCTAAGCGTTTTTTGAAGTTATCTACAAAATGAACCGAAATACTTTGCCAGTTTTTTTCGTCAAAACCTTGTCGAAGTAAGGTTTCACGATGGATCTTAAAACCATCAACAAAGATCAATTCAAACTGTATCTCCGTTGCTTGAGTACCAGCAACAATCGTTTGTGGACTGATCAGTAAATCGACTTGTAGTAAATCAGATACTAGCTCAATTTTACTGTCATCTAACGGTAACTTTATACCTAGTTGCGCTAATAGTTGCTTAAGTCTCGATTGCTCTATCACTCGTAAATTGGGAATTTCATTTAATTGATAATTTAAATAATTAGCAAATGTTTGATCAAACTCTTCGTCTTTGGTCGATGTCGGCAATATGGCGACAGCGAAATGACTTTTAGCACTAGACTTGATTGCTTTCGGTAAGCTGTACAGCCAAGTCGTAAGAATCGCCCCAACCAGTAAGAGTGCAAAAACACCATAAAATATAGCGGTTTTACTTGACGTTTTTTTGTCGTTTGTTAACGCTATGTATTCTTGTTCTGCCAGTGCGATATTTAATGGGCGTGATGCACTATGAGCTGAAATTAAAGATAACAACCAGGATTTAAGCACATTAATTTCAGCATTTTCTGGCTTAAACTTAGGCTTGTGGAGTAACTTACTCTGTATAATTTCATCAATAGAATCCCCCGTAAACGGTAAGCAATGGCAACAGAGTTGGAAAATAACAATACCTGCAGCATATAAATCTGTGCTGGCATTAATTTTACCTGATTGCAGGTATTCAGGTGGCGCATAGTGCGGCGTGCCCATCACGCTGGCCGCAGCACTTTCCTTATTCAGCACCGAGAGGCCAAAATCAGCAATATAAAGCCGTTCTGAGGTGTCTATCATGATATTTTCGGGCTTAATATCTTTATGCGTTATGCCCGCTTGCTGTGCAAAAGCTAAACCACTCAGTAGTTGTTTAATAAAATTTTTGACTTGTTTGATCGATAGAGATTGACTAGCAATAATTTCTTCTAAGCTACTACCTTCTATCCAATCCATGGTTAAGAAGTGTAAATCTTGATGCTGATAATATTCATGGACGCGGATAATATTAGGGTGACTAAGTTGGCGAACTAATAATAGTTCATTTTTAAAGTCAGCTAAATTTTTTTCATTTTGGCTAAGAGATTTATCAAGCACCTTAATCGCAATAACAGCATCGAGTTGCTGATCATACGCGCTATAAACACAGCCATAACGCCCTCTACCTTGCAGGCTTTTAATCACAAAGCGACCAGCAAGACATTCACCTATGGCCAGTGAATTGTCAGGTTGAATGATTTGCGTTGTCTGTGGTGATACTTCAACAGACTTAATTAATTTTGGCTTTTCAGGAGTGCTCATACAGCCTATTTATTAATAAAATTTAATGGCACAAATTAAGCAAACTAGCGTCTTTTTTACCTGATATCCGTATTGAGTCATCATCGAGAATTTTTTGCAACGAATCAATCGATTGTTGCAGTAATATTGCTTGAACTGATGTTTGAATTTGCTGGCTCATGGTGCTTAAAATTTCGATATCTAATTCAGTAAGTACTTTATCAGATATTTTACTGTCAGTGTAAACAACACCCACAACTTTATCATCATAGAATAGAGGGATGCAGGCTAATGCGGATATTTTTTTGGTTTCTATACTCTTACGTGCGCTTAACAGTTCATGGCGAGTAACATCCATGGCAATAACCGCTTGCCCGGACTCAAAACAGCGAGTAATAGCGCCGACACTGCCTTCGAATTTAGCTAATTTAAAATCAGCTAATTGCATGCCATGAGCAATACTAACTGTCAGAGTTTGTAGCGTTTCACCTAATAGAATTATGCCACGCTGAGTGCCGGTTAACATGATAATATTTTGCAGTTGTGCCGACAAATTATGTTGTAAGTGCTCTGTTAAAGGGGTTGATATGGGTGATTGGCTATTGGATAAACGCCATTGATTATGGGTAATAATAGCATCAAGCTGTTCAGATGATTTTGTTTCAAATAAGCAGTCTAATTCACCAATCGAAATTAATGCATCCGTATTTAAAGTGGACTGAGTAATGGCAATACCATTGACTTTTGTGCCGTTGCGACTGCGCTCATCATTAAGTTGCCAAATTTTATTTGTATGCGCAACTTTAGCATGTTGGCGAGAAACCGTAGGGTGATCTAATAAAAGTTCACATTCATTTGAGCGCCCTAAACGGTAGCCACTGTCTTCATAAAGAAAACTTTCTACTGCTGCTTGGTTAGGATAACAAACGGTAATTCTAGCTGGCATAACAACACCTCTATATAAAAAATGGTTGCGTTACTTAATTAAACGCAAACTAAATCGCAAGGTCTTTGAGAATGCCATCAACTCACCGGCAATATTACGAATATCTCGGCTTGAACGCCATACATCTGGAATATTAATGCCACGATTGTCGTTAATACGACGATTAAACTCATTAAGCTTATTACTTGCCGTGTTGTAATCCTGTATTGATATCAACTGATTAATGTCGTTCATATCTTGTAATAACGCTGAATAAACCGCCGCATTTATTTGCGGAGAAAATTCAGTTAGCGCGGTTTGTAAATCATTGATTTTTTGTTGAACAACCACTAGCGGTGCACGTAAATCAGCCACAATTATAAATTGAGAAAATTTGCCTGTTGTGCCACGAGTACGCAAGCTTCCAGAGCCTAATGTCTCGGTAATATCTTTAAAATCCCCGTTTAATGGTGCTTTAAAAAAGCGAAAAGGCGTGCCGGCAGTATATTCTAGGTTATGAGTATGTAGATCTATTGTCGCAACACCCGAGAACGAAAATCCAGTATTCGCTTTAGGTTCAATGGTGATCATCATTGGAAAGGCCGCTGCAGGGGTAATACTTAACCCACTAGGTAAGCGGTCAATAATGTCTAATGAGGTAACATCGATTAATTCTGCACTTAATCCTAAACTCTCTTTAGTTAGGCCGACTGCATTTTCAAACTGTAAGGTAAGGTCTGCAGAAATATCACCGGGTAAATGAACAATAACTTCTACTTTATTACCCTGCACGTCGACCGATAATGGTTGGGAAGCGAAAGATAAGGTACTAAAAAAAATGGCCGTTGTGACCAAAAATTTAGTCGTTATATTTTTTATAGTTTTTATGTGCAACATAGTTTTTCCTCTAAATGCGAGCCTGATGTTTTACTCAGGCTTTTTGTAATCTTTACTTACAGAAATTACTTTGAAAGTAGACAATTAGCAAGCTTTAAGCTACAAAAAACCAACCTAATATAAGGTTGGCGATTGTATTTGCAACTAACGATTAACGTAAGTAGCTATCATATGCTCGACCAATAATAACGGCATAGTCAGCACGCTTAATGTTATTAGCTGGCTCAAAGTAAGCAACTACTGTAGGTGATAAGTCGTAAGGTCCTTGCTCAAGTGCAAAACGTACACCCATTAATGACATATCGATAGCCGCTTGCACATAACCTTTTAAGACAGGTGTTACAGAACTTGAGTCCATCACAGTAATGCGCTCACCGTTGTAATCAACCGTTATCTCACCAGAAAAGTTTAATGCTTGTGTTTCTAACCCTAGGCCTTGCACTAATGAGTAAGCTAATTCTTGCTTACTGACATTTTTTCGAGGGGTAAATTCACTACCATTAGATAACATAACTGGCCATTGATTTTGTACTCTATCTTTTAGCGCAGAGCCAAGTGTTGTGACTGCATCTACAAAAGGAGCATATTGACTGCTAACATCAGTAAACGCTGGTTTTTGTTCATTCAATAAATCACGTTGCTGCCTAATTGACAGGCCCATGACTAAAAATTGAGCTAAATCTTGACGTGTTAAGTTAGCATCCGGACGATAAGTCTTATTGTTTTTGCTATCAATTAAACGCTCACTGACCGCAAATTCAATCGCGCTTTCAGCAGGATGGTTGGAAATATCATTCAAGCCTTCATATCCACCCGAGGTTAAAATTGCAATATCACCCTCGATAAATTCAGGAATACCTGGGCCATTAGTGGTGCCTGTTGGATCAGCTTGTACACCTGACAAAGAGGTTATGCCAAAAGCAGACAGTTTCCATTCTCCGGCTTGTGCTGGTGCAGAAACTCGCATGGTGCTGCTCAAGACTGGTGTGGTTAAGTTACCAAAATATACGGTTCCGTCTGGCGCCTCCAATTTAAGTTTAACCAGATTGGCAAGCGTTTCAGATGAAGCACTAATCCATGCAGCATCATCAGCCACATTAAATAGATGTACTTCGGGTTCACCCACAGGTGAAAATAAAACACTAAATGATTCAGGCGTTTTATCATCAATAATGATCGCATTGGCATTAAATGTATTGAGGTTATTTACCGTAGCACTATTTTGCTCGTCATAAGCTAATGCACCGGCTACCGCTGCATAAGCATTGACATGTCCAGCGCCCACTTCCCAAGATTGATAACCTGGCATATTAGTGGCCGTTTGTTGAATAATGGCTTTTATTTGTAAATTTGTTAAAGCAGGATTAGCTTCTAACATTAAGGCAACAATGCCCGCTACATGTGGCGCTGCCATGGACGTACCCGAAATTCTGGTGTAAAAAGGTAAGTATTCGTTTTCAATAACGCCAACATCGTCAGCACCACCGTTAGAGGCTATATTGGTCTTAGCGCGGGTCGAAATAATATCAACACCCGGTGCAACAATAGTGACTTCGTTCTTATAGGTCCAAGATGAGCCATCAGGCATAGTGAAATCGCCTGTTTCACCACGTTTTCCACGCGATGAGAAATCAATTAAATCGCCTTGCTTAGTACTAGCACCTACCGACATACCCCAAGGGATTTGAGCATATGGGTTATGAGTGTCTTCGCCTGCACCACTATTGCCAGCAGCAAATACTGAAATTATGTCTAGTCTGTGAGCTTTATATGACGCTAAAGATATCGGGCCTGCAGGGTCATACTTTCCACTAGAACCCCAAGAGTTACTCATCACACGAATGGGGGAATTAAAGTCCCAAATACTACTAATAGCAAAATCATAGCCGCCTAGAGCATCTAAAATAGAAAGACCCGCGCCTGAGCCATAACCTACAATGTCAGCACCGGGTGCTGCACCTTTATATTTACCGTCAGAGTGTGTACCCCAACCGCCAACCGTACCGGCACAATGCGTACCATGACCAACATTTAAGTCTGTATTAGGTTGGCCTTTAATCCACATTCCATCAACGCCTGTTAAAGAAAGTGCTTGAGCATGCGTGATGCCTTGAACATTTCCAACAACTTTAGTGCCAAATTCTAAATCATCTAAAGTCGCATCTATACCAGAGTCGTTAACAATGACGGTAACGCCCTTACCGGTAAATTTCATACCATTTTTGTTTTCAAATTTGCTTGATTGTAATTTTTCTACACCAGTTATCTCTCGTGCTTCTGCGTTGTAATATTCCAACGAACGGTTAGCAAATACAGAACGAATACCTGGCATAGCCGCTAATTGATTAATTTGAACTGGACTCGCCATTACGCCAATAATAGGTAGTGATTTAAACTGAACACCTTGCGTTAATCCAAGGTTTAATAAGCTTTGCAGCTGGCTAGTGGTTAAAGCATCTAATTGATCATATGAAACCACAACCATTGCACTGTCGGTTGCTTTCATGTTTTGTAATTGTTGCTCTAATTGAGAACCAATAACTGCTGCAGCAGTTGCACTTAAGCTAATACCTGCGATTGACATGCTTAATGCAATGTTTTTTATTATAGATTTCATATTTTTATCTGCCTATATGTGAAAGTATATTTTATTTACCCTTTCATTTAACTCGAACTTAGCTGGTAAGACCATCAGGAACACTCCCTATAACATGCAGGGGAAAACCCCTAGAAGGAATTTTTTTTGTACATAATATGAACAAAAAAAATATAATGGCTTGCTGGTAGATTTTTCCCTAAACCAAGTAGCTTATTTTATAATCTATAAATATGTGTTAGTTAGAGGTGCTGGTTAAGGTCTGCTAGCTTTTGTTTCTATTTTGTCTTAAAAAACAAAAATACGACTTAACCTGACGACTTTAAGGTGTAAAAATTGGATAAATCAAAAGTACCCAATAAAATTCTTACGCTTATATATCTGCATAAATAGTGCATTAAATAATGTCAAAACCCCATGGCAGCACAAAATAATAATAATAAAATAAAGCATAAATATTATTTAGTTGATGTTGCAACTGTCTAAAATAAATAAGCTTTTCATGCTAGAAGAGGAAAAGATAAAACAACAGGGTTAGGCATTTACCCCACTAAACATAGCAAGGCTAACAAAGCGCTAGGCATGTATCATTTTTTGTGCATAATGAAGGTCCCTCATGCATTATTGCAAGCTATTCAAAAGATAAACAAGTCCGTTATATGATAAAAGACATTTCCAACTTGCAGGTCAAATTACAAACCTTACTCGCAGCACAGCAAGAATTTTATACTCAAGGTAAAGTAGCCGATTACATTCCAGCCTTGGCTGAAGTCAGCCCAGAAAAGATGGGCGTTTGTGTTTCCACTATTGACGGTAAAACTGTTGGCGCTGGCGACTATCAAGAGCCCTTTTCGATTCAAAGTATTTCAAAAGTGTTTGGTTTGGTTATGGCAATGAACCGTATCGGCGATGACTTGTGGCAACGGGTTAATATGGAGCCGTCTGGGCAACCCTTTAACTCAATTATTCAATTAGAGTGGGAAAAAGGTATTCCCCGAAATCCAGTGATAAATGCTGGCGCCTTATTAGTGGCTGATGTGCTCACTAGCCACTTTTCTTCTAGTAAGTTAGCCTTTCTAAGTTTTATGCGCTCGATAGCTCATGATGACAGTATTTATGTCGACAACTATGTTTACCAATCAGAATTAGCCCATGGTAGCCGAAACGCCGCATTAAGCTATTTAATGAAAAGTTTTGGCAATATAGAATCGGAAATACCTGAGGTATTAAGTCATTACTTTACCCAATGTTCAGTCGCCATGAGTTGTGAACAACTGGCAACTAGCCTACTATTTTTAGCAAATAAAGGTATCGACCCCGTGTCTAAAGAAGCTATTTGCACGCCAAGAGATGCCCATCGAGTGAACGCGATATTATCCACTAGTGGTATGTATGATCAATCTGGCGAATTTGCTTTCTCTATTGGCTTACCCGCAAAAAGTGGCGTAGGCGGTGGTGTTATTGCGATAGTGCCTAACTATGGCGTTATTTGTACTTGGAGTCCGCCGTTAAATAGCTTTGGTAACTCAGTGATTGGCACAAATTTAGTGGCGAGTTTAGCCCAAGAGTTAGGCTTGTCTATTTACCATTAACACTATTCTCTAATACTCGCTCAATATTTTTTCTTCCAAAATATGCTGCGAGTATTGTCTTGATAATAAATCAGCCAGCCTTTTAAGGTAATATAAATAGCCATCACCATCATAGTTCGCTGATAATGGATTCATAAAACCATGTAAGTATTCACTTTGCTCAAGTGTGACGGTGGATTTGTCTCGTAAAACAGCGCGCAATGCAGCCACTGAAAAATGTGGCTCTGCGCTAGGTAAAATTAACCTAGTCGCAATTTGGGGTGTTAACCGAGTTAAGTGTCTAATTTTACTACTATAAAAACAAATAGCCCCTAAGCTTTGCTTAACCGCGCCTTGTGCGCATAACTGCCAAATAGCACTGCCGCCAACACTAAAACCCACCAACAATTTACCGCCTGATATTGCCAACAGCTTTTGCTCAAGTTTGTTAACGTACCCCTCTAAACTAACGTTTTCAATAAAGTACTGATAAGCGTCACGCTCACAGGTGAGTGATTTCGGTTGTTGTTGATAAGGGCCAACCATATGGCATTTAACGCCATAGGCTTTTTCCACGCCATCGGATTTTTCAACGCCAAGACCTTGCTCAAGGTTAGCAGTAACTTGCTGACATAAGTGCTTAAACTCATCGGTTAAACCAAAAATATCAGCGACAAAAATTATATTCAACAAAACCCTCCAATAAGTAACTAAGTTGTTAAGTACAGCTAACGTTGACAGAGAACACGAGTAAATAATTGACCTTAGTTAGGGGTGAATTTTACCTACTATTTTAAAATTTGAAAGCTCAAATGGGCTAAGTACTAGAAATAGCCGACACTACCCGTTAGAATCTAAGCTATAGCAATTCTAATTATCAGCAACGAGACGTATTCAGATGGGCAGAGCATACCAAAACCGTAAATTATCAATGGCTAAAACTGCAGGTCAAAAAACTAAAGTTTATTCAAAGTACGGCAAAGAAATTTATGTACTAGCGAAAAATGGCGGTGTAGACCCCGATGGTAACTTGGCTTTACGTCGGACTATTGAAAAAGCAAAGAAAGATCAAGTTCCTACACATGTTATTGAAAAAGCATTAGAAAAAGCGATAGGTGCTGGCGGCGAAGATTATGTAGCATCACGCTACGAAGGCTTTGGCCCAGGCAACTGTATGGTCATTATTGATTGTTTAACCGATAACGGCAATCGTACCATTAAAGATGTGCGTCAATGTTTTACTAAAACTTACTCAAAAATTGGTTCATCAGGCACTGTTTCACACATGTTTGATCATCAAGCACTATTTGCTTTTAAAGGTGAAGACGATGAAAGTGTGTTAGAGAACTTAATGATGGCTGACATCGATGTGACTGATGTTGAGCTTGAAGACGGTATTATTACCGTTTACGCACCACATACTGAGTTTTTCAAAATCAAAACAGAATTTGCCAACAGCATGCCTGAAATTGAACTCGAAGTAGAAGAAATTACTTGGGTACCACAAACCTATACTGAAATTTCAGGTGAAGACGACTTAGCTAATTTTGAAAAATTCATCAACATGCTAGAAGACTGTGATGACGTACAAAATATTTATCACAATGCTGAACTCGCTGAAGAATAACCTTCTGACAAAACTTATTGATTAAAGGTGTCTTAATCCATTTGACTAATAAATGGCGTTAAGATGCTTTTTTTAATCACCACTATCTTGCCCTAAAAACCTAAGGTGCCACATGATTGATTTTCGCTCTGACACAGTAACCCGCCCCAGTAAAGCAATGCGTACGGCGATGGCAAACGCTGAGGTAGGTGACGACGTTTATGGCGACGACCCTACGGTTAATGACCTTGAGTCTTGGGCAGCAGAGCGACACGGTTTTGCCAGTGCCATGTTTTGTAGTTCAGGTACACAAGCTAACTTATTAGCGCTAATGGCACATTGCCAAAGAGGTGATGAGTACCTTTGTGGACAACAAGCGCATAACTATAAGTTTGAAGGCGGTGGCGCGGCTATTTTAGGCTCAATTCAGCCACAACCGATAGCCAATGAGCAAGACGGCTCTTTATGCTTTAAAAAGCTTGCGGCGGCAATAAAACCTGACGACTCTCACTTTGCTCGTACTACCTTACTCAGTATTGAAAATACCATTAACGGTAAAGTCCTGCCGTTAACTTATATGGTAAAAGCGCGTGAGTTTACTCAGCAAAACAATCTAGCCCTGCATTTAGACGGTGCGCGAGTTTACAATGCGGCTAGCGCATTAAATGTCGATATTACTGAAATTTGCCAACACGTAGACTCAGTGTCTATTTGTTTATCAAAAGGCCTTGGCGCGCCAATAGGTTCGTTATTGCTTGGCTCACAAGCTTTGATAAAAAGTGCCAAGCGCTGGCGAAAAGTGGTGGGTGGCGGCATGCGTCAAGCCGGTATTATCGCTGCAGCAGCCAAAATAGCACTAGAGCAAAATCCAGAAAAATTAGCACAAGATCACATTAATGCGAAATATTTAGCGCATGCCTTAAACCAGTTTGCTGATATTTCAGTCAATCTGGAGCAAGTTGAGACCAATATGGTTTTCGCAAAATTCTCTGAAGCTGTTGATATGGCTAATTTGCTCGACAAATTAAAGGCAGATAAAATACTATTATCTGCGGGCAACCCTATGCGACTAGTCACTCATTTAGATATTGATAAAACGGCTATAGATAACTTTATTACAAAATTAAGCAGTGCGTTAAACTAAACATCTACTAGCATTAAAGTAAGCTAATAACTGTTTATGCATTAGCACTGAGTGTGAAGTTAAGTGTGAAGTTATGTGTCAAACGAAGAGTAAAAAAGAGTCATAACTAATACTCACAAAGGTTAACGCGTGAGTTAACCTTTGTGAGTCACTGTTATTTTGCCAGTTTTTCGATCATGGTATTTACTGCGCTCAAATGCTCTGGATTGTTATGACACATGCCTTGAAACACGGCACAAATATCAAGAAAATCGGGCAACTCTGTACGCTGTGCTAACTTCATTAAACGTTTTGTTAACCGTAACGACGCCACAGGTTTAGCCGCTATTTCGTTTGCTAGCTTTTGTACTCTTTCAAGTAGATATTCTGGCTCAACTACATCTAATACCACACCCATTTCTTTTGCCTCTAACGCATCGATTACACGGCCAGTAAAGGTTAACTCAGCGGCTTTTTGATAACCAATTAAGCGTTGCATAAACCAAGCGCCGCCATCACCTGGAATAATACCTAAGTTAACAAAGGTTTCACCAAATTTAGCTTTTGTTGATGCTATTCTCATATCGCACATATTAGCAATATCAAAACCCGCCCCTATTGCTGGGCCATTAACCGCCGCAATAACCGGTACTTCTAATTTGTGTAAAGCTAATGGTATACGTTGAATACCTTCTCGGTAACGTCTTTCTAGTGCTTGTACATCACCGGCAAAATCCCCAGTGCGCTCAGCCATATCTTTTATATTTCCACCAGAAGAAAACGCAGAGCCGTCACCGGTAATAATCAGCACAGCGATTTCAGGTGTACGATTAATCCATTCAACGGTATTGACAATATCGTCGGCAATGGCAGTACCCGTTAAGGCGTTACGCACGTCGTGGCGATTGAATGTTAAGGTGAGTACTTTATTGTTTAGCGTTATTTTACTGTCAACTAATGCGGGTAGTGAACTCATTTTTACCTCAATAATTTTATTAACTAAGCTTAACTAACCTTAACTCAGGTTAATTAAGCTTAGGATTTTTCAGAAACTTTCACTTGTTGCCAAAAGGCTTCAAGCTCGTCTAACGAATGTTGTTCAAAACTTTTATCCGCGCGATTAACTTGCGCTTCAACGCCATAAAAGCGCCGAGTAAACTTATTATTTGCTTGGCGCAGTAAAGCTTCAGGGTCTTGTTTAGCATGTCGACACAAATTGACTACCGCAAACATTAAATCCCCCAATTCTTCAGCTAAAGCGGTATCGTCTCGATGTAACTCCGCTTTGACCTCTAACACTTCTTCTTCAACTTTAGCAAAAACGTCATCAATATTATGCCAATCAAAGCCGACATGGGCACAGCGTTTTTGAATTTTTGCTGCCTGTGATAACGCCGGCAGATTACGCGGAATATCGGCTAAAATACTTAATTTTTTATCGTCATTTTTTTGCTGACGCTCTTTAATCTTCTCATTTTCCCAGTTAGCTTTGACTTGCGCCTCAGATTCAAAGTCACTACTCGCAAAAACATGGGGATGACGGCGGATCAATTTTTCACAAATAGCACTCAGCACACTGTTAAAGTCAAAACGCTTTTCTTCCTCACCAAGTTGGCTATAAAACACCACTTGAAACAATAAATCGCCTAGCTCTTTTTCCAGCTCAGTAAAATCTTCTTGCTCAATAGCGTCAGCTACTTCGTAAGCTTCTTCAAGGGTATGGGGGATAATAGAGGCAAAGGTTTGTTTCAGATCCCAAGGACAACCCGTTTCAGGGTTACGTAACTCGGACATGATCCAACGAAGTTTTTCTATTGAGGGTTTGTCATTCAACATTTTTAAATATCCTGCCTATTTATCTTGGCGCTATACAGCACCTACGACTTTGTATCGCTAATCTAGCATCCTAATTCATCATATTAAGCCAATATATTACATTCCTTAATATTAAGATATTGGTGATTCGTTATTGTATTTTTTTTATACTAAACTTTTAAAGTGAATAAAACAGGCAGTAAAAAATAAACTTTACAAAAGGAAAATAATGATGAGAAAGGCTATCATGGTTAGTTTATCTTTTTTGTTAACTGTAATGCCGTTTACTATTGATGCTGAAGAACAAAAGCCTAAAAAGTTCGCCGACGTTGAGTACATGTCCATTACCTATACCGACTTTAAACCCGGAAAAGTGGATAGAGCTATGGAAATAATCACAGACCATTATTTCCCAGCATCTAAAACAGCGGGAACTCAAGTACCTTATATTATAAGGCTGCAAAGTGGTGAATGGGATATGGCTACAGCATGGACTTTAAAAGAGGGTTATTCGTCCATGGAATGGGAAATATCTGCTGAAGGAATAAAGTGGATGCAAGCATTCAACAAAAAAGAGGGCACAGAAAAATCGAAAGAACTTAGAGATGAATTTAATAGTTTAATTCAAAGGAGTAACACGTCAAAGGCTATCACCCGATAAATATTAAATAATGAAACGACTGTAATCTGAGGACATTTTTTTATAAAAATTTGAGGGGTAATATCAACGAAAAAATTGGCTTGCTATCACAAAGGCAACCTTTTCTAGGATTGCCTAATTCACATCTCACACGCTGTGATTTTTTCTTGACCCTGTAACAGAGTTTGTCGTTAAAATGACTTAGTTACTGGTTATAATCGTTTAACTTCTGCAACGTCATCTAACTGCTTTAATTTAGCTAATAAGCGCGTTAACGCTTCGTTATTGGCTATTTCCACTTTTATGGTCATGCTCATACTTTGTTTAGCGTTATCGGTATGACTTTCAATACCAATAATACTGACTCTTTCATTGGAAATAATCGTCGAGATATCTCTGAGTAAGCCTTGGCGATCACCGCCAATAATGTTGATGCTCACTTGATAACTTTTTTTGTTATTTATGCCCCACTGTACTTCTACTTCACGCTCTGGTTGCTGATTCAGTGCGTTGGCGAGCTGTTCACAGTCAACCCGATGCACTGAAATCCCACGTCCTTGAGTAATAAAGCCAGCGATTTCATCGCCCGGCACAGGATGACAACATTTCGCCATGTGAGTCAACAAGTTACCAACACCTGAAACGGTAATACCATTATTATCAGCAGCTTCTGTGTCAGCTTGTTGGGGCTGACGAATTAAGCTTTGCGGATCAATATCTACTTCAGGTTTTAACTTTTCGTCTTGCTGTTGTAAACAATGAACAACTTGTAACAAGCGCGTACTGCCTGAGCCTACCGCAGCAAACAAGTCATCTTTTGTCGTAAAATTAAAACGCTCTATCGCCGCAGAAAAATCAACTTTAGCCAAAGATAACTGTAACTTACCCAATGCGGTGTCTAACATTTCTTTACCGGCAGCAAGGTTTTTATCTCGGTCAAGTAAGCGAAAAAAATGTTGCACCTTGGCCCGAGCACGCGGTGTATGGAGATAATTTAAGCTGGGGTTTAACCAATCTCTACTCGGATTGAGTGTTTTGCTGCGCAAGACTTCAACTTGATCGCCGGTTTGCAAAAGATGGGTAAAAGGAACTATTCGACCAAATACTTTTGCGCCAATACAACTGTGACCGACATTAGAGTGAATATAGTAAGCAAAATCTAAAGGGGTTGCACCACTGGGTAAGTCAACCACATCACCACCTGGGGTAAAAACATAAATACGGTCTTCAAATACTTGACTACGCAGTTCATCAAGTAATTCGCCACTTTCTGACACGTCTTCTTGCCATTGTAGGATTTTTCTTAACCAACTGACTTTTTCATCGAAACCTGAGGTTTTACCACTGGCATTACCTTCTTTATAACGCCAATGTGCCGCGACACCTAATTCTGCATCGTCATGCATTTGTTGTGTTCTAATTTGAATCTCTATTGTTTTACCTTCGGGGCCGATAACCACGGTATGAATGGATTGATAGCCGTTACTTTTTGGCGTTGCAACATAGTCATCAAATTCTTTAGACAAATGCTTCCAACTGGTGTGCACTAGCCCTAATGCGCCATAGCAACCTTGTAATTCATCAACAATAACGCGTACGGCACGCACATCAAATAGCTGTTCAAAGTCTAACGACTTTTGTTGCATTTTTTTCCAAATGCTATAGATGTGTTTAGGACGTCCACAAACAACACCTTTAATGTCAGAGGATTTTAATTGCTGAGATATGTTATCAACAAATTCAGCCATATAGCGTTCTCTGTCGAGACGTTTTTCATCCAGTTGCTTGGCAATTTCTTTGTAAACCTCAGGGTGCAAGTAACGAAAAGAAAGATCTTCTAATTCCCACTTTAACTGCCCAATACCTAAACGATTGGCCAATGGTGCGTATATATTGCTGGTTTCTTTAGCCGCTAACACTCGGGTTTCTTCATCACTGTCTTTTACCAAGCGTAAGTGGCATAAGCGTTCTGCAAGCTTAATAACAACGGCGCGAACATCTTCAACCATCGCCAAGAGCATGCGGCGGATATTATCAATTTGATTGGTATTGACTAGGCTAGATTGTGATTGCTGTAAAGCCTTAATCGCGTCCATTTGGCCAACACCTTTGCACAGTAAATATATTTGTTTAGAGAAATTCTCTTTAATATATTCAAGGCTAATGCACTTATACTCATACAAGGGACAGATAAAAGCCGCGCATAATGAGTCGGTATCAAGATTTAAACCCGATAGAATTTCCACCATTTCTAAAGATTTAGTTTGGCAAGAGGTGCTATCATCAAATAAATAATTTACTTTTTGATACAATTTTTCTAACGCTGCTTTTTTGTCATTGTCTAATTCAAGCGCCACTAGCCATTGCTCAAAGCTTGCTTGTGACATTTGATGTGACTTACGCACAGAAACCATGGAACTCCCTACCTGTGATTCAATTTCTCAACCACGCTATAAGCTAAACATTAGCATAGTTTCAACATGCTTTGTTTGCGCAAACATGTCCATTAAGGCTATTTTTTCAATTTTATAACCGTGATCGATAAGTAATTTTGCATCACGGGCTAATGACGCAGGATCACAACTGACATAAAGTATCTTATTAACATTAAAGGCCAGTAATTGCGTTAACGCTTGATAAGCTCCGGCACGAGCAGGGTCAAGTAACACCTTAGTATACTTTTGTGTGGCCCAAGGCTGGTCTTGCCAATCACTGTTCAAATCAGCTTGATAAAATTGGCAATTGTGAATACCATTTTTTAGCGCATTTTCTTGGGCCTTCTCTACCATTACTGTGATGCCCTCAATACCGACAACACGACTGACCTTTTCGGCAATAGGTAAACTAAAATTACCTAAGCCACAAAACAAGTCGAGCACAATGTCGTTATCATTAAGCGCTAACCAAGTCAGCGCCTGCTCCACCATTTGCTTATTAACCCGATGATTGACCTGGATAAAGTTATTCACCGAAAACTCAATTTGTATTGAATCCGTTAAGGCATAAAACAAGGTTTTATCTTCTGTCAGTGGTGTGACCTCATTACCATCATCAAAGTAGACTAGCCATTGATTTTTATCAGCAAAATGTTGCCAAAGCTTTTTGTCTTGCGCCGTTGCTTTCACTAATTGTCGCACCACAACCACCTGCTCATTAGCCGCAATAATTTCAACATGACCGATGGCATTTTTACCTGATAACCTTGGCAGAAGTTCTTTTAGCTCAGTAAAAATATGACCAAATGCTTCGACGATTACTGGACAAGACTTAATTTCAGTTAAGTGGCTGCTCTCACGTTGACGAAAGCCAATAATAGGCGCGCCACGTTTATTATATTGCACACCAATTCTTGCTTTACGGCGATAATGCCATGGATCATTAATAAGGTGACTCTGCCATGGCAGACTTTCATTGAGTGCTTGGCGAGCAAATAATTGCGTTATTTTATCTTGCTTATAAGCTAACTGCTGCGGGTAGTCCATGTGCTGTAAATTACAACCACCACACTGAAAATAATGACGACACTTAACTTCTACTCGCGCTGCACTGGCGCTAATAACACGTAATAACTTTGCTTTTGCAAATTTACTTTTTTGCTCATACACATTAACTTCAACCGTTTCATTGGGCAGTGCACCTTCAATGAAAATTGGGTTTTTACCTTGAAAGGCAACGCCGCAGCCTTGCTGATCAAGGTGGCTAACATTAACGGTTAAATGTTGTTGTATTGGTGTTTTTTTCGGGCTTGCTTTAAAAAAATTTGCCATAGCTATCTTAGTTTGCCATCAAGGAGCAGCATAAATTATCTATTAGCTGCCATAGTGAACGATTACTATTTGGTATTAGTCTTAACTGTGCCATTATAGTGTTATTAACCCAATGATTTTACACTAAAGCTCAACAAAAAATGCATAAAATAAGCCTGAAAGATTGGGTAATTTTACTTACGGTCGTTCCTACGACCCTAATCAGTTTAGTTGTTGCTAGCTACTTATCCTATAGTCGCTATAGCGAACTCGATCAGTTTATTTATCAACGTGCCAATAGCATCATCTCTCCTCTTGCCATTAGTAGTGCTGAGCCATTATTAGCGAAAAAAAGAGATAGCTTAAGAACGCTGATCGGCTTTAGCCACCGCAGTCAATCCGACATTATAAAAAGTATTGCCATATTCACTGTCAACAACCAAGTGTTCGTGACCAGTGCTTATCACGGTGACACCCTTGCCATGCGTATTAAAACAGGACAAAATTTGCCTAAACGCATTCAGTATGAAGACTATGGTGATTACCTCATTTATCGCGCGCCTATTATTGACGAATTTACAGCACAAACCAGTGACGACACTTTAGGCAGTAGTATTATTGGCTATATCGCCATACACATTGACAAGAGTACGATTAGATATGCTCAACAACAGCTGTTGAGCACAGTATTTTTCATTTTGCTCGTTGGCTTTATCATCAGTGCATTGTTTGCTTATAAACTCATTAATAGCGTTACCCGCCCCATATCATCAATGGTATTAGCGATAGACCGCATTAGAGAAGGAAAAATTGATAGTCGTATCAGTGGACAACTTGTTGGTGAGCTAAACTTTTTAAAAAATGGTATCAATACCATGGCGCAATCTTTAGGCACTTATCAAGATGAAATGCAACGTAGTATTGATCAAGCCACGATAGATTTACGTGAAAGTTTAGAGCAATTTGAAATTCAAAACGTTGAGTTAGATATTGCAAAACGTAAAGCTCAAGATGCTAACAAGGTAAAGTCTGAGTTTTTAGCCAATATGAGCCATGAGTTACGTACACCTCTTAATGGTGTTATTGGTTTTACCCGACAAGTGTTAAAAACGCCCTTAAGCGATACTCAGCGCGATCACTTACAAACTATCGAACGTTCAGCGGCCAGCCTGCTATCCATTATTAATGATATTTTAGACTTCTCTAAACTTGACGCGGGTAAAATGATCATTGAAAAAATTCCGTTTTCAATTCGTGAATCCATTGAAGAAACCCTGACGTTACTGGCACCTAGTGCCCATAAAAAGAATATTGAATTATCATTGCGCGTGAGTCCTCAATTACCTGACTCACTGATTGGTGACGCAATGCGTATCAAACAAGTGATGGTTAACTTAGCCAGTAATGCGATTAAATTTACTGATAAAGGCTCGGTGGATATCAACCTTGAAGGTCATGTTATTGGCAAAAACCGCTATAAAATTAGGGTAACAGTTCAAGACACAGGTATCGGCATATCAAATCAGCAAAAAAATTCAATTTTTGAAGCCTTTGGCCAGGGTGATAAAAGTGTGACTCGGATTTATGGCGGAACTGGTTTAGGGCTGGTTATCTCACAACGTTTAGTCTCAGAAATGCACGGCGGCATTGGTTTTGAAAGTATAGAAAATGAAGGTTCAACTTTTTGGTTTACCTTCCAGTGTGAAATAAATACCATACCCACTTTGCAGTTACCTGCCCCAGAGAGTCTGATTGGTAAGGCAATATTGTATTATGAGCCTCATGCCGCAAGTCGTTTAGCAACCAGTGAAATATTAGCAAGTTGGCAAATGAAAACGACTTGTATAAGCCAACGCAGTGATATGAACGAACTACTGGCAAATAAAAAATTGCTCTCATCATTCGACTTTGCTTTAATCGGCCATGACGTTAGGCCATCAGCGCTTAATGAAGTGAAAA
Source organism: Colwellia sp. MB3u-8 (assembly GCF_014076985.1). Lineage (NCBI taxonomy): Bacteria > Pseudomonadati > Pseudomonadota > Gammaproteobacteria > Alteromonadales > Colwelliaceae > Colwellia > Colwellia sp. MB3u-8. Next base: position 165,404 of record NZ_JACGVA010000058.1, read on the forward strand.
AATTTATATTTATCCTGAAAGATATTATTCCATCCATACATTTAGCCAACAATAGTAATTCACCTAGTTTACATGAAGCATTAATTTCAAGTGGTGCTAAAACTTGTCTCAGTAAACCCATAACGGTGCAGCGCTTGAGTAAAGCGCTCTCTCCAACAAAAACTCTAAAAACCAACAATTTAATCACATCACCAGAACAAAAAGTGCCGATTAAAGTACTAGCAGTTGATGATAATGACGCCAATTTAAAATTGATCAATGAGCTGTTACTTGAACAAGTAACAGATGTCATCACAGCTACCGACGGCGCTCAAGCAGTAGAGTTATGCCGACACGAGAAGTTTGCTTTAATTTTTATGGATATACAGATGCCTGTACTCGATGGCATTTCTGCTTTGGCTATTATTCGTCAACAAACACTTAATGAGCATACCCCAATAATCGCGGTGACCGCACATGTCTTTGGGGAAGAAAAAGATAAATTACTCGACAATGGCTTTAACTCCTTTATTACAAAGCCTATTGATGAAGCCATGTTGCATCATAGTATTTATGAGTATTGTGATTCAACATTACTCGCTTATCACCCTAAACTTGTTGCTCCAACACTTAGGCCTATTAACGATTCTAGGCCAAAGATTATTGATTGGAAACTGGCATTACAAAGAGCAGGACACAAAAAAATGTTGGCCAAAGATATGTTTATTGGCTTGGTCAACAGTTTGCCAGAAAGCAAAGCAAACATTTCTGAAGCGCTGATCTCTCAAGATATTGAGCAATTAAAAGTGTTAATACACAAGCTTAACGGTGCTTGTTGTTACTCTGGTGTACCCAGTTTAGGGAAAGTGACTCATGAACTTGAAACAGAATTAAAACGAGGTATTGGCCTAGATGATTTACAGCCAGAATTTTTTGAATTTTTTGAACAAATAGATTTGGTGCTAGTAGAAGCTCAAGCTTTTATCAACGATATTGAAGCAGGCATTGCAAATATAACGAGATTGGACTAAAAAAAACAAGGAAAATAGTTAACGCATTTTTATAGTTGGCGAGGTGTTAATGTCGCCATCTTCAGTAATCACAGCAATGCTTGAGTCAGACCTTAATACCGCTAAGCTATGTCCTTCATCATTGCGAATAAAGCTGAGTTCATAACCAAACTTCCCTAAACTACTGACAGAAAACTTTTGTGCCAGAGAGAGTTTAGACCACCATATTGATTGCTCAGGTACTGCTTTTCGCCTATCAATAATAGGATTTTTTTGCGACGGCATATCAACTCCCCCAATCCACATCAACTGATAAAAAACTCATTCCTCTCAATAAAAGTATAGGGTATATATCATTGCCAAGTCATAATTTATCCGTAACTTGATCACATGTCGTTACATACTAAGCTTACTGTCATTAACTATGTTGATAGTACAACAAAAGCTGTGGCATATTTCACTTCATCAGAAAGTGATATATGCCATGTAGTAGCACCCAGGTTTTCAGCTAGCATTAACGCCTGCAAACTAAGCTCAAGTGTGGGTTGCCCAGACGCTAATGACACAATATCAAAATGTTGAAACGAAACACCGTTAGCAATACCGGTGCCAAGCGCTTTAGCAGCGGCTTCTTTGCCAGCCCAGCGCTTAGCCAAAAAACGCTCAGGTTGTTTTAACGTAAGATAATGCTGATACTCACCAGACGTTAAAATTCGCATGGCTAAGCGTTGCTGCGCATTTTCAGACATTTTAGCAATGCGCCGAATATCAACTATATCAGTACCAATACCCACAACTGACAAACTTTAACCCTCCGAAGTACTAAGTTATCCTAAAGCACGTGCTTCTAGCATTAAACGCTTCATATCTCGAACCGCTTTGTCTAAACCGTCAATCACCGCACGGGCGATAATAGCGTGGCCAATATTGAGCTCAATTATTTCGGGTATCGCCGCGATTGGCTTAACATTGAAGTAATTAAGCCCGTGACCTGCGTTAACTTTTAAGCCTAAACCATCAGCGTACTCAATGCCTTCAACCAAGCGCGCAAGCTCTTGCTGTTGCTCTTCTTCGCTTGCTGCATCAGCATATTGGCCAGTATGAATTTCGATATAAGTGGCTTTACTGAGTACGGCTGCATCAATTTGTTTTTTATCGGCATCAATAAATAAACTGGTTTGTATACCCGCATTTGCCAAGCGAGCTACAGCGGCGTTAATTTTATCTTGTTGCCCAGCAACATCTAATCCACCTTCCGTGGTTAACTCTTCACGTTTTTCCGGCACTAAACAACAAAATACGGGTTTAACTTCACAGGCAATATCCAACATTTCGTCGGTGACGGCCATTTCAAAATTCATCCGTGTATGTAAGGTTTGTTTTAGTACATAAATATCTCTATCTTGGATATGGCGACGGTCTTCACGTAAATGCACTGTGATACCATCAGCACCAGCATGCTCGGCTACAGAAGCCGCATAGACAGGATCAGGATAATTAGTGCCACGTGCTTGTCTTAATGTGGCAATATGGTCTACGTTTACACCTAATAAAATATCTTTCATATACAATCTCTATTATGTTTACTGGATTAAATGTTTACTGGATTAATTTTAACAGCTTACATCACTAAGTTTACCGCTTTAACTTAGAAACTTAATCATGGCCTTGCTATGCTTTCTTACTAAAGAGTTTTCGGCTATTGAGCGGTACACCATCAAGTAAATGATTAATCACTTGTCTCATCAAAGCTTTAAAGGTATTGAGCACTTCTGGTGTCGATAAATCGCGCTCGGCAATCGCTTGTAAATGCCAACGATTATAACAAGGCTGCTTTAATTTTGTATAAGCTGGGATGAAGCCTTCGTCTGGCAGGTAATAGAAGCCCTCTGCACTATGCTCAAAGACTAATGAAAAATCAAAAGAAAGACCCAACTCATCCATCAGCATCAATTCAAATTCTCGCAAACAAATCTCAATATTGCTCGCTTGTGCTAAAGCTCCTAAGCTCATTTTATATTGCTGAAAAAGCGCCTCGCAAGCAATATTGTCGCCAAGCAGCTTAACCAACAATTCATTAATATAAAAAGCACTGAATAAGGCGTTTTTCTTTAAAAGAAAAGATTTTCCAATCGGCTCAACTCGAATTAAGCTCTTTAAGTTGTATTGCCCTTTCAAGGTGACTTTGATCGGTAGAAAAGGTTGTAATAGTGCCTTACGGCTCGATTTTGTTGAATGACCGACATAACTTAACGCCGCCAGTTTGCCGTCATGCTCAGTTAACAAATCAATTAGCAGCTGATTCTCTCGATAGGGTCGACTATGGAGCACAAAAGCTGACTGCGTAGTTTCTAGCATCTAGATTCCAAGTTAGACCAGTGGCATTTAAGCACTGTTCAGAAAGCGAAAAATAAAATTTTTATTGACTCAAGTAGCAGTTACAAACTGAACCTAAGTACCTAACGCTATGTAGGCGAGGCTTAATCAACGACTTTGTGAATAGTAAATTAAGCCCGCATATATCAAACTAACCTGAGTAATCGTCACCATAGCCTAAGCTTCTTAAGGCGCGTTCGTCGTCTGCCCAGCCTGATTTAACTTTCACCCAAGTCTCTAAAAACACTTTACGTTCAAATAGGTTTTCCATATCACGTCTTGCTTCTTGGCCAATAACTTTCAGTTTTTCACCCTTATTGCCAATAACCATGCGCTTTTGGGTCGTTCTTTCGACTAAGATCAGCGCGTTAATATGCAAGATACCTTTTTCATCAATCTTAAATTGTTCAATTTCAACCGTCGTTGAGTAAGGTAATTCATCACCTGTAAAGCGAATGAGTTTTTCACGCACAATTTCAGAGGCCATAAATCGACTTGAGCGATCGGTAATATAATCTTCAGGAAACCAAAATTCGGCTTCGGGTAAGGTGTTAAGGCAGATTTTTTTAATCGCCTCAACGTTATCACCTTTACTCGCTGAAATTGGCACAATATCAGCAAAATCGTGCATAGCACCTAGCTTCTGTAAATGCGGTAACAAAGTGTCTCTATCCGGTATATTGTCAATTTTATTAACCACTAATACACAAGGAGCACCGCTGTTTTTAATTTTGGTCAGTACCATTTCATCGTCACTTGTCCAATGAGTACCCTCAACTAAAAACACTACAGTGCCAACTTCTGCCAAGGTACTACTGGCAGCACGGTTCATTAAACGATTAATAGCCCGCTTTTCTTCTGAATGTAGGCCAGGGGTATCAACTAAAACAGCTTGATGATTACCTTCGGTTAAAATACCTAATATTCTGTGACGTGTGGTCTGTGGTTTACGTGAGGTAATACTGACCTTTTGGCCAAGCAAAGTATTTAGTAATGTTGATTTACCAACATTTGGGCGGCCAACAATGGCAATAAGACCGCAATAGGTTTGTTCTGTTGTCATAATCTAGTTATCAACTTAAATGTCAAACAAGCTATTAAGCTTGTTCTATTAATTCTAAAACCTGCAAAGCAGCTGATTGCTCAGCTTTACGTCGGCTACTACCCTTAGTAATCACTTCCTTCACAACTACGCTTGTTGTGCAACGCACTGTGAACTGCTGATTGTGTGATTGCCCCGTGGTATTAATTACATCATATTGTGGCAAAGGAATTTTTCTTCCCTGCAAATACTCTTGTAAACGTGTTTTTGGGTCTTTTTGTTCATTGCCTGGCTTGATGTCACTTAAGCGCTGTTCAAACCAGCTGAGAATTAATGCCTGACATGTGGGTAAGTCGGCATCTAAATAGACAGCGCCTATGATGGCTTCAATGGCATCTTCAAGGATCGAATCTCTTCGATGACCACCACTTTTTAATTCGCCAGGTCCTAAAATCAAATATTGACCTAGATCAAAGTCTCGACCCACCTCAGCTAAAGTAACACCTTTAACCAAACTTGAACGCATACGCGTTAAATCGCCTTCGGCCTGCTTTGGAAATTTTTGATATAAGGACTCTGCAATAACAAAACCTAAAATTGAATCACCTAAAAACTCTAATCGCTCATTATGAGCACCTTTAGCGCTTCTATGTGTTAATGCTTGCAATAATAATTTAGGCTCTTTAAAACTATAGCCAATTTTTTTATAAAGCCGCGCAATCGCGGCAGGAGTATGTAACACAGTTATTCAATTCCACCGATTCGAGAAAAACGCACGTTGGTTGGTATCCAATGTGGTAAAAAGCTGTCTGGTGTACGATCAAAATCAAAACTCATCCAAATAGCAACCGCTTCACCGACTAAATTTTCTTCTGGCACAAAGCCCCAAAAACGTCCATCTAAGCTATTATCCCGATTATCGCCCATAACAAAGTAATGACCTTTAGGCACAAAAAACTCATTCGCTTGTGTACCACTTTGCTGAAAGTAATGCTGTGTACGCGGTAAAATTTGCTCATTGACTAAGAAGTCATGTGTTTTATCAGCCATGGTTGAGGTGTAACGCGTTAATGGCATACCATCGTCGTTATAATCGGTTTTATTTTTAAAGGTTTGTTTTACTTGCTCAAAATCAGGACATTTTGCATCAGAAGCCAAACAGGCTGGTTTGATATATAAAATTTTATTTTTATATATTACTCTATCGCCTGGTAAACCTATCACACGTTTGATGTAATCAATTTGTGGATCTCGTGGGTATTTAAAGACCACAACATCACCACGATCTGGCAAGCCAACTTGAAAAAATTTATTACGTACTACGGGATCGCGCAAACCATAGTTAAACTTATTCACTAAGATAAAATCGCCATCAAGTAAGGTCGGCATCATAGAACCAGAAGGTATTTGAAACGGCTCATAGATAAACGAGCGCAGTATCAACACAAAAGCAATAACCGGGAAAATTTGTACCGAAGTATCCACTAATGCTGATGGCTCAATTAATTTAGCCACGATGTTTTCGCTTAAAGGTGATGCACATTGAGCTTGCGCATCTGCTAACTTAAGCTGACGTTGCGGTGCTAAATAAAACTTATCAGCTAACCAAACAATGCCGGTAATTGCGGTAATAATGACTAAAAATATTGAAAAGTAAACTGCCATATTATTCCTATCTTTTAATAATTAAACTAATGCCAGGTTGACTACTTAAATGCTCTACTCTTTCATTGAACAGATATTTAATCAACTCGGTATTCTTATTTATCCAATTTAAGCACAGCTAAAAACGCTTCTTGTGGTACTTCTACATTACCCACTTGTTTCATACGTTTCTTACCATCTTTTTGCTTCTGCAATAATTTTTTCTTACGAGAGATGTCACCACCATAACATTTTGCGGTAACGTTTTTACGCAGCTGTTTGACCGTAGTTCGAGCGATAACATTGTTACCAATGGCCGCTTGAATAGCGATATCAAACATTTGTCGATGAATTAACTCTTTTAATTTTTCAACTAGCATACGACCACGGGGTACAGAATTAGCGCGATGAGTGATCATAGCTAACGCATCAACTCGGTCGCTATTAATCATCACATCAACGCGGACCATGTCAGCCGGTTCAAAACGAACGAAATTATAATCTAATGACGCATAACCACGACTGGTTGATTTTAACTTATCAAAAAAGTCCATCACCACTTCTGCCATCGGTAATTCATAAGTTACCGCAACTTGATTACCGTGATAAATAATATCTTTTTGCACACCACGCTTTTCAATACATAAAGTAATAACATTACCTAGATGCTCTTGAGGTACTAGAATATTCGCTTGCACTATCGGCTCACGAATTTCTTCAATATTATTTGTTGCCGGTAAATCGCTTGGATTATCAATAGAGATAACATCGCCATTAGTACAAACTATTTCATAATTTACCGTTGGCGCTGTTGTGATCAGATCAAGATCGTATTCGCGAGCTAGGCGCTCTTGCACAATTTCCATGTGCAACATGCCCAAGAAACCAATGCGGAAACCAAAGCCTAGTGCTGATGAGTTTTCCGGTTCAAAAAACAAAGACGCGTCATTCAAGCTAAGTTTATTTAAAGCATCACGGAAGTTTTCATAATCTTCTGAACTGATCGGAAATATACCGGCGTAAACTTGTGGCTGAACTTTCTTAAAGCCCGGCAAAGCCTTTTGCGCTTCTTTTTTAAAGATAGTTATTGTGTCGCCTACCGGTGCACCGTGAATTTCTTTAATACCCGCAACGATAAAACCAACTTCACCCGCTTTTAATATACCGGTCGGTTTTTGTTTCGGCGTAAAAATCCCCACCTTGTCGACAATATGATGTTGTCCTGTCGACATCACCACCATTTTATCGCCTTTTTTAATTTGGCCATTCATAATTCGAACCAAGGATACTACGCCTTGGTAGTTATCAAACCACGAATCAATAATAAGTGCTTGCAGCGGTGCATCAGGATCACCTTCTGGAGGTGGAATATTCTCAACAATAGTCTCTAGTACGTCTTCAATACCTAAACCGGTTTTAGCCGAACAGGTCACAGCACCGGTAGCGTCAATGCCGATAATATTTTCAATTTCTTCACTAACACGCTCAGGATCGGCTTGTGGCAAATCAATTTTATTTAGAATAGGGATGACTTCCAGTTCCATTTCAAGCGCGGTGTAACAGTTAGCTACTGTTTGGGCTTCAACACCTTGACCGGCGTCAACAACCAGTAAAGCACCTTCACATGACGCTAGTGAACGCGAAACTTCATAAGAAAAATCGACGTGACCTGGCGTGTCGATAAAGTTGAGTTGGTACACTTCACCGTTTTTCGCTTTGTAGTCTAAAGTAACACTTTGCGCTTTTATGGTAATACCACGTTCGCGCTCAATATCCATAGAATCAAGTACTTGGGCTTCCATTTCACGTTCTTGTAGACCACCACAATGTTGAATTAGGCGATCTGAAAGCGTTGATTTACCGTGATCAATATGGGCGATAATAGAAAAATTTCGAATATGTTTCATAAATGGGAAGTCAAATAAGTTTATAGTTAATTCAATAATGGCGAGATTTTAGCGAATTTAGCGCGCTGGGGCTATCTTTTGTTGCGATTCAATCGGTGATTTCTGTAATCATGATGTTTTGATTTTCTCGACGGATAATTTTTGGTGCCAGTTTTGCACAGCTTGCGCTTTTTATTTGTTGCCTTTTAGCTAGCATAAAGCCACAAAAACCACCGGCAATACCCAATAAAATGGCAAAAATCTCATGAGGCAGTATGGCGTTAATCACTAACCATTGGCCAAACCAAGAAGCAAGTAACAAGCCTAATACCGGCCATAAATAAACTTGCCAAGCCGATTGCAATAGAGCACTTTCATTCAAGCCTAACACAACGTTATCGCCAAGTTCTAAGGCTAGTGAAGATGTTAAGGTCAACGAAAGTTTTTTCTGTGGAAAAGCTTTCGCCACCTGACCACTACCACAATTGTCGACTTGCTGACAGCCACCACAAGCTGATTTTATCAAACTGGTCACGGTGACATTGTCGTGGTCAATAGCGACGACTGTGGCTTGTTCTTCTATCATGGTGTGGACTGATTGTTTAAAACAACAGAATCAGCAATGGCCTTTGCCGTTTTTGCTGGAATTTTACCCACAACACTAACTTCAAAGCCGTTAACAACTTGATTCAATACCACGGTCGCGCCATCCATAACATAATCAGTCGCACGTTGGGTATCTTCACTGGGATTTACGTAAACAGAAACATCGACTAAACCATCATTAAAAAGCATAAATTCAACCGGTTTTTTAGTGGTAGAAATTCGATGACGATTGGCATTTAAACGTTTAAAGCCCTCAGGTAACCATTTAACTTGCCATTGCAGTACTTGCTCTTGATAGCCGGCTGGAATTTCAATAACTTTTGGCAAAGTTGTTTGCTGTAATTGCAATAAACTCTCACTCAAAGCATTTGTGATATCTAAATGGGTAAACTGTATTTGTTCTAATAATTGCCCAGTACGATTTGCCAAGGCGAGTTTTAATAACATACCAGATTCTTGGTCTAACCATAGCCAGTGTCCGTAACGATAGACATCTTTAGAAACAATACGAATTAATTGCGCAGGTCGCCCTAGTACACGACTTCGGCCGACAGAGATAAAATCATAGGTTTGACCAAGCGCAGTGACGCCTTCGCGCAAAACAGCAGGAATAGGACCGGTTATTTGATGAGATGTTACTGAGTATGGAGGTAATTCTGGCTCGATATAACTAACAATATTGTCCTTTCGTAAAACATCCCTGCGCGGGCCGTTTAACAAAGAGAGAATTTCTAACTCATTACCACTTTCATCTACACCATGAAACCAGTGATAAGGTTCTGCCTGATTGTTTTTAACCACAACAAAAGACGTACTAAAGTTAAGGGTTTGTAAAGAGGTTGCGAGGCGCTCAAGCCAAGGTTCGGCTTGTTCGTTTTCGTTGGCCGCTATGGGTGTGCTAATGTCTTCTTCATTGGCCGCTGCAGATGTGCTAATTTTTTCATTGGCTGCTACTGATGTGCTAATGGTAACCAATAGCAGCAGACTTGATATTGATATTAATTTCATTTAGCTGATTCTTCAGCCTTATCTTGTGGTTGTGTATGGTTGACATCAACTGAACTTAATTTAATTTGTTGTTGATGATCTGATAATAGCGCTTGGAAACGTCTTTGTTGTTCAACAAAAGCTTGTTTTTCACTGCTGCGGCTAGTTTGTTGAAAATTTAAGCTTACGGGTTCTGCAACACCACCAAAGGGCATAGTTTTAACCACTTGACTAGCCGGCAATAGCGCATCGGTATCAGCGCTATTTTGTTGTACGCCCATGACCATAAGACCGGCTGCAGATGCTGCAATGGCCATTTGACCAAAGGGTTTAGCAAACTGCACCACTTTCGCTTTTAATTTTCCAACCAGGTTATTGCTAGTGTGAGGCGCTAAAATCGTTGGCTCATCAGCAATCGCTGACGCTATTTGTGATGATAGATCAAAATTAATAACATCAGAAGTTTCACCGCGCATTACATCACCCATTAAATGGTAACGTTGCCAGGTTGCTGACAAGTGTGAGTCATTGAGGATTTCATCAAATAGTTCATCGTTTTGTTGATCATTATCTACAATCGACGATACTGCCTCAAACTTATTTTCACTCATAAAAACACCTTAAAAAAAGAACTTTTTATTCATTAGCTAACAAAAGACTAAACCTTTATCAGCTAATACTATATTTATTATGCTTGCGTGTACTGCTGTTGAGCTTGCTATTTTTGCATTTAATCTTGTTGTGCTTAATATTGTTAAGTTTAATGTTACTGCATTCACTATTGCTGCAACAATGGCCTGATTTTTTTATCAACTGCATCACGCGCTCTAAATATTCTTGAACGTACCGTGCCAACAGGACAATCCATAACCGTTGCAATTTCTTCGTAACTTAAGCCTTCTAACTCTCTTAGGTTGATCGCAGTTCGCAAATCTTCCGGCAATTGTTCTATGGTCTTAAATATGACATTTTTAATTTCATTGGTCAGTAATAATTTTTCTGGTGAGGCATTCTCTCGTAACGCTTCACCCGAGTCATACATTTCTGCATCTTCAACTTCAATATCTGAGCCAGGAGGTTTACGTCCTCCGGCAACTAAGTGGTTTTTCGCACAATTAACAGCGATGCGATATAACCAAGTATAAAAAGCACTGTCACCTCGAAAATTAGGTAAAGCTCGATAAGCTTTAATAAATGCTTCTTGTACTATGTCAGGCACATCACTATGATTTTTAACATAGCGTGAAACCAAGTTTGCTACTTTATGTTGATATTTAATTACTAGCAGGTTAAATGCGTTTTTATCACCACGTTGCACCCGCTCAACCAACTTTTGGTCAACGTTCTGTTCGCTCATTTGAGCTCCATCTCCTACTCGCCATTATCTCATTTATCTACATCTGGTTTACATCTGGCTCATAGCAAACGCAACAACTCATGGCAAACGCAACAAGTAGGACTAGCCTTATGTTAAAAAGTTCGATAAATATTGAAAAAAATTAAATTTTATTTATAAAAATAGTTTTATGCTGTTCTGTAACAACAATAAAAGCTATATTGGGTCATAGATTATTGTACCTTAATTTTAAGAATATATGAATCAACAACACAATTGTGACGTTTTAATTATCGGCAGTGGCGCAGCAGGATTATCGCTTGCGCTGCATCTGGCCAAAAATGCCGACGTGCTTATTTTAAGCAAAGACCAAATTAACGAAGGCTCAACATTTTATGCGCAAGGGGGGATTGCAGCCGTCTTCGATGAAAATGACAGTATTGCCTCACATGTCGCTGATACATTAATCGCTGGAGCGGGATTATGCGACGAAGCCATAGTGCAACATACGGCTGAAAATGCCAAACACTGCTTAGAATGGTTGATTGATAAAGGCGTTGATTTTGATCAAGATGTACCTGCTGCTAATGGAGATGTTCGCTATCATTTAACGCGAGAAGGCGGACATAGTCACCGAAGAATTCTGCACTCAGCTGATGCCACAGGTCAAGCCATTCAAATAACCTTGGCATCACAGGTAAAAAATCACCCACGCATTCGTATTTTTGAACGATATAACGCTATTGACCTGGTTTATCAAAAAAATAAAGTCAATGCTGAACGTGAATGTATTGGTGCCTATGTATGGAATCGAAATGATGAACACGTTGAGCGAATTTTTGCCCATAAAACTATTTTAGCCACGGGTGGCGCGAGTAAAGTTTATCAATATACCTCAAATCCCGATGTTGCCAGTGGCGATGGTATTGCTATGGCATGGCGCGCCGGTTGTCGCGTTGCAAATATGGAGTTTAATCAGTTTCATCCTACTTGTTTGTTTCATCCTGAGGCGGGTACCTTTTTATTGACTGAAGCACTAAGAGGCGAAGGCGCACTGCTACTTCGCCCTGATGGTAGCCGATTTATGCCTAGCTTTGATGAACGAGCTGAACTAGCGCCACGTGACATTGTGGCCCGCGCGATCGATTTTGAAATGAAACGACTTGGCGCCGATTGCATGTATTTAGATATTAGCCACAAATCCAGTGATTTTATTAAGCAGCATTTCCCAACCATTTACGAACGCACACTGGCCCTTGGCATCGACATCACAACACAACCTATGCCAGTGGTACCTGCTGCTCATTACACCTGTGGGGGTGTCATGATTAATCAACAGGGCCAAACCGATATTGAAAATTTATATGCGATAGGCGAAGTCGCTTATACCGGACTACATGGCGCTAATCGCATGGCAAGTAACTCACTACTAGAGTGCCTAGTATTTGCGCGAGCCGCCGCCATTGATATTGAACAAAAAATAGATATCTCAAAACCTTACATAACACTTCCTGCCTGGGATGAAAGCCGAGTTACCGACTCAGATGAAGAAGTGGTTATTCAACATAACTGGCACGAACTGCGGTTATTTATGTGGGACTATGTCGGTATTGTACGCACAACAAAACGCTTAGAGCGAGCATTGCACCGAGTCGAACTTTTACAAAGTGAAATCGAAGAATACTACCGACATTTCAGAGTCAGTAATAATTTATTGGAGTTACGAAACTTAGTCCAAGTGGCCGAATTAATTATTAGATCAGCATTAGATCGTAAAGAAAGTCGAGGTTTGCATTATACCTTGGACTTCCCTGATTTATTGACAGAAGCAAAAATTACTATACTTAAACCAGTGGAGTAATAAGGTATTTTACCCGTAACTTTTCAGTCACCGCTTTTCATCCATAACTTTTTACCCGTAAGATAGTGCGAGCCAAACGCGCCTGATCTTTGCTAGATAAGCTATCTTTGAAAATAAAGTGTTGAGTAGTTACGGCGTCTTGGCTGCTAAAAACCAACCAATAGCCCCACAAATTAATTTGTGAGTTAGCCGATATTTGCAACGCTTTTTGATGGTTAAATTGGCATTCACCCGTATCTGATAAAACAAAATTCGCTGTAGCTTTATCTTTGCTTGAGGTAAATAACATCAGCCACTGACTTGCTAGCGGCGCAGGGGCTTTGCGATACAGAAAAATTATAAAGCCCAATAAAGCAGCCAGAAAAAATCCCAGCCAAAAGCTAATTCCGAAAAGAACGGTTAAGGTAAGATAAGTAAAACCGAAATAAAATAATAAGTTAAATATCGCCCTATGACTAGAAGGCGATACCTTAATATTATAGTTTAACTCGCTGTAATATAATCTGCACCATGGCGTTAAGCTCTTTGTCTTCACAAGTTTCGTGCCCCATAAACCATGCGAATAGCTCAGGATCTTGACACTCTAATAGACGCTCAAAAGTCGCTTTATGTTCACTAGATAACTCATCGTAAGCCTCTTCAACAAATGGCATAAAAAGTATATCTAACTCTAGCATACCGCGTCGACAAGCCCAGCGAAGTCGAGGTTTATTATCTTTTAATGTCATACATCACTCTAATTAGTAAAATCTCGCCACATTCTAACAAATCCAAAGTTAAAATAGCCACGAATTGATCATTAAATTAGTAAACTTTTAATAGTAAAATAGCAGAAAAATCGGCTATATGCTTGTAATCTGAATAAATGTCCTCACCTATGATGTTAATAGCCTTTTTTCAGCCATATTGCCGGATGATGAACATAATGAATAATAACTTACCTAGTTATAACGAATTACCAGAAGTATTTGCAATCAAGCTTGATAGTATTGGCGCCATTACCTTAACGGGCCAAGAACAAATCAAATACCTACAAGGGCAAGTTACCTGTGACGTTGACACCTTGGCGCAGACAAAGCTGCTTATTGGCGCGCACTGTAACGCCAAAGGTAAAGTATTTTCTGCTTTTCGTTTACTGGAGCGTGAAGAAAAATTTTTCCTACTCCAACCAACAAGTTCGATTGAGCAGTCTTTGGCAGAACTAAAGAAATTTGCCGTCTTTGCTAAAGTTGAAATAAGCCAAGACATAGAACTAGCTTATCTAGCCATTGCAGGCGAGCAAGCATCCGCTAAAATGGCGACATTATTTCAACAAGTGCCCGACACACTTACACCCGTAGTGCACGAAAATAATACCACCTTGGTTTACCTTGCTGGCAACATCAGCCGCTATCTCATTATTGATAAAGTTGATAAATTAGCTGATATTTCTGCCACCTTTGATTTTCCAGTTTATGACGGTGCGCTTTGGAACTTACTAGAGATTTCAGCTGGGTTTCCCATGCTTTCTCAACAGTATGTCGCAGAATATGTACCGCAAATGCTAAACCTGCAAGCAATCAATGGCATTAGCTTTACTAAAGGTTGCTATTTAGGCCAAGAAACTGTTGCTCGTATGCAATATTTAGGTAAAAACAAACGCGCGCTTTTTGCCCTAACAGGCAAAGATATGGAGGCTAACGTCGGTGATATCATCGAGAAAAAGCTTGGTGAAAATTGGCGTAAAGCCGGTGACGTATTAGCGGTTTATCAAGCCAGTAATATGCAGATCTACATACAAGGCGTTTTAGCTAACGATGTTGATAATAGCACAGAACTAAGAATTAAAACCCAAGACTCAGCTCTAACAATAATACCCTTACCTTACAAATTAAGCACAACCACTGAATAGGACATAATATGAAAATTACCGACAACAAAGTTGTTGTACTGCATTACGCGGTATCTGATAACGAAGACACCTTAATTGATAGTTCTTATGATCACAGCCCATTAGCGGTAATTCAGGGTTCTAACTATCTGATCCCTGGCTTGGAATCAGCCTTAGTTGATCACAAAGCCGGTGATAAATTTGAAGTTGAAGTCAGTGCAGACGATGCTTATGGACAACGTGAAGACGGCTTTGTACAAACCGTACCTAAAGAAATGTTTGCTGGCATAGAAGATTTAGACGTAGGTAGTCAGCTGCGCGCTACGACTGATGAAGGCGAACAAACCGTTATCGTCATTGACGCACAAGAAAACGAGATTACCGTTGATGGTAATCACCCGTTGGCCGGTATGGACTTAAAATTTGATGTTGAAATTATAGAAGTACGTGATGCCACTGAAGAAGAGTTAGCGCATGGCCATGTTCATGTTGAAGGTGAAGAGGGCTGTGGCCACGATCACTAACATTTATTAACTCAAGCCTAGACTAAGCTAGATTAGCCTAAGCTGAGATTAAAAAAAGGCACTGATGAAGTGCCTTTTTTGATCAGCCTAATATCTCGCCAGCACAAGTTATACCAAAGGTATGACTTGTGCTTTAATTTCGCTATAGCGCATATACTGACAAACGCCAAAGTAACTTAATTGCCGCACTTTAGCACGGGTAAATAACGGCACACTCATGCCAGACAAAAATCGACAAATAGTATCAATAGATAAGATATTAGCTGATTGACCAGCAGGAGACTTTAACGTTGAAAAATGCTGTTGCAACTGCTTAATACCGAGAGCAATATTGTCAACACTCACCGTTTGATGATTGCTTGAATAAGGTAATATTGCCACCTGCCCACGACAAACGGAACAATGCCCACAGTTTTTTGGTGCACGTTGATCATCAAAGTATTGCGAGAGCTGCTGAGTTAAACAATGTTCACTTTGAAAGAACGCGACCAGCTTAGTGATACGCTCGATTTCGGCTTGCTCTTTGTCAGAAAAGTAATCAAAAAGCGTATCAACCAAAGCATTATTTTCTAACGCCACCATGTTGACACTAAAGACTTCTGTTGCCTTTTTCGTTTCCAAAACAATATGCTGCTGCTCTGCTAAATACTCAAGCGCTGCGACAATACGTTTTCTCGGCGCTTGATGACGCGCATACATAAGATCAAAGTCGGGCTCACCCCAAATTTTCTTCATTTTTGCGCAATTAAAGACTTGTGCTAAAAATTCATTACGCTCGGCATTAAATGCGCTGATGATTTGCGCTTTTGGTGTAACAAATTTAAATTTAAAATCAGCAAAGTAGCTAAATTTAGCGTCAATAACCCCAAGTAATTCTAACTGAACCAATAAGGTTTTTAATGGCAGCTGTTTAATATTACTGGCATTTGACAAGCTCAGCACTTGCAGTTCCCATTGGCCATCTTGCATTTCGTTACGTATGTTTTGCAAAACATAGTCGATGCTTGAGCGTTCAGGTGTGTCAGCATAAACAAAGTTTTCTACGGTATGAATACCATCAAGATTGGCCAGAGTAAAACAGCCGGCATTAGCTTTGTCGCGACCTGCCCGGCCAATTTCTTGACTATAATTTTCAATGGATTTGGGTAAATCATAATGAATAACAAAACGGATATTAGCTTTATCTATCCCCATACCAAAGGCGATAGTTGCGACGATAATGGGGGTTTTTCCTTGCATAAAGTCTTGCTGAATTTGCTTGCGCACATCATCTTTAAAGCCGGCATGGTAAGCCTTTGCCGCTATACCTTGTTGTTGCAGAAAGTCAGCCACTTTTTCAGCACTATGTTGCAAAGTAACATAAATAATACCGCACCCCTGGTGCTGGCCAATTAAATCAACCAGTGTTTGGTTTTTCTCTTTTTCTGCGACCGGCAAAACAGATAGATCTAAGTTGCTGCGATAAAAACCTGTTTGCACTATGTGCTCATCAGTAATGGCAAATTTATTAGCCATATCCTGCTTAACTTGTTTAGTGGCTGTGGCTGTAAGTAAAAGCACTAAGGGAATATTGAGCTCTTGTCGATAACGTGGCAATTTTAAATAATCAGGTCGAAAATTATGACCCCATTCTGAAATACAATGTGCTTCGTCTACCACCAACATAGAAATAGCAATAGCTTCAATAAACTGACGAAAGCGCTCATTTTTAAAACGCTCAACTGAAACCATCAAAATTTTTATTTTACCCGAGCGAACGTCACGGGTAATTTGTTGACTCTCTTCAAATGATAATGTTGAATCTATACTGGCCGCGGCAATACCTTTTGTATGCAAAAATGCGAGTTGGTCTTTCATCAAGGCCAATAAGGGCGATACCACCAAGGTTAAATGCGGTAAATTTATTGCCGCTAATTGATAGCATAAACTCTTACCGGCACCGGTAGGGAAAATGGCTAAGGAAGAGTCACCATTAAGCAACTGCGTTATCGTTTGCTCTTGCCCGGTTCTAAACTCATCAAACCCAAAGGTAGTTTTTAATGATTGCTGTAACATCAACATAATTGGCCTACTGCTTAAATATCTATTGTCTAGTCTATTATATTAAAGCAGCAACAACACTTATTTCGACCAAAAGCACATCTCTTGCCATAGCCGCTTGCACGCAAGCACGAGCGGGTGCAAAACCTACTGGCACCCAAGCATCCCATACTGTGTTCATAGCAGCAAAATCAGTCATAGTTTTTAGGTATATTGTTGCTGATAACATATGCTGTTTTGAACTACCTGCCTCTACTAATAAGGCCTCAACCTTATCTAGCATAGTTTGTGTTTGCTCAGTAATACTTTGCGTGGCGTCAGCGCAAACCTGACCACATAAATAAACTGTGCCATTGTGTTTCACTATGCGGCTCATGCGCGCTTTAGTCTCTAGTCTTTCAATTGTCATTATTCTCGCCTTGGTATAGTTAAAATCGCTGCGTCTTCACATCCATACGATCGCAGCATACCCTAACAGCTTGTACATAAAAAACCCCAAGATTTACACCTTAGGGTTTTATAATATTAATGAAAAATAACTGAGGTGATCAGCACAGGAAGAAGATTCAAATTCAAGGTGGTAGCACCGAGCCTAGTTTACTCGCGAGTACTGCCGCCGCAGAGTTGAATGTTCTAACCAGCTTAAGGCTCAGTTACTCCCATTCGATAGTCGCGGGTGGTTTACCTGATATATCGTAAACTACGCGAGAAATACCATCCACTTCGTTAATAATACGGTTAGACACTAGGCCTAAGAACTCGTAGGGTAAATGTGAC
This sequence comes from Colwellia sp. MB3u-8, assembly GCF_014076985.1. Lineage (NCBI taxonomy): Bacteria > Pseudomonadati > Pseudomonadota > Gammaproteobacteria > Alteromonadales > Colwelliaceae > Colwellia > Colwellia sp. MB3u-8. The sequence goes on from NZ_JACGVA010000058.1 coordinate 183,342, forward strand.
CAACGTGCGGTCATAAAGTCGATAGTTTCTACACAACGTAGACTAACTACCCAATCATATTTACGTGCATCGCCCATCACGCCAACTGAACGTACCGGTAAAAATACCGTAAAGGCTTGGCTGACTTTTTTATACAAGTCATGTTTGTGCAATTCTTCAATGAAAATGTGATCAGCACGACGTAGTAAGTCAGCATATTCTTTTTTCACTTCACCTAAAATTCGCACACCTAAACCAGGTCCAGGAAATGGATGACGATAAAGCATGTCGTAAGGTAGCCCTAGCTCAAGGCCTATTTTACGCACTTCATCTTTGAATAATTCACGTAATGGCTCAACTAAGCCAAGTTTCATATGCTCAGGTAAGCCACCCACATTATGGTGTGACTTAATCACATGTGCTTTACCGGTTGCTGACGCGGCTGACTCAATAACATCAGGGTAGATAGTACCTTGGGCTAACCATTTAGCATTACTGAGTTTATTGGCTTCTTCATCAAAAATTTCAACAAAAACATTACCAATAATTTTACGTTTTTTCTCAGGATCACTCTCGTCAGCCAAACGGTCTAAGAAGCGGCTTTCGGCATTAACATGAATGATATTCAAACCAAAATGGTCGCCGAACATATCCATGACTTGTTGGCCTTCGTTTAAACGCAATAAACCGTTATCAACAAAAACACAAGTTAATTTATCACCGATCGCCTGATGTAACAGCATGGCAACAACTGATGAGTCAACACCACCCGATAAACCCAGTACGACTTCATCATCACCGACTTGTGCTTTCATTTTGGCAATCGCATCTTCAATAATTGACGCTGATGTCCAAAGCTTTTCACATTGACAAATATCAACAACGAAATGCTCAAGAATACGTAAACCTTGCTTGGTATGCGTCACTTCAGGGTGAAATTGCACCCCATAAAATTGTTTCTCTTCATTGGCCATTGCGGCATATTTACAGCTAGGGGTTTGTGCAATCGTAACAAAGCCGGCAGGAATAGCTGATACTTTATCACCATGACTCATCCAGACATCTAACAAGGCATTACCGTTTTCACTCACATGGTCTTCAATGGCATTAAAGAGTGCAGATTTAGTAATAACTTCAACCGCAGCATAACCGAATTCTTTCTGCTCAGAGCTTTCAACGCTGCCGCCTAATTGCTCAGCCATGGTTTGCATACCATAGCAAATACCTAAAACAGGTACACCGGCATTAAACACATATTCTGGCGCACGTGGTGAATTATGCTCAGTGACCGACTCAGGTCCGCCGGCTAAAATAATACCGGTTGGATTAAACGCTTTCAGTTGTTCTTCTGTAACATCCCAAGCCCATAATTCACAATAAACGCCAATTTCACGCACACGACGAGCGATGAGTTGGGTGTATTGTGAACCGAAGTCTAATATGAGTATGCGGTGATCATGAATGTCTTTACTCATGTTGTTTTCCTACTTTTATTTTTAAATATATAAAATGAACAGGCTGAGCGTTCGCTCTATATGAGTTACTGCTCAGCCTATTTGAATTTTTTCGATGAGGTACTCGCCTGCATCAATTTTCTACTTTCTATCACTATTCAATTGATAATATTGCCGTCCTAGTTCAAGGTGCTAGCGCCGAGCCTAGTTTCCTAAGTGAGCACTTACACGCCGAGGTTGGCCGACAATAATTCAATAGCGCTTAACCCATACGGTAGTTTGGTGCTTCTTTCGTGATAGCTACATCATGCACATGCGACTCGCCCATACCAGCAGAAGTAATCTTCATAAATTCAGGCTTAGTGCGCATTATTTCAATTGTGGCTGAGCCAGTTAAGCCCATTGATGAACGTAAACCGCCCATTTGTTGGTGAATAATAGCGGCAACAGGACCTTTATAAGCAACACGGCCTTCAATTCCTTCCGGTACTAGTTTGTCGGCTTCACCATCTGATTTTTGGAAATAACGGTCACTTGAGCCTTCTTTTTGGCTCATGGCACCTAAAGAGCCCATGCCGCGATATGATTTGTAGTAGCGACCTTGATAAAGCTCTACTTCACCTGGCGCTTCTTCAGTGCCTGCCAACATGCTGCCTACCATCACACAATGCGCGCCGGCCACTAGTGCCTTAGCAATATCACCAGAAAAACGAATCCCCCCATCGGCGATAACGGGAATACCCGTACCTTTTAAGGCTTCAACCGCATTAGAAATAGCGGTCAATTGTGGTACACCAACACCGGTAACGATACGGGTAGTACAAATAGAACCTGGGCCTATGCCAACTTTTACCGCATCAACTCCGACATCGGCCAATGCTCTAGCGCCAGCGCCAGTAGCAACATTTCCGGCAATAATTTGTAAGTCAGGATATCTGCCACGTGTTTCAGCAACACGGTCAAGCACACCTTGTGAGTGGCCATGAGAGGTATCAATCAATAATACATCGACACCAGCAGCAACCAGCGCATCTATACGCTCGTCGGTACCCGCACCAACACCAACAGCAGCACCAACGCGTAAGCGGCCTAATTCATCTTTACAAGCGTTAGGTTTATTTTCAGCTTTTTGGTAATCTTTAACTGTGATCAACCCTTTTAGTGTGAAGGCGTCATCAACCATAAGGATTTTTTCAATGCGATGTTCGTGCATTAAACTTAAAATTACTTCACGTGACGCACCTTCTTTGACTGTCACTAATTTGTCTTTTTTAGTCATCAAAGCTGAAACCGGTTTTGTTAAGTCTGTTTCAAAACGTAAGTCGCGACCGGTAATAATACCAATCAACTTATTTTTTTCATCAACAACAGGAAAACCAGAAAAACCGAGTTCATCAGCTAGGCGCATAGTGTCTTCGATACTTGCACTTGGGTTGACTGTGACGGGATCTGAAACAATACCACTTTCATATTTCTTAACTTGAGAAACATTTTTGGCCTGTTCAGCTATGGTCATATTTTTATGGATAAACCCGATGCCACCTTCTTGTGCTAAGGTAATGGCTAAACGCGCTTCGGTCACTGTGTCCATCGACGCAGAGATCATAGGTACATTTAAATTTATCTTTCGAGTTAATTTAGTTTTTAAATCGGCAGTATGGGGCAGTACCGTAGAATGGGCAGGTACCAGTAAAACATCGTCAAAGGTTAACGCTTCTTGAGCAATTCTTAGCATCGCAACATCTCTCTAAAGTGAGTGGTTAGGGAGGAAATATTGCGGCAGAATTTTAACCGCTTTCCCTACTAAGGTAAACTTAAAATTGCAATTAATCGAAAATAAACTGCCGATGCTTGTCTAAACAAATATATAATACTGGGCAATTACCCAATTATTACCTCTTAACAACAGAAAAAGTAAAGAATTTATGGCTCAACAGCACATTCTACAAGTAAGTGAACTCACCAAAAAAGTACGTTTTATCTTAGAAAGTGAGTTAAATACCGTCTGGTTATGTGGCGAAATATCGAATTTTATTGCCGCAAGCTCTGGCCATTGGTATTTATCCTTAAAAGATCAAAAATCACAAGTTCGCTGTGCCATGTTCAAAGGCAATAATCGTCGGGTGAGAATACAGCCACAAAATGGTCAACAAGTATTAGTACGCGCTAAAGTTTCCTTATACGAACCGCGAGGCGATTTCCAGTTGATTATTGAACAAATGGAGTCAGCGGGTGATGGACTGTTAAGACAGCAATATCAATTATTAAAAGACAAACTCCACGGTGAAGGTTTATTCGAACTGCATCACAAACAAGCCATTCCTAAGTTAATTCAAACGGTTGGTATTGTCACCTCTCCTACAGGTGCTGCGGTCAAAGATATCATCACAGTATTAAAGCGAAGAAATCCATTAATAAAGGTCATTATTTACCCGGTGTTAGTACAAGGTCAGCAGGCTAAATATGAGATTGCCCAAGCGATTAACTTGGCCAACGAACGTAATGAAGTTGACGTTTTATTAATTGGTCGAGGCGGTGGTTCGCTGGAAGATTTATGGGCCTTTAATGAAGAAATAGTCGCTCGCGCTATTTTCCAGTCAAGCTTGCCAACCATCAGTGCTGTTGGCCATGAGATTGATACCAGCTTAGCTGACTATGTTGCCGACCTAAGAGCCCCAACACCGTCTGCAGCAGCGGAAATAGTGTCTGCTGATGTTGACGAGCGTATTAATAAAGTCGCTGAATTACTCAGTCGTGCACAGCTAGCGCTTAGGCAACAACTCAAACGCTCAACTCATTCGCTAACCAGTTTAAACCATAGGTTAGCCCAAGTGCATCCCGAGCAACAATTACAAAATAAACAGCAAAAGTCAGATGAACTAAGTATGCGCTTGCAAGGGCTAATTACCCGAGCGATAAACCAACTTAAGCATAAGCCTCAATACCTTGAACAACGACTACTCAATGCCTCACCATTAACCCAAATAAAACAAAACCTGGAACAAGCGACTCAGCTCAACACTAAGCTTATTGGCGCACAGCAGCGCTTATTAATAGCCAAGCGAGCAAGTTTTGCCCATCAATGCGAACAACTTCATATGGTAAGTCCATTAGCAACAATTGCTCGTGGTTACAGTATAACTCGTGATGAACAGGGACAAATGATTAAGAGTACCAAAGATATAAATATCGCTGATACCATTAAAGTAGAAATTTCAGATGGTGTAATAGACGCTAAGGTGATAGCGGTGCAAGTCAATTAATACGGTAAATTAATGCGGTAAAATAACCGCCTGTTGCAGCAGTTTGTTCACTGCGACTTTACTTGAATCATCAAATTTAACCCCAAGCATAACACCATCAACTTGGGTTTTGGTGTTACAAATTTCAGCATTTAGTTTCAAGTTTTTTAAGTCTTGAAAAGCTTCAATAATGATTTCCACGGGTTTATCCTCAGTTAAGATAAGTTTCTCGCCATTAGTAATCATAATCTGACAGCCAGAAACTGATATATCAGATATTACTGAGGCCCAATACTCATCTTTCACCTTAACTTTTGCTTTGATATAGGTCTCAATGCGCATCGAGGAGCGTAGGTTTTGTAAGCGGACTTCACGTGGAAAATCAAGCACAATAATACGTGATGGAATTTGAATCGTTTGCCTAATATTAGAAATAAAGGCAACTACAGCACCTTCATGACCTTCAATTAACCCACGAACGGTTACGCCTATACCTTGGGTTACGTATTGTGCAAAGCTGCCCAACTTTGAGCTGTCAGGGAATTGTACTAAAACGTATTTTTTTGGCATATAGCCGATAAAAACTGAACGAAACTTACCACGTTGACCGGTAGGCGTTGTCATATCTAATGTCACAATCGCGCCTGGATTTAACAAGGCTAAATTGCGACTTAATCGCCCAACCACTGGCACTTTTATAGGATTATCAGGCATAAATCTCCAACAACATTTAATTTAAATGAAACAAAGAAAATAATAAAAAAAGTTAGTCGACATTTCACAGTAACGGAATATCATCATGAAATCAATATGGTTTTTTGCTATTTTAACTATATTTTGTCATAAAAAAGCTGATGTTATCATCAGCTTTTTTATCAAAATAGCGACTTAGTCTTTCTTATAACCTTGTGTTAAACGTGCCATTTTCTTTTGCTCTGTGTAGTTGAGCTTTTTCTTACCCGCAAACGGGTTAGCGGTTTCTCTAAACTCAATTCTTATTGGCGTACCCATGATTTTTAATGATTTACGGTAGTAATTCATTAAATAACGCTTGTAAGAAAGTGGTAGATTTTTCGCTAGATTGCCATGAATCACAATAATAGGTGGATTATAACCACCGGCATGAGCATATTTTAGTTTAATGCGACGACCTTGATGCATAGGGGGTTGATGATCAAACACCGCCATATCTAAGATTTTGGTTACCATAGAAGTAGAAATACGCTTAGTCGCTGAAACAAAAGCTTCTTCTACCGACTCGTATAAATGACCTACACCTGTGCCGTGCAACGCCGATATAAAATGAATACGAGCGAAATCGATAAAACCTAAACGACGATCTAATTCAGATTTAATACGATCTTTAACATGATCATCTAAACCATCCCATTTATTTACCGCTAAGACTAAAGAGCGACCCGCTTCTAAAATAAAACCAAGTAAGCTTAAATCTTGATCGCTAATCCCCTCTTGTGCATCAATGATCAATAAACATACGTTAGCATCTTCTATTGCACGTAAGGTTTTAATCACAGAAAATTTCTCTACGATATCAGTAACATTTTTACGGCGACGAATACCTGCCGTATCGATTAAAGTGTAAGGACGACCATTATGTTCCATTGGAATATAAACGCTATCACGTGTGGTACCTGGCATATCAAATACCACCACCCTGTCTTCACCTAAAATCCGGTTCGTTAAGGTCGATTTACCTACGTTAGGCTTACCAATAATCGCTAACTTGATGGTGTCATTTTCTTCTGGTGCTTCGTCAATATTTTTTTTATCTAGCGCTTCATGATCTATGTTTTCATCAAAGTCACCGTCAAACTCATCATTTTCTAGTACTTTGGGTTTACCAAGTTCGGCAATATGAGGCGTTAGCGCTAAGGTTAATAGTTGCGTAACACCACGACCATGTGCGGCGGCAATTTGATGTACTGCATCACCTAAGCCAAGAGAATAAAAGTCGGCCACAGCAGAGTCGGCATCTATACCATCAACTTTGTTGGCAACTAAAAATACTTTTTTATCTTGCTTACGTAAATGGCTAGCAATGCCTTGATCGGCAGAGGTTAAACCCACTCTTGCATCAACCATAAATAGCACGGCATCTGCTTCGTCAATGGCAATCAGCGACTGCTCAGCCATTAAGGCATCAATACCTTTTTCATTACCTTCAATACCACCGGTATCAATAACAATAAAAGGGTGCTCTTCAACTTCCGCTTTTCCATATTGACGATCACGGGTTAACCCTGGATAGTCGGCAACTAAAGCGTCTCGACTGCGCGTTAATCTATTAAATAATGTTGATTTACCGACATTAGGTCGGCCAACAAGTGCTACTACAGGAAGCATGTTCACCTCAAATCTCTCTTTAAACTCAATATAACTCAATCATTATATCAGTTTTATTAATAAACAACGGCTCCAGTGCTTTTTGCATTGGAGCCGTTTATAATTTTAGTCTATCTATTTAACCAGCTAATAATTATTAGCCGGTTAATCAAATAACTTATTTTGCAATGGTGATCGCTTCTAAGTCGCCGTTGCGGGCTTGACTATACAAAACGCCATTTTCAACCGTTGGTGTGGCATGAATACCACTGCTATCAAGGTGATGACGAGCAACAATTTCACCCGTTGCTTGATCTAACCAATGTAGATAGCCTTCAAAATCACCAACCACAACATAACTACCGATAGGAGCTGGTCCGGTTAAGCCACGGTTAGTCAGTGATAATTGGCTCCAAAGCTCTAAGCCATTATTACGGTCAATAGCATATACGTGGCCTTTAACATCAGTTAAAAACAAGCTATTACCACTAATCGCTAATTCACGGTAAGACGAGTATTGGCGCTGCCATAACACACGGCCCGAACGTAGTTCAACCGCACTTAAATTACCACGCGAAGAGACAGTATAAATATTGTCGCCGAAGATCAATGGCGTCGAGTCAACATCAATAACGCGTTCTAGTTCTGTTGAACCTGCCGCTTCACCAATATCTACAGTCCAGCCTTGACGACCTTGTTCTAGTAAATAAACTGATAAAGAACCGTCAGCTGAGCCCACAATAACACCACCACCCGCAATGACAGGTGCACTAATACCACGCAAAGTGAGCGGCGGAACGTCTTGTTCAATTTGCCAGTCGTCTTGGCCATTTGAAGCATTAAATGCTTTCATAACGCCAGATGCAGTATTGACCACCAGTTTTCCGGAATCGAGTGCTGGTGCAGCAATGACTTCACCTTTAACTTTTCCTTGCCATGATAACGCGCCACTTTCTGCCTCAAGGGCAATAACATCGCCATTCTCGCTACCGAAGAATACTTTATTGATGCCAACGACAGCGCCACCACTAATTAAGGCGGGTTCTTTCTCATCAAAAAAACCGCGTTTACTATCGATGTCACTTAAATCCGCATGCCAAACTTGTTCACCGCTATTCTCATCAAACGCGTAGGCATCTCCGTCACGACTAGCACTAAACACTTTGCCGTAGGCAACCACTGGCTGTATGCGAGAAAAGTAATCTCCGACACCGTCACCAACAGTGGCATCCCATTTTACAACAGGCTCAAATAATGCTTTTATTTCGGTTAATGGCGCGACTTTTAGTTCATCATCTTCATCATCGGTTGATGAACATGCAGAAATCCCTACCGCTAGCAAACAGATAGCAAGGAGGCTTTTGTTAAAGCGTTTACTTATAAACATGCTTATATCACTCTCTATTTGCTTAAGTTAATGACTTGCGCTAAATCATCTAATTTCATTTGCAATGCTGGGTTAGTGCCTTCAGTAGCAAAATTAATTGCGGCTTGGTAAGCATTACGAGCTAGCGATTTTTTACCTTGTTTAAAGTAAATATCACCTTTAATTTCTTCAACGCTAGCGTCAAATGAAGCGGGTAATTTTGGTGTTAATGTCACTAGAGCTTGTTCATATTTCTCTAATTGTAATTGCACTCGCGCTAAGCGCTCGGTAGCAATGGCTTTAATACCATCATCCACTGATTTTTCAATTGCCGTGTTTAAATATGTTTCAGCTTTTACCCAGTCTTGTTTTTCAGCCGCTTCTTTAGCTAAAGCAATAGCCGTTAACATGGTATAACTAGAGGCACTATTTTCAGCAATAAAGGCGTTGCCAGCGGCTTCAAAAGCCGCGCTATCTTCAGCCCCCTTCTCGATCATCGTTTGATAAGCTTCTGAGGTATTAAGCTCTTGTTGCAATTTATGATCATTATAATAGTTAAGACCAATAAACCCTGCAAAACCAATAGCTAAACCAGCAATAATGGCATTACCATTATCACTCCAAAACTTTTTGATTGATTCGACTTGTTGTTCTTCTGTTTGATTTATATCCAAAATTGACCCTTAAAGTAAATTTGTTAAAAGACTTGGCACTTGCTCAAGTGGCAAACTTTGTTGTTCTTGTTGTCCGCGCAAATATTTTACGGTAACCGTCTGTTGAGCTATTTCATCTTCACCAAGAATCAATGCTATTTGGGCACCTGATTTATCTGCACGCTTCATTTGTTTTTTCATATTGCCACCACCACAGTGACATTGTAAGCGAATATCTGGCACTTGATCACGCCATTGCTCCGCTAAGCCGTTAGCGGTTATTTCAACGTCATCGCCCAACATAATAACGTAAGCATCGACTTGCGCTCTAATGTTATTGGCTTTTTCTAAGCTGGTCATCATTAACACTAAACGTTCAATGCCTAAAGCGAAACCAAACCCTGGTGTCGATTTACCACCCAGTTGCTCTACTAAACCATCATAGCGCCCACCAGCACAAATAGTGCCTTGAGCACCTAAGCTCGAGGTAACCCATTCAAAAACGGTACGGTTATAATAATCTAAACCACGGACTAAACGCTCATTAATCACATACTTGATACCCGCAGCATCTAAGCGCTGACAAACCGATGCAAAGTGTGTGCTTGACTCTTCAGCAAAATAATCCGCTAGTTTAGGTGCGCCAACCAATGCAGCTTGTACCTCTGGATTTTTACTGTCCAGTACGCGTAATGGATTGGTGTGCATGCGCCGCTTGCTATCTTCATCTAAAAGATGTTCTTTTTCAGTTAAAAACACCACTAACGCGTCACGATAATTGCCGCGTTCTTCGTTCGAACCCAGTGAGTTTAGCTCTAATGTGACAAATTCGTTGATGCCAAGTTCCCGCCAAAGTCGAGCCGTTAACATAATAATTTCAGCGTCAATATCAGGTGTTGCTATACCAAAGGCTTCTAAGCCAAATTGGTGAAATTGACGATAACGACCCTTTTGTGGACGTTCATGACGAAACATGGGTCCCATATACCACAAGCGCTGTTCTTGGTTATACAGTAATCCGTGTTGATTACCAGCACGAACACAACTTGCTGTGCCTTCTGGGCGTAATGTTAAGCTGTCGCCATTACGATCCTCAAAGGTATACATTTCCTTTTCAACAATATCGGTTACTTCACCAATAGAGCGTTTAAATAGCGCCGTTGACTCGACAATCGGCATACGTATTTCAGCAAAACCATAATTACTGGCAACGCGGCGCAGTACTGTTTCTACCATTTGCCAAATGCCTGTTTGTGCAGGCAAACAGTCGTTCATACCTCTAATTGCTTGAAGTGCTTTACTCACGTATTATTTTCTCGCTAGTGTTTATCTGTTTAATTATTCGTTTGCTTATACAAAGAATATTTTTTATCGCGGGCATTATAGGCAGTTTACTATCAAACGTAAATAACAGCGCAATTGTGGCAGTAATTCGCCATTATTAATCGATTTGTTGTATGGCTATTTTATAACTCGCATCAAGCATTTTAGCCTTCGCGCGAATTCGTTGCTCTAGTTGGTCAACAAGGTTGTTATTATCAAAGCGCTCTTTTTGACGAATACCATCAAGATAGTAACCACTTTTTTTACTGCTGCCCGTTAAGCCTAAGTCCGAAATTAAGGCTTCACCGGGTCCGTTAACAATACAGCCAATAATTGAAACATCCATTGGCGTGGTTATATCTTCAACACGTTGCTCTAAAGCATTTACCGTTGAGATAACATCGAACTCTTGGCGCGAACAACTTGGGCAAGCAATGAAGTTGATACCGCGACTACGAAGCTTCAATGATTTTAAAATATCAAAGCCAACTTTAATTTCTTCGATAGGATCAGCCGCTAATGAAACCCTTAACGTATCGCCAATACCTTCAGCAAGCAATAGTCCGAGTCCTACTGATGATTTAACAGAGCCTGAGCGTAAACCGCCAGCTTCGGTAATGCCTAAATGCAAAGGGTTATCAATTTGTTTAGCTAACAAGCGATAAGCCCCCACGGCAAGAAAGACATCAGAGGCTTTGACGCTGACTTTAAATTGATTGAAATTTAAGCGATCAAGAATATCAACATGGCGCATGGCTGATTCTAACAAAGCTTCAGCCGTTGGTTCTCTATACTTTTCTTGAATATCTTTCTCTAACGAACCACCGTTGACACCAATTCTAATCGGAATATTATTATCCCGAGCACACTCAACGACAGAACGCACCCGGTCTTCTCGACCGATATTACCTGGGTTAATGCGCAGACAATCAACGCCGTATTCCGCAACTTTTAAAGCAATACGATAATCAAAATGAATATCAGCCACTAATGGAATATTAGTTTGCCGCTTTATTTCACGAAATGCTTCCGCTGCGTCCATCGTTGGCACACTCACGCGAACAATGTCGGCTCCAACGCCCTCAAGTGCATTAATTTGTGCAACTGTTGCCGCGACATCAGTGGTCAGTGTATTGGTCATTGACTGCACTGTAATCGGGGCATCGCCGCCAACAGGAACATTGCCAACCATGATCTGGCGGGACTTTCGACGAATAATAGGAGATTCTTTAAACATAATAAAACTTCAATAGTGTTGCGTTAATTAAAAAAAACTTACCGTATTAAGGCGCTAGCGGTAATGAAAATTTGGCAATATTACCGGCATTAAATACAGCCATATCAACCGGAACGTCATTGTAATCTATTTGTACCAATTCAGGTTTACCTAAGGTAATAGAAAAAGGTGCTTGACCAGAGATTCGCATGATATAACCTGATTTTTTCACGCCCCAAGCAATTCGCTCTCCAGTAGCATCAAATATATTAACCCAACAGTCACCCGCGAAAGTGAAAACAACATGGTCGATTGTGGCAGATAATGCATTTTCACCAACCGCTTTGTTATTATTTAAATCGACTTGAGCCTTGGTTAAATCAGGCGTTGATAACACCTGTTCAACATCAAGCGGCGCGGCTATATCGAGGTTTTCTGCATCACGATTAACATTCGACTCAGTTTTAACCACTTTAGCTACACTAACGACTGACTCGCCATTGGGCATACTGCTTGAGTTTTTTGCCTTGTATTCATTGGCTAGATTGGCTTGCTTAGTCGCCGTATTATCTACCGCTAAGGTCTCAACAGTATTTATCGCTATCGGTTCAGGTTGTTCAGAAGGCGTTTGAAGCCACCAAACTACAGTTGCTGTTACTAATATGGCTAAAATGAGATAAGTGATCCACATCAACATATTGTGTTCTGCTTGTTTCTCTGTGCCTTTAGAAAAGCTTTGCATATCTGCACAATGGTTTTGTGTTATCGCTAATTTTTCATAGCTTTTTAAAACGTCTTCCTGAGCAATATTAACCAATTTGGCATAATTTTTAAGATAGCCACGATTAAAAGCCTCAGGTAAACTACAGTCAAATTTATCTACTTCGATATTTTCTACTAAGTGAATTCTAAAGTTGAGCTTATTAGCCACTTGCTGTTGGCTTAACCCTCGCATTTCTCGTGCTGCTTTGAGCATAGCGCCAGGACCCACTACGTCGATATCGTCAGTGGTTTCTGCCAGTTCATCACTTTCATTTTTCAATACTTCAAGCTCTTGATTCATCAAGTATTTCTCTTAGCGTTTAATCGCTGATTTTGGATCTGAGAGATAGATAACATCACCAATTTTTATAAGATAGGGGCGGCGTAACTTATTCCAACGCGCTAAACTTTCAATCACAATATTGTAGTGTTTAGAAATTGTAAACAAACTATCACTTTGTATGACAACATGAATCGGTAAAGACACCATAAGTGTACTGTTTTTTTCTTGTTTAACTTGTGCTTCGCCAGCCATTATTTCAAGTGTTAGTTTTTCATTACTTTGTTTTTGACTCGTCTGTTTTTTTGACGGCGCTTCTTTCATCCTAACTGGCTGAATATTTTTCCCCTGCGTATTACTTTCAAGGTTTTTTTCGGCTGATTTTGCTGTTAACTCAGCTGTTTGCTCTATCGTTGGCATAATTGAATTGGCCATAATAGGCTTTAAACCATCACGACCTAAGCTAGAGTTTTCAGCAGTTGCTCTCGTTTTTGGCGACAATATCACCACACGCTTTTTACTTTTTTTACTGTTACCACCCGAGACAAAAAATCGGTAGTCTTCAGCTAGTTTGTCTGCATCAATCTGATAAAGTTCATTTAAAATATATTGTTTGGCTTCAAAAGAACGGGGAAACATTTTAACCAGCCTATTGCCATAATTTTTAGCAATAGCTTTATTGCCTTGCTTGGCAAATATTTTAAAGGCTAAAGCTAATGCCTCAGCATTAAAACGACGCGTTGATTTTTCATAGCGGTAAAGGTAAGTTTGCGCTGACTTATAATCACTTTTCGCATATTGCAAGCGCATCATTTGCAGCAGAGAACTCGCTCGATTGGGGCTGTGGGCAATCGCTTTTTCAAGGTATGTTTCGGCTTGATCGAACTGTTCTGCTTTGAGTTGGCATAAGGCTAAATTTTCATAGCTTTGCGCCACTAAAATATAGCTAGGAATGGCTATCGCTTTTAGTATCATTTTTTCAGCGGCAGCGTACTTTTCGTGTCGACATAAAAAAACGCCATAATTATTAAGCGTATCAGCATCTTGATTATCAATGCTTAGCGCATGCTCATAAGCTTGGGTCGCTAATTCAGCCTCATCTACCCTGTCATAATAATGGGCAAAAGCTGTGTATACTTGCACTAAATTAGGTGAAAAACCTTTGGCTTTTTCTAGGTTAAGCTTAGCTTGTTGGGTATTGCCCATTTTTAAATAACCTAACCCGAGTGATATACGGGTCATGGCTATTTCATTATTACTGGCTTCATTTTCAATTATCGGCGTATCTTTATCATTGCCATAATTTTGCGTCACACAAGCCGTTAATGTACTTGTCGTTAGTAACGCAATAAACAAAGGTAATAATTTTTTCATCATAAAGGCACAGTCACTTAGTAAATATCAATTTAAGAGCAATTAGACCATCTTTACTGAAATTGACTCAGCTTTCACCTCTTTTTTTCCTGTCCGCTTAGTTCTATCTAATACTTCACCCGCTAATTGCCCACATGCTGCGTCAATATCGTCCCCACGTGTTCGACGCGTGATCACGGTTAAGCCATAGCTTTGCAGTACTTTATCGAAGCGATCAATACGAGAATTACTCGAGCGTTTATAGGGTGAACCCGGGTAAGGATTAAATGGAATAAGATTGATTTTACTGGGTAAATCTTTCAAAGCCAGCGCTAATTCATGTGCTTGTTCGGTGCTATCGTTAACATGATCAAGCATCACGTATTCTATGGTCGCCTGCTTATTGGCTTTTGAGCCGTCGATATAACGACCCGCTGCTGCTAAAAACTCTTCTAATGGATACTTTTTGTTAATCGGTACTAGTACGTCACGTAAGGCATTATTACCCGCATGAATAGATATCGCCAATGCGCAATCTATTTTCTCTTTTAACATATCTAAGGCAGGTACTACGCCTGAGGTGCTCACAGTGACACGACGTTTCGATAAGCCATAGCCTAAATCATTTAACATGGTGTCTAATGCCGGGATCAAGTTTTTCATGTTAAGCAATGGCTCACCCATGCCCATCATAACAATGTTGGTAATCGGACGTGTGCCAGCAATGCGCGTCGCGCCAATATCATTTGCTACTCGCCAAACTTGACCAATAATTTCAGCCATAGTGAGATTACGGTTGAAACCTTGCTGCGCGGTGGCGCAAAAGGTACATTCCAATGCACAACCCACTTGTGATGAAACACAAAGTGTTGCACGGCCATTTTCAGGGATCCAAACGGTTTCAATTTCTTGACCGCCTTCAAGGCTTAACGCGTACTTAATTGTGCCGTCGTCTGATACCAGTTTTTCAGAGATCTCAGGCGCTTTAATTTCAGTATCACGTTGTAATTTTTCACGTAGTTTTTTATTTATATTGGTCATCAACTCAAAATCATCATAACCAAAATGGTAGATCCATTTCATAATTTGGTCAGCACGAAATGGCTTCTCGCCGATTGAAGAAAAATATTCTCGCATCCCTTGATGGTCAAGGTTTAGTAAGTTGATTTTTTTCTTCACTGGGGTTACTACTTCGGTTACATCACTCATGATAAAAACTTCTCAATACTACAAAAATTACAGAATAAATTGTACGCTTTTTGGACAAAACAAACAATTTAGTGGATCGATATTAGATATTTATTCGCACTATATCAATAAAAGTCAATGTTCTCAGTAGCCTGCTTACTGGCAAAAACACTCAGTTTTATAAGGTCTTAAAATAGACAAAAGGATTTTACCGATTAATCAGTAAAATCCTTCAAATTAATTTTTAAACTACATTAAGCTAACGACTAAAGCGCGAGCTTATTATGTAATATTTTAAATTAACGCGTACGTGGGCAAATTTCTTCATCAGCGAAGAAGTAAGCAATTTCACGAGCAGCAGATTCTAAGGCATCGCTACCGTGAGCTGCATTTTCATCGATTGAATCAGCAAGATCAGCACGAATAGTACCAGCAAGCGCTTCAGCTGGGTTAGTAGCTCCCATGATTTCACGGTTTTTAAGAACAGCGTTTTCGCCTTCTAAAACTTGTACCATTACTGGGCCAGAAGTCATGAATTCAACTAAAGCACCAAAGAAAGGACGTTCGCTGTGCTCAGCGTAAAAGCCTTCTGCTTTTTCTTTTGATAAATGAATCATTTTAGCAGCAACGATTTTTAAACCAGCAGTTTCAAAACGGTTGTAGATTTGACCAATAAAGTTTTTAGCAACTGCATCAGGTTTTACGATAGAAAAAGTACGTTCGATAGCCATGATAGCCCTCTCAATAAATTAGAATTAAAATACGGTATAAATTTTGGCGCGATTATAGACGAATTAAAAGCAAATGCCTAGGGTTATCACTTTTAGCTGACGTAAACTAAGCTAAGTTTTTTTATTATAAGCAGGTATAAATCAGTGAAATGACATACCTGCACGCCTAACCAGAGAGCGCTTTTACCGAGAAGTTAAACCACTGCAAGGCTGCTTGTTTGCCTTAAGGTAGATTTTTATCGTGAGGCGACGACTTGGCTTACCGCTAAAATTTATAACTTATGCCTAGATGGACCTAGCTAGTTATTTTTTATGTAGACTCAAAAATTTACCCTTGGGATTAAACAGAAAAACGCTCATCCATGTGAGCGTTTTTTATTTATTATTTTTTATTCATTGTCATGCTGTTTACATCAAATTTTATTGCGGTTTAAATACTGACTCGACGATATTGACGATATTGAGGTGTCCAAAAATTACGCTCAATATTTTGCATCAGTTGTTCATCCGATAGTGGCAAGGCTAGATTTTGCTCAAAAGCGACTTTACCAACAGCAAAGGCTATTTTTTTACTTAAAGCAGCAATTTCTACTAAAGGAGGTAACAACTCACCAGTACCGGTATTAGCTAACGGTGAGGCTTGCGCTAACATGGCGCTTGCTGCCATTAACATTTCATCGGTAATGCGATTGATCTTTGCTGACACCACACCTAAACCTATACCTGGAAAGACGTAACTGTTATTACATTGTGCGATAGGGAACATCTGACCTTTATATTCAACGGGCTCAAACGGGCTACCTGTGGCAATAATCACTTCACCTTCGGTCCAGTTGATCACTTGTTCAGGTGTTGCTTCTACCTGACGACTTGGGTTACTCAATGGGAAAATTATTGGCATATTACAATGTGCTTTCATGGCTTTAATCACGGCTTCAGTGAACAAACCCGGCACACCAGAAACGCCAATTAAAATTGTTGGTTCAGCGCCATGCATAACATCCAGTAAAGCAGCGTAGTCACTTTGGACATTCCATGGTGCTATTGCTGATTTTTGCTGGACCAGTTTTTCTTGAAAGTCACGTAAACCCGGCATACCTTCAGTCAATAAACCGAAACGGTCGACCATAAATATTTGGCTACGCGCTTGTTGCTCAGTAATCCCTTCACTGACCATTTGTGAGATAATTTGCTCTGCAATACCGCAACCCGCAGAGCCGGCACCAACAAAAACTACACGTTGCTCTGATAAGGCTGATTTTTTGGTACGACAAGCTGCTAATAAGGTACCGACAGTCACCGACGCTGTACCTTGAATATCATCGTTAAAACAACAAAGTTCATCGCGATAACGGTTTAACAAGGGAGTGGCATTGGGTTGAGCAAAATCTTCAAACTGTAATAAAACATCCGGCCAACGACGTTTAACCGCATCAATAAACATAGCTAAAAATTCGTCGTATTTATCTTGTTCAATACGACGATGACGCCAGCCC
This sequence comes from Colwellia sp. MB3u-8, assembly GCF_014076985.1. NCBI lineage: Bacteria > Pseudomonadati > Pseudomonadota > Gammaproteobacteria > Alteromonadales > Colwelliaceae > Colwellia > Colwellia sp. MB3u-8. The sequence goes on from NZ_JACGVA010000058.1 coordinate 200,728, forward strand.
ATATACATAGGATCAGTTAATAATTTTTCATTATTGGTACCCACATCAAGCATCACAGGCAAGGTATAAGCTGGGCTAATACCACCACAGGCAGTGTAAAGCGACAGTTTACCTATGGGTATACCCATGCCACCAATACCTTGATCACCTAAACCCAAAATACGCTCACCGTCAGTTACCACAATAACTTTAACTTTGTTTTTTGTCGCATTACGCAAGATATCGTCAAGCTGATGACGTTGGTCATATGAGACAAACAAACCCCGAGAACTGCGATAAATATCTGAAAACTGCTCACAAGCATCACCCACAGTTGGGGTATAAATAATTGGCATCATCTCAGCCAAGTTCGCTTGCACTAACTTAAAAAACAGGGTTTCATTGTTGTCATGAATGGCACGTAGGTAAATATGTTTATTTAAGTTAGTTTCAAAACTACGATATTGCATGTAGGCACGTTCAACTTGCTCATCGATAGTTTCAAAACGTGGGGGTAATAACCCAGTTAAATTAAAGTGTGAGCGCTCTTCTTCGCTAAATGCACTGCCTTTATTTAGTAAAGGTGTTTCTAGTAAACTAGAACCTGCGTAGGGGATATATAATGGCCGTTTATTTTTTTCAGATGTCTTTTCAGATGTCATAGTTGCATGCTTTCTTTATATATTGAGTGAATGACGAAGATTCATCATAGGAATAATGATGGGTACATTATAGCCAAATATCACCTTGTGAATAGTGATAAAGCTTAATCATTCAGTTTTAATTACCTATTATGGCTACTAAATAGTTAAACCTATATTTAAACCTATAGTTAAACCTGTAGTTAATCAGCTTCTGAAATCCAGGCTAACTGAATAGCTTCAAGTATGCGTTCGCCGCAATGTTTAGGGTCATCCTCAAAATTTTCTAACGCTAACACCCATTGCATTAATTCTGGGAAATGTAATTGCATCGGGTCTACATCAGGATGTGCTTCGATCAAATCAAGTGCAATCTCAAGTGAGTCGGTCCAACGATAAGTCATAGTATTACCTCTTTATTTTGTTAGTGAATAATTAAACCCAGTAGATTAATTATCTGCTCATGTTAAATGGTTAACATGAAAAACCACCGCGTGATAAAATTTATAAGTAGCATCACTACTGACTCAGTTTTATGCCTTATATTTGGCTCTTTTTCCTGATGAAAAAGTTGATCACTTGATGAGTCAAATGGGTATTAAACCAAACCACAAACTATCAGCAATTAACATCAACGCCAACCATAAAATAATCATTCTTGATTTTCGGCAAAACGGACAGTCTGTTTGCCACCATTGCTTAAACGACGATTTATTCACAGTGTTATACTTAAATTAGTTTTCATCTGGTGAGTATATACCCAAATCACGGCAATATGTTCACTTCAGTGGTGGTTAAACACGATGTAAACAAGGCGATTTTTTGAGGTATTGTCATTCTATAACCGAAAAATTAACCTTTCTGCAGCGCTAGTCCTTAAAGTTAGGTCCTGGTAAAAGGCACAAGCATGCATCTTGCAGTGACTTGAGTATAATGCCAATGAATTAGGTCATTTGTTATTCTAGGAAAACGTATTTATGTCGCCAATAAAATTTACTCGCACCGAAAAATCGCTATTAATCGACAAGCTACAAGGCTACTTTACTAATGAATTAGAGCAAGATTTAGGGCAATTTGATGCTGATTTTTTACTCGACTTTTTTACTGAAGAGTTAGGTGCCGTATATTACAATCGCGGTTTGTATGATGCCCAAGCATTGATGGCAGAAAAACTGGAATTAATTGCTGAGCAAATTGTTGAATTAGAATTACCCGTATCCAAATAAAATTTTAAATAACAATCCTTTACTTGATTTGCCCCAAAGTAATGCTGATTAATTGCTTTATGATGACCACAAGATAAAAATTTAGGATAGCACCTGTGATGCAACTTTCTGATGTAGAAAAAGCTGATTTAGCAGATTTAGAAAAAAAACAGCAAATAATACCCTTATTTAGGCTCGGCTTTCGTCCTTTCTTTCTCGCTGGCACGATATTTAGTATTATCGCTATGCTCTTGTGGCTAATGCTCTACCGAGCTGAGCTAAATTTTCAGCCTTTCGGTGGTGGTTACTGGTGGCATATTCATGAAATGATTTTTGGTTTTGGTTGTGCCATCATTGCCGGTTTTCTATTAACCGCAGTACAAAACTGGACTGGGTTGCCCGGTGTGCAAGGCAAAATGCTCGCCGCTTTATTTTCTTTGTGGTTACTCGGCCGAGTTTGCTTAATTTTTCCTGATTTACTGGGTACAAGATTAACCACAATAGTAGATTTGGCCTTTTTACCTTGTATCGCTTTTGTTTTAGCCAAGCCGATATTGGCGGTTAAACAGTATCGCAACTTATTCTTTGTGCCTTTATTAGCCATTTTCACTATCGCTAATGTCCAAATGCACACCAGCCTATATTATCCACAATCGGTCTCTATTCAATATGCAGGCTACGCCGGTGTAATGTTAATGACTTTACTTATTTCAGTGATGGCCGGTCGCGTAGTGCCCATGTTTACCGCAAATGGCACTCAAACGCCCAAAGCAACCACGCTACCTTGGCTTGATAAACTCACTAATGGCTCACTTGCCCTGATCACTATACTGCTGCTACTGCATCCAGCTATTGGCTTAAACCATTTTTATCTCGGTGGCCTATTAATTTTTGCTGGCATTTTTCAAGCCGCCCGATGGTATAGGTGGCGACCTTGGCTCACCTTAGGCGTGCCATTACTTTGGTCGTTACACTTGGCAATCAAAGCCTTGGCCTTTGGTTTGATATTACTTGGTCTGAGTTATTTAATCCCTGAAATTCCCAGTAGCCCTATTTGGCATTTAATAACCGTAGGCGGGCTCGGTGGTGTTATTCTTGCTATGATTTCACGGGTATCTTTGGGCCATACAGGCAGACCATTACAAGCGCCTAAGCTGATGTCATGGGCTTTTGCAGCGCTAATATTAGCAAGCTTAGTACGGTGTTTTGGCCCTTGGGTATTGCCAGAAAAAACCATGATGTTTATTGATATCAGCGGCTTACTTTGGATGGTCAGTTTTATGCTGTTTGTTATATGTTATGGACCTATGCTATTAAAATCACGCGCTGACGGCCGTTCTGGTTAGCGCTTGCAAGCGATTTTTCGATGCGATTAAATGCCTTAACTTGCTGTTTTCATAACTTTCTGTTTTATTAACTTTCTATTGATAGTCAGGCGTTGAGCTTTAATGCAATACAATAAGCATTGGTTGAGTCGCTCATTAGAATTGATATAAACTGAGCTAAATTTTCATCTTGAGTAGATAACATGCGCGCAGTATTTTTAGACTATCAAACCTTTAGCCCTTCACTTGACTTATCGGTGCTTCGTCAGACAGTGAGTAAGTTAGATTTATACCCGGTCACAACACCAGCACAGGTATTGCTACGTAGCATCGACGCTGAAATTATTTTAAGTAATAAAGTCATCCTTAACCGGGCAATATTAAGCCAGTTACCCCATTTAAAACTTATTTGTATCACAGCTACTGGCATTAATAATGTTGACATTGATGCCGCGCGTGAGCTTGGCATTGCGGTCACTAATGTCAGTGGTTATGCAAAAAACTCTGTCGCTCAATATGTATTTGCTCAACTACTGGCCTATTACAGCCAAATAGAAGATCACAATAACAATACCCGTGCTGGCCAATGGCAAGCTAGTGATACATTTTGCATGCACGGCAAAGGCAGTGATGAATTAGCAGGTAAAACCATGGGGATTATTGGTTACGGTGCATTAGGTAGCAAAGTAGCGACAATCGCTCGCGCCTTTGATATGCGTGTACTGATTGCTGAAAGACCTAAGGCAGTAGCAATACGTATCGACCGAGTGGCCTTTGAGCAAGTAATTTCTCAGGCTGACATCATTAGTTTACATTGTCCACAAACAGCTGAAACTGAAGGCTTGTTTGATAAAAAAATATTCAACTGCATGAAAGATAGCGCCGTACTTATTAACACCGCCAGAGGCGCTTTAATTAATAATCATGACTTATTAGCGGCATTAAATAATAATCAATTGGCTGGTGCAATTTTAGATGTATTAGAGCAAGAGCCACCACCAAAAGATCATATTCTGTTAGCGGCACAGTCAACTAAATTGAAAATAACCGCTCACATCGCTTGGGCAAGCCAACAAGCACAGCAAGCCTTACTTAATTTAGTCGCCAAGAATATAACGGCATTTAAACAAGACGAGCGCACTAACCGCATCGATTAATACTGAGCTAAAATTTACTTTACAGTTACCACGCTAAAACCAAGGGTCTTTGATTTACGCTCAATGGACACTTAAAACCACTGATCTTTTATTTTACCGTAATGAAAATAGCCCCATTGCCCTGCTCGTCGTAATGGAGCAAATGGAAATTTAGGGAGTGCGTTATTATACAAAGGTAAATTAGGCACTGGCTTCTCAGCCACTTTTTCAGCTAAACGTTTGCCTGCTTGTACCGAGAACGACACGCCACTGCCACAATAACCCATGCTGTAAAATACCGATTGTTGATCATTTTGATGAATGTGTGGCAAATCGTCCAACGCCATACAAATCCAGCCTGACCAAGCGTAGCTATAAGTGATATTTGCTAGCGCTGGAAAACTGGTTTTTAATACCGCCAGTAAACGTTGGGCATAATAAGGGTCATCTGCACCTTTACCTGTTATAGCCCCGCGGCCACCAAATAATATTCTATTGTCAGGTAACTTACGGTAATAATATTTTAATGCTCGCGTGTCCATCACAACATTCGAGGTTAAGAAATTACACGCGGCTATTTGCGCTGCACTCAATGGCTCGGTAACGATAATTTGTGAAAGTACCGGCAATGTTCTATCGGTCGTTAAGGGATGAAAGTTTTTTGGAGTGTAACCGTTGGTGGCTATCACCACTTTTTGCGCACTAACAATACCATTAGGCGTATGAAGTTGTTGTTTATTGCCTTGTGATTGCCAATGGTTAACCGGTGTCGCACAATGCACTTTAGCGCCTGCTTGTCGCGCCAACTTTTGGTAGCCCCAAGCAAGTTTTAACGGATTTAAACCAAAACCGTCTTGATAACGAATAGCCCCGTAAGCATTACGATCGTCCATGTATTGCTGACGTACTTCGTTTTGTGAAAGAATTTCAACATCATAGCCAAACATTTTCTGCTGCAGTTTTGCTAGCTCAACTAATTCTTTGAGTTTATTAGGCTTATGGGCAACTTTAATATATCCCGCGCTTTGCTTATCGCAGTCAATGCCTTCATTAATCAGTGAATTGACTGTTTCAACACCCGCGGCCATTTCTTGATAAATGCCGCGCATGACCTCTTCGCCCCATTGCTTAGCCATTTGGCCATAAGACTTGCGACCTGAAGATTTCAAAATAAAACCGGCATTACGACCGCTGCAACCCCAAGCGGTTTGGTTAGCTTCTAACACATGAGCTTTAATACCATGCTCACGAGCCAAATGTAGCGCGCAAGATAAACCGGTATATCCTGCACCAATAATAGCCACGTCAACATCAAGATCAGCGATAACAGCGCCATCGTGTTCCGGTGCTATGCCTGAGACATTAGCCCAATAACTCTCGGGGTAGGCCTGATTACAGCCTGGTGATAAATCGTGTAAAGGATCGTACATTTTCACTTCCAAAACCTAATAGGTTTTTATATTAATTTTTTATAGTGTTTTAAACACTAGTGCGCTTAAAGTATCTCAAAAAAAACAGTACAATGCTGTAATAACTCACTCAATAAAAATAATCTTATGACCATCACCCTCAACTATCAAGCATTAACCCCTGCTGACTTTGATAAAGTTATTCAATTAGCTACCGAGGTTCACGGCGCTGGTTATCTTGATCAAACTAGCATGCAAGTTTGGTACGATAAAGGACTTAAAAATGCTATTAACGCGGGTTTTGTGGTTTATCATGATAAAAAATTGGTTGGCTTTAGAATTACTTATGCCTCACAGCAATGGCAGATAGACAAATGGTGTTCTACTGAACTCTGGCCAGTGCCTGCCGAACAAGTTTGCTATTTTAAGTGCAATACGGTTGATGAGCATTACCGTGGCCATGGCATTGGTGGTGAGCTATTAAAGCGCTCAATTGCAGCCGTTAAGCAACAAGGTGCCATTGCCGGCGTTAGCCACTTATGGAAACAAAGCCCAGGTAATAGTGCGGTAAAATATTTTACTAAATCTGGTGGTATATTAATTAAAGATCACCCAGACCGTTGGCATGAATTAAGTTTAGCCGGTTATGAATGTACGATATGTCATCATGACTGTCATTGCGAAGCCGCTGAAATGATGGTTATTTTTGAGCCATAATACTATGCCTGAAAAACTTTCTACTGGGTGATTTTCTTCTTAATCACCTAGCACTCTTTAATCCTCTAGCCAAATATTTTCCGTAATATTGATGGCGTTTCTCGCACTTTATTTCTAACGGCTGAGCCAGTTTCTGGTAAGGCATTAAAGTCAGATAAACTCGGAAAATCAACCTCTGGTTTACCATGTTCGTAGTCACCAGACGCTGGGTTAAAGCGGTACTCTTTGCTCCATAGCGCTATATTTTCAGTCACTTGATTGATGGCCTCAACCACAAAGGCAACTTCTTTATCTGAGGTGGTAGGATGAAATGAAGCTCGGATCCAACCGGGCTTTTCGGCAAGGTCACCTGAGTCTATTTGCTGAGTTATTTTTGATGAGGTATCTTGGTCCACCTTTAATAAAATATGACCATAAGTACCGGCGCATGAACAGCCGCCGCGGGTTTGTACACCAAATTTATCATTCAGTAACCGCACGACTAAATTATAATGAGCGCCCGGCACATAAAACGAAACAATCGCTAAACGCTGACGTATATTAGGCTCAAGCATCACCACATGTACATTCTTAGCTAAGTTATCCATAACATATTGGCTGATTTGAGCTTCACGTTGCTGAATGTTTTCAACGCCCATGGCATCTTTTAATTTGATCGCTAGCGCGGTTTTAATGCATTGTAAAAATCCGGGGGTGCCGCCATCTTCCCGCAGCTCTATATTATTAAAAAAACTGTGTTTTCCCCAAGGATTTGTCCAAGTTACTGTGCCGCCACCTGGGTGATCTGGCACTTTGTTTTTATAAAGTGCTTTGTTAAAAACCAACACCCCAGAGCTGCCAGGGCCACCTAAAAATTTATGTGGCGAAAAGTAAATCGCATCTAACGCTTGCTTAGGATTACTCGGATGCATATCAATATCTACATAGGGTGCAGAAGCCGCAAAATCAACAAAACACAAACCGCCATGTTGATGCATAATTTCTGCAAGCTGATAATACGGGGTTTTAATACCGGTAACATTTGAACAAGCAGAAAAAGAGCCTATTTTCACCTTACGGTTTTGGTATTTTTCTAACAATAACTCTAGGTGCGTTAAAGAAGGTAGCCCCTGACTATCAGGCTCAACAATTTCCAAGGTGACATCGCATTCATACCAAGAGGTTTGATTAGAATGATGCTCCATATGGGTAATAAAAACCACAGGTCTGTCATTTTCTGCAAACACCACTTGCGTTTGCATACGCTCAGGAATTCGTAAACCTAAAATCCGTTGAAATTTATTAATAACAGCCGTCATACCCGCGCCAGCTGTGATCAACACATCATTGTCGCAAGCATTTACATGGCGTTTAATAATATGTTGGGCGTCATGATAAGCATGGGTCATGGCACTACCAGTTAGATTAGTCTCAGTATGCGTATTAGCGACATAAGGTCCTAACTCTTGGGTCAAATAGTCTTCAATGGGTTGGTATAACCTGCCACTTGCCGTCCAATCTGCATAAATAATATCAAGCTGTTGACCATTAATTTGATGTTGTAAATCTTGCCCGATAATATGCTGGCGAAAGGGTAAAAAATAATTTTCCAATGACATGCGGTATGCTCTTCACTTGCTATAATGAAAACATACTAGCATTATTGCTACTTTGTAAAACAAAAAACCAATAAAATAAGATTAATAGCAAATTAAATTTACAAAAAAACATATTAAAGAAAAAATTTACCTTTAATGATTGATTTTAAGCCTTAGCTGAAAATAAATGTTAGTAATCGCTATAAAGTGAAATAATTTTCTTAAAAGCGAGCAATAACAACGACTTTTTAATCGCTAATTTGCCAATTGATGGCGGTTTTATTGTGTGCTTTTAGCCATAGGTTAGCTTTAGAAAAATGTTGGCAACCGAAGAAACCTCGATAAGCCGAAAGTGGTGATGGGTGCGGCCCGTTTAATACTAAATGTTTTTGCTGATCAATATTTTTACCTTTTTTCTGCGCATGACTGCCCCAGAGTAAAAAGACACAGCCGGTATTGTGCTGATTAATTTCAGCAATAATTTTATTGGTAAACTCTTCCCAACCCAATTTAGCGTGAGAGTGTGCTTGTCCCTGCTTAACGGTCAACACAGTGTTGAGCAGCAAAACACCTTGTTGTGCCCACTCATGCAAATAACCATGATGGGGTGTGCTAAAGTCAGTAATGTCTTGCTTAAGCTCCTTGTAGATATTAACTAAAGAAGGTGGCACTTTAATGCCTTTTCGCACCGAAAAAGCTAAACCATGTGCTTGTGATTCACCACTTTTACCCAGGCCATGATAAGGGTCTTGGCCTAGAATAACCACTTTCACATTGGGTAAATCAAGGGTAGAAAAAGCATTAAAAACATCCTCTTCACCTGGCAGTATCACCTCACCATTCGCTCTTTGCTGAGCAATTTCTTTCGCTAATTGTTGAAAATAATCTTGTTGTTGCTCATGGGCTATGATTTTTTGCCATTGTGGTTTTAACTGAGTCATATTATTACTCTTTAAGTAGCGAATCTTTTAAATAAAGCCTATTTATCTACAAATGAAAAAGCCAAAGAATACATTCTTTGGCTTTTCTAGTGATAGGTTATTGACTCGTTATTAGCTTAGTAAAAAATTAGCATCATACAAGCCCAAGCCGCAATACCCGCGACTATATCGTCAAGCATAATACCTAGTCCGCCATGGCAATTTTTGTCAATATAGGAAATCGGCCAAGGCTTGAGAATATCAAAAAAGCGAAATAAGATAAAACCCACCAGTATTGTCTGCCATGTTAATGGCATCAAGAACATAGTGATCAAAAGTCCAACAAATTCATCCCACACTATCGCGCCATGATCAGGAACCCCTGCATCAGTTGCTGCTTTACCACAAATATAAATACCTGCAACACTCATCACCACTAACAAGGTTAAATAAAGCGTATGGTTAAGCGGGGCAAACAGCAAAAATAGTGGAATGGCGGCTAAGGTACCAAAAGTACCCGGTGCTTTAGGTGCTAAACCACTACCAAAACCTAGAGCCAAAAAATGGATTGGATTTGATAGTCTAAAATTTGCCGTAGAATTTTTCATCATCACTCTTTAGCGCTAGAAAAGTGTTCAAAGCTTTTAGTCTTAATAGCAACAGCTTTACGGTTTAAAGTGGTGGTTATTTTTTCACTGCGATTAATCTGGCCAATGCAGGTTATCGTGTTACTGGAATTTGCTAAAGCCGTTTCAATGCCCACTTTGTTGTCTTCAGATACCGTAAATAACAATTCATAATCATCACCACCCGTGAGTGCCATTTCAAAGGCTTTTTCCATCCCAACCGTAGCGAGTAATGCCTGAGAAATTGGCAAGTGATCTAATATGATATTAGCACCTACCTGAGAGGCGGCACAAAGATGACCTAAGTCTGAAATAATACCATCAGATAAATCTATCGCCGCACTGGCATAGCCACGAAGTGCCTGTCCAGCCAAGATCCTCGGTGTTGGAAAATCTAAACTGTGCTGCACACTTTCTCGATATTCAGGTGCAACATTTACCTCATGTAAAATATGCTTTAGGGCTAATGCCGCATCACCCACTTCACCAGTAACATAAATCCAATCACCGGCTTTGGCGCCTGAACGGGTCAGATGTTTATTTATCGGTATTAAACCTTGGGCGGTAACAGTAATACTCAAAGGCCCTTGCGTAGTATCGCCACCAATGAGTTGCACATTATAATATTCGCACAACTCAAAGACACCAAGACAGAAGTCTTCAATCCATTTTAGATCGACTTCTGGCATAGTGATCGCCAAAGAAATCCAACTAGGTTCAGCGCCCATTGCCGCTAGGTCTGATAGATTCACTGCTATTGATTTATGGCCAATAGCGCGTGCGCTGGTTTCATGAGGAAAATGAACGCCAGCGACTAAGGTATCTGTGGTTATTGCAATATTTTGACGCTCAGCAGGGCTGACTATAGCGCAGTCATCACCAATACCGAGTACCACATCCTTGCGCTTGATCACTTGCTCACTAAAGAAGTGTCTGATCAATTCAAACTCTTTCATATTACAACCAAATTATGACTATTCGTTCGGGCGAACAAGCTTAACAACTTTATCTAAAACACCGTTGACAAACTTATGACTATCATCTGCACCAAATGATTTTGCTAACTCAATGGCTTCATTGATAATGACACGATAAGGCACATCTAGGCATTCAGATAATTCAAACACCGCGACGCGTAAAATCGCTTTTTCAACCGGGTCAACATCCTTTAATGGACGGTCAACATGAGGAGAGATTTTTTCATCAATACTGCTAATTTGTGCTGAAATTCCACGGAACAATTGTTGAAAATAGGGAATGTCAAAACGACGAGCACTATTTTCAGTCAAAAAATTCAATTCAATTTCAGCAATGTTGTTGTTACTTAGTTGCCAAGAATACACTGCTTGTACTGCTAACTCTCTGGCTTTTCTTCTAGGTGATGGTTTCACAAAAATATCCTGTTATAACTTATCGAGCACGTTAACCATTTCTAAAGCACTTAATGCTGCTTCAGCGCCTTTATTGCCTACTTTAAGGCCGGCACGGTCAATAGCTTGCTCAATAGAGTCGGTGGTAATAACACCAAATGCCACTGGTAGAGTATATTCCATAGCAACTTGTGCTAGGCCTTTATTACATTCGCCAGCAACAAAATCAAAATGCGGCGTACCGCCACGAATAACGGCACCAATAGCAATAATGCCATCGTATCCACCTTTCGCAGCAACTTTTTTAGCCGCTACTGGCAACTCATAGGCACCAGGAACACGGATAATGGTAATGTCACTATCGGCAACATTACCATGGCGTTTAAGTGTATCTACGGCGCCTTCAAGTAAGTTTTCAACAACAAAACTATTAAAACGAGAGACAACAATCGCGAATTTCTTACCGGTTGCATCAAAGTTAGCTTCTATGATATTCATTTAAAAATCACCTACTGATAAAAATTGTCGCAATTCTAGCAAATTGCACGCGACTGAGGAACTCGTTTTGACAAATTTATCGGAAACTTTGCATCTAAAGTCGATATTTTACCTTTCTTACCGGCGGATGTGGCTTAGGCTCAAGACCATCATTTTTATTTAGTATTTCTACAGAGACTTGTCGGCTAATTTATCAGCTAACTTAATGGCATAAATGTTGGCTTACAAATAGTGTTTAGGGAATTTTTACGTTATTAGCGCTCAGCTTTCAATCAGATTTAAGCGCTCAGAATGACGAGTTCTGTTGTAACCATGTTAGTGTTCTTTAGTGATAGCTGAGCGCTACTTTTTTACTGCTCGCTGCTAACTTAAAGCTTAGCGCTATCTTTGTACTCTTAGCTTTGGGTTAAAATAAACAGCAAGCATATTAATAAATCACTCACTATCGTATTTGCCCATGGCACATTTAGTGTCATTTTTGTATGATAGCGCTACCTATAGTTTGAGCGCATATTTACTTGAAATTTTATGACTATTTATTTTTCTGCCAATAAAATACCAGCCTTGCAGTTATTTAGCTTACATCAACGACAAGCTATTCTAGCCTTAGCGCAAGCAAAACTGTCTCCGCCTGAAAAGTTTATTTTGAATATGATTAAGTTATCACTGCTGATACCACCATTTTTCTTTATCGCAAATCTACAAGGTTTTGCCTTGGCGGCATCGGTTGTGCTGGTGCTGATTGCCTATTTTTTGCTGTTAAGACCTATTATGTTATTTTTTACACAAAAGCACTTAGATAAAGCCGTTGATCAATACCAAAAAAGCGAACTTTAGTTCGCTTTTTCTACTTCTTCAGTTTATTCCTAACAGCAGTCTTGATTAAAAATATTAAAGCTACATATTTTCAAGCTCTTCTAGATAAGCGTCAATATTGGCTTCTTCAGCTTGGTTAACTTCAATGGGTGGGTTTCCATCATAAACTCTAAACTGCATATTTTGAAAGTAGGCATTTTTAACAAACACATAAGGGTCGATGGCATCATTTAAAATAGCTTCTTGATCAGCAAACGACGCTCGAGCTTCCAAGCCTAAAATACCAGCGCGTAATATATTAGGCCAAAAATCGATAACGGCAAGTGGCCAGTAATAGCGGTCAACAAAATCACCTACCTCTTCACGTACCGATGAAGGGCCAAGCGCGGGCACAACCAAGTAAGGGCCATCACCCACACCATAACTGCCAAGTACCTCGCCAAATTCTTCTTGTTTTCGGTTCCAACCAAAATCACTTGCTGGGTCAAAAAAGCCTAATAAGCCAATGGTAGAATTCAAAACAAAGCGTCCGGTGGACTTTGCTGCATCAGTAAACTTTGCTTGTAATAAATCATTAATGATTGTTGAAGGTTCATTAAGGTTCAGTGCCATATTATGAACACCTCTGCGCAAGTCTGTCGGCATGTATTCAACATAGCCTTGTGATGCTGGTTTGAAGACGTATTTGTCTGCATAATCCCAGGTAAAAGTCCAAAAAGGTCGGTTAATCACTTCTAGCGGATCTTTTGGATCAGATAAAGTTTGCTCTGACGAAGGCGTTGTCGAACAAGCCGTTAAAAAAAACGAAAACATTAGGGTTAGCAAGAGTTTTAAGCTAAGTGTTGACTGGGTTTTCAAGGCAACTTTTTTTATTCTATTCACTACAGGATCCTTGTCTTATAACCATTAAGCAATATATACATATAGGTTATAAAGCATATAGGTTATAAAGCTAAAAATAAAATTTCTCTATGGTGCATTTTATCACGAGAGCGTTTAAGGTTTTACGTAAAATGTAACGTTTAAATACGATATTTTATACTAATAGCACTATTTTACCGCTTTTTTTTGATGAATAGAAAGCAACATTTCAGCTTCAGCTCTAGGAATATCACACTCTCGCATTATTTCAGCAAGGTCTCCACCTAGCTCAACCAATTTTTGTGCTCGAGTGTATAATTTATCTTCAGGTTGCTGATGTAACAGTTGTTCGATACTTTGAAATTGGTTATTGAATTGTTCTTGAGCCACTTTAATCCGGTGTTCTAATTGCTTGCTAACTTGTTCGTTTTCTATTTGTGACTCAGTGCAATGCTCTTGATTGATTTCTAACTGCGATTGCTGTCTGGCAAGCAAATTTTGTAATTCTAACACTTGTATTTCTTGGCTATTTACCTGTTGTTGTAATTCATCGATTTTTTGGGCAAAACTATTTTTTCGCACCACTATTCGCGCCACTAATAACAGGACAAGGAGTATCACAATGACGAATGTAATTAAGCTGATCAGGTTAGCAGATATATTTTCCATAAGTTTAATTGGCTTCCTGGAAATAAAGCCTACTTATAGCAGGCTTATTGGCTAAAATTAGAATTGCTTTAGTTCATCCCACTCTTCGTCAGAGAGTAATTGATTTAGATCAACCAAAATGAGTAATTCACCATCTCGGTTAGACACGCCTTGAATAAACTTGGCGCTTTCGTCATTGCCCACATTGGGTGCTACATCCATCTCTGATGATTTTAAATAAACAACTTCCGCAACACTATCAACTAAAATGCCAATAACTTGTGTTTCAGCTTCAATGATCACGATGCGAGCATTGTCGTTTATTTCAGCAGACTCAAGCCCAAATTTTTTACGTGTATCAATAACGGTAACAACATTACCACGCAGGTTAATAATACCCATAACATATATTGGCGAACCCGGTACAGGTGCTACTTCAGTGTAACGTAACACTTCTTGCACTTGCATAACGTTGATACCGTATGTTTCTCGATCTAGCTTAAACGTTACCCATTGTAGTATTTCATCATTGATGTTTACACGTTCGCTTGCATTGCATCTTTCATCAGACATACTGCTGACCTCTTTAAATTTTAGTTGTTATTCTAATGACTAGAACACTTAGGCTCTCAGTATACTGGCAAGTTTACATTCATCAATTATTCTTGAGTTATATTTACACCTTTTTCCAATAACTTAATTAAAGATTCAACGTCTAACAGTACACACATCCGGTTTTTTACTAGCCCTGCCAGCCAAGGACGCTTGTTTCGGGTATCTAACCATTTAACATCTTCTTGCTTGAGCGTTACCGTATCAACCAATTTTTCAGCTGACAAACCCCAAGATGAATCATTTAACATGATAATATATTGGTAGTTAAGTGCTGAAACTAATGCTTCATCACACTTTTCAGGCATAACCCATAAAGCGGTATCAACCACATTAATTTTTGCTGTTCGGTGAAGCATAACACCTTTAAACCAGTCAGGCTTACCCATCAGCGGCGTGATTTTATCTGTGTTATGAATACCACCTAACTCGATTAGTGGCACGGCAATCATTAAACCAGCGACCTCGAAAAACATCGCCTGAAAGTCGCCTTGGCGATAACTGTGTTGTTGAGTATCTACCACTGCATCAGTGCTTTTACGGGTTGTAATTAGCTTTTCATTAAGGTCAACCGGGTTTATTACTGACTGTCTCAGTGCAATTTTAGCGGCTACTTTGTTCTGGACTGTTTGACCCCCTGCATCACTTATATCGCTTTGGCTAATCGTAGCGTCTTGAACTGAACCTTGACTGTCAGCTTTAGTTAAACTTAATTTCTCGTTATCCTTTGATGTAAAAACCTTTGGAAAAGTAGCACTACTCAGTAACTTTTCTAGTGGCTGACATTGTCTTTCTTTAACCGGCAGTGCTGGTTTTTGCTCTACTTCTTCTTCAGTAAGCAATTCTGACAAATAAGTCTGCATAAGTTTTTTACTTGCAGCTAAAGACTTTGACATCGGCTTACTTACTCTTTGTGTTTAAGTTAATGAGATATTTTAATAAATTTTTATAAGCAATGATACCACGAGATTTTGCGGCATAATCTGAAGGTACCTTCTGGGCAACACTGGCATTACGAAAATTAGTATCAATTGGCACAACTGAGGGCCAAATAAACTCGCCGTAAAGGTCTTGCAATTTTTGGTAGGTCGTTCTTGATGCTTTAGTGCGTTTATCAAACATGGTAGGGACAATGGTATAGTTAAACGGCAAAGGATGTTGAGCTTGCATAATTTCTAAGGTTTTCATCATCCGGTCTAAACCTTTGAGTGCCAAAAATTCAGTTTGAACTGGCACTATAATTCTATCACTAGCCGCTAATGCATTCACCATCAACACCCCTAAAATCGGCGGGCAATCAATCAAAACATAATCATATTCACCTTCGATTGCAGACATCACTTTTTTTAACACTAAGCCCATGCCGCCTTTATTGCCAAGTGCACGGTCAAGTGTTGCTAAGCCCATTGTGCCAGGGAGTATGTCGATATTACTATAATGCGTAGGACATAAACTTTGCATGATCTGTTCTTTGGTAGACACCTGTAAAAACAAATCATAAACACTGAGCTCTAGGTCTTCAGACTCGATACCAAAATAATAACTTAATGAAGCATGAGGATCGGTATCAACTAAAAGCACGCGCTTTCCTTGCTCAGCTAATAAACCAGCTAAGGCAATGGCTGTGGTCGTTTTACCGACACCACCTTTTTGATTTGCGACTGTCCAAACTACCAAGTGGAATTCCTATTATTCATTAGTTTTTTCTTGTGATGGCTTAGTGGCTTCATTGTTAGCCTTAGTCTCAGCTCGGGTGGTAATGCGAATACCACCATTATCAAGTTCGATAATACGAATCTCATCATCGGCCTTTGATGTGCTAATGCGGTTAATTACCGCTCCATTTTTTTCTGAAATGGTGGGGGTGGCCACTACCTTGGCTTTTTCTAAGCCGTATTTAGAAAGCGCAATAACGACACGACGATTTTTGGCCCGCCCAGCAATTGTCGTATTGTCAGCACTTGGATAATACTGACCGTAACCTTCAATAGCCATGCGAGCCGGGTTTAAGGTTAAGGCTTCTAAGGTCCGTAAAATTGCGGTTGCTCTAAATACTGATAACTCCCAATTAGAGGAAAAAATTTCGGTCTTAATCGCTTGATTATCGGTATAACCTCTAACCCTAATATAGTTGTTGGTCTCGGCAATAACTTGATAGATAACCAATAAAATATCTTTTGCGCCATTGGTCGGCGACGCCGAGCCACTTGGAAACAATAAACTGCTGTTTAATCCAATTTCCAACCAATCACCATCAATTTTCAGTTGCGCGTAACCGGATTCAACTAGTTCATATAAGGCTTCATGAAGATCTTTTTCTAAAGACCTTAAGCTGCTACCCACTTGAGCATCTGAGACACTAGATAAAGTTACGTCACCTGAAACAATGGCAGGTTCAGCGACATCTACAATAGCATCACCAAACAATATCTGTTTATTTTTTACACTATTAACCGGTAAGATGTCATCGCCATGACCGCGATTTTTAGTTTGTTCTTCCTGCGCTTGAAATACACGACCTAGAGATTCTGTCGCGCTTTCAAACGGTTTGTCATTGACTATCGCCATGGCATATAACACGACAAAAAGCGCAAATAACAAGGTCATATAGTCAGCATAAGAGACTAACCAACGCTCAACATTCTCATGCTCTACTAGGTGACGTCTGGCGCGTAGGCGGCTCATTGCTCCAACCGAAATGCCGACAGTTTATTTTCAATGGCATGTGGGTTTTCTGCTAAGGCAATGGCAATCAAACCTTCTGTCATCATTTCACGATACATAGTTTGTTCGTGTACTATGGCTTTTATTTTATTAGCGACCGGTAAATAAAGTAAGTTGGCAAAACCTACACCGTAAATAGTGGCCACAAATGCGGTGGCTATGCCTTGCCCCAAAAGTTGCGGGTCAGCCAAATTCGACATGGCATGGATTAACCCCAGCACGGCGCCTAAAATTCCGATGGTTGGACTATAGCCCCCCATAGACTCAAAAACATGAGCAGAGCGTAAATTATGTTCACGGTATAAATCTAAATCAAGTTCTAATGAAACCCTTAAGTTGTCAACCTCTACACCGTCAACAAGCAAATTTAAGCCTTTGTTAACGTAAAAGTCATTCTCTTCTTCGGCAATATATTCTAGCGACAAAAAACCAGATTCTCGTGCTTTTTCAGCCCAAAGCACAATCGATTCAATGCCCTGTTCAATGTCGTATTTAGGGGGCACAAACAACCACTTTAGTAAGCTTATGGCGTGCAAAAACTGACTTTGTGATGACTGCAACATAACAGCACCGAGCGTACCACCAAAAACAATAATGAAGGCAGGCAATTCCAGCAACGAAGATATAGCACCGCCATCAATAATAAAACCAAAATAAATAGCGAAAATGGCAATAAGAAGCCCGGCTACACTCAGTTTATCCATGCTGTATTTCCTTAAGAATTACAGCTGGAAAGCTTTCAAGGCTCATTGATAGTTCAGAGATTCCGGCAACTTTAACCGCTTGCGGCATACCATAAACAACACAAGACTCCTCATCTTGTGCCCATATAGTTGCGCCTTTACTTTTTAATAATCGTGAGCCTTCGCGACCGTCAGCACCCATTCCGGTTAATATAATACCTAACACATTGCCACCAAAAACTTTAGCAGCTGAAGCAAAACTAATATCTACACTCGGTTTGAAAGCCATTCGTTCCGAGTTGTCTTCAAGTATTCTTAGTTTTGCAGCATTTTCTGTCCCATCAATGATCATTTGTTTACCACCTGGCGCTAAATAGGCATGACCAGGTTTTAAGATGTCACCTGAATTCGCTTGGCTAACCTTTATCTTGCAGAGACCATTTAAGCGGTTAGCAAAAGCTAAGGTGAATGCAGCCGGCATGTGCTGCACCATAATGATAGGTAGCGGGAAGTCTTCAGGTAATTGAGTTAACAACTTTTGTAATGCTACAGGGCCTCCAGTTGAAGTGCCTATGGCAAGTAATTTATACTTTTTGCCAGAGCTTTTTCTAAAGGTCAGGTTTTGATGTGTGGTCGTTTTTGTGGCTACATTGGGGGGAGTTGCATGACTGACCTTAGCTTTTCCCTCAACAACAGTTCGTGAGCGAAAGCTTGAAACTCGTGCGGCTCTAACCATTTTTTTTCTAGCTAATTGCTTAACGCGTTGACGTAATACACTACCGGCGTCTTCGGTCGTTTTAGCTATTTCGTTAAACTTTTTCGGCAAAAAATCTAACGCGCCAGCATCTAGTGCTTCAAGCGTCGCTTTAGCGCCGTCATGGGTTAATGAAGAAAACATAATAATGGCCGTTGGTGCTTTTGCCATGATCTGTTTAACCGCTTCAATGCCATTTAATAACGGCATTTCTATATCCATAGTGATTACATCAGGCTTTAAAGCAATAGCTTTTTCTACTGCATCAATACCATTAATAGCAACACCGATAACCTCAAGATTAACATCTTCATTGAGGATATCGGTTACTCGGCGTCGAAAAAAACTGGAGTCATCAACTACTAATACTTTAAATGACATTTACAATCTATTTCCTGTCGTGATTATGTGTTTACCACAGGTATTACCCATGGATATTATGAACGTAATTTTTTATTCACTAGCGATTTTTTTGCATAAAACTTAAGCATATTAGGTACATCAATAATTAAGGCAATACCCCCGTCACTCGTTATTGTTGCTCCAGCCATACCTGGCGTACCATTTAATAATCTGTCTAGTGGTTTAATAACCACTTCTTCTTGGCCAATTAAACTATCAACAACAAAGCCAACTTTCTGGTTGCCTAACTGCACAATAACAACATGACCCAGCTCTCGTGATTTTTCAACATAATTACGGACTAGCCACTGATCAAGATAAAATAATGGGATAGATTTTTCACGAACAATGATCGTTAACTGTCCATCAACTACATTAGTTTTAGTTAAATCAAGGTGAAATATTTCATTAACCACGGCTAAGGGTAAGGCAAAAGTCTGTTGACCAATCACCACCATTAAGGTTGGCAATATGGCTAACGTTAATGGCACTTTAATTTCAAGTATGGTGCCAACACCTATTTCTGAGTCGATACTGACTGTGCCATTTAGCTGAGTGATTTTTGTTTTCACCACGTCCATACCTACGCCACGGCCTGATACTTCTGAAATTTCGGTTTTTGTTGAAAATCCAGGGGCAAAAATTAAACTAAAGGCTTCTTTATCAGACATACGTGCTGCAGCGTCGGCATCCAAAACACCACGCTTTATGGCTATTTCTTTTAGTTTGTCAGCATTCATGCCAGCGCCATCATCACGAATGGTGAGCAGAATATGGTCGCCTTCTTGTGATGCTGACAATAGCACAATACCTTCTCGTGGCTTACCAGCGGCTTCACGAGTATCAGGGGCTTCAATACCATGATCAACCGAATTGCGCACAAGATGCACTAAAGGATCGGCTAAAGCTTCAACTAAATTTTTATCTAGATCTGTTTCTTCACCTTTAAGAACAAGTTTAATTTCTTTATTGAGACTACGGGCTAGATCTCGTACCACACGAGGAAAACGGCCAAACACTTTCTTAATGGGTTGCATACGCGTTTTCATTACAGCGCCTTGCAAGTCAGTCGTGACCGCATCTAGGTTTGACAAGGCCTTGGTTAATTCTTCATCTTCTTTTGTCATGCCTAGACTCGCTAGACGGTTTCGCACTAACACTAACTCGCCGACCATGTTCATGATCTGATCTAGTCGTTTGGTATCAACCCTCACCGTTGTTTCGCCTTGAGCAGGCTTTGCCGGTGCGGTTTTTTTGTCAGCGCTTGCTGATAGTTGATTTACTGCCGGTTTAGCCGTAATCTTATTCGCCGCAGGAACACTTGCCGCTTTTGTAACAGCGCTAACTGCTCCAGCAGGTTTTGCTGGTGCTTGAGCTTTAGGTCGTTGATTTTTGCCGTGCAGTTCGTCTAATAACGACTCAAAATCATCATCATCTATTTCATCAGCCGATGCTGAATTTGCTGTGCTAGCAGGCGCTGGAGTCACCGCAGGAGAGAATGCACCTTGGCCATGCAGTTCGTCCAGTAATGATTCGAATTCATCATCCGAAATATCATTACTACTATCACTACTCAATGTTGTTGGCTGCTCAACGACAGGCGCAGGCGCACTGGCTTTTTTTACACCACTACCATGAAGTTCATCTAATAGGCGTTCAAATTCATCTTCTGACATTTCGTCACTTGAATTACTATCGGCTGCCGGTATATTTTCATCAGCCGTTGCAAGCGCATTTTCTACCACAGACTCTGCTTGTCCTTCCGGCTGAGATAGTCGATGTAACTCGGCTAACAAACTTGGCTCTGCAGGGCTTAATGGCGCTTTATTTTGTACTTGAGCAAACATTTCATTAATGGTGTCGAGCGCTTTAAGAATAACATCCATTAATGAAGAGGTAACGGATCTTTGCTGATTTCTTAAGGTATCAAAAACATTTTCCGCACCGTGACAGGCATCAACTAACTCAGCAAGTGACAAAAAGCCAGCACCACCTTTTACTGTATGAAATCCTCTAAAAATGGCATTGAGTAATTCCGCATTTTCAGGATCATTTTCAAGCTCAACTAATTGTTCTGACAAGGTCTCAAGTATTTCCCCAGCTTCAATTAAAAAATCCTGAAGAATTTCATCATCTTGTGCAAATGACATTTAGTCACTCCTATTAAAAACCTAAGCTTGATAATAAATCATCAACGTCGTTTTGATCTGAAACAACATCTTTACGATTTCCAAGATTAACGATCGGACCTTCAACTAAGTTTTCACCTAATTTTGGTAGGTATTTCGATTGATCTTGTTTGGAAGCCATACCAAAGGCTGTAAGCATATTTATTAAGCTGTCTTCAACCTCACAAACTAAATCAATAACTTTGCGAATAATTTGGCCGGTAAGATCTTGAAAGTCTTGCGCCATCAAAACATCAGTCATTAAGCCATGAATTTTGCTGGTTTCTTTTTCTGTTGTGGTCAGTAAAACATCAATATCTCGACATAATGCTTTAAACTCAGCAACATCAAGCTCATTGTGCATTAATTTATGCCACAGCGGATTAACGTTATTGATTTGTTGTTTAATATTTCCAACCACTGGAAAAATTGATTCAACAACATCCATGGTTTTATTAGCCGCTTCTTCGGTACGATCAATAACAAAATTCAATCTTTCTTTAGCGTCTGGAATGTCAGCAGTCGCTAAATCATTCAAACGTGAATCAAAATGAAAGTTATTCAATGAATTATGCAATTCGCGAGTTAACTTACCTATTTCTTCAAACAATGCAGTTTGAATTGGGTTTTGAATTTCTGCAATTAACTCATCCGCTTTGTTTTGCTGATCTGCCTCAAGGTATTTAACCAACAATTTAGCCTGTTCTAAAGAAACATGGATACTAGTATATTTACTCATATAACAGCCTTGTGTAAAAGTTGGTAATTAACCTAGACGTTGAAAAATTTTATCAAGCTTTGCGCTTAAGGTTGCAGCCGTAAAAGGTTTAACGATATAGCCATTAACTCCCGCTTGAGCTGCCATGACAATTTGATCTTTCTTCGCTTCTGCAGTCACCATCAATACCGGAATATGAGATAGTTTTTCATCCGCTCTAATGGCTTTAAGTAAATCTATCCCTTGCATAACCGGCATATTCCAATCGGTAACAACAAAATCAAAATCACCCGCTTTCAGCATCGGCAGCGCAGTATTACCATCATCTGCTTCTGATATATTGGTGAAACCTAAGTCGCGTAACAAGTTTTTGATTATACGTCTCATTGTTGAAAAATCGTCAACAACAAGCACTTTCATATTTTTTTCCAAGACACCCTCCAGTGATAGCATTTAAAATTTCACAATATTTTTAATATTCTACTTAACTTTGCCACGATTGCATACGAGCTTTTAATCTATGCATCGCTTGACTGTGTATTTGACTTACTCGTGATTCACTCACATCAAGTACTTGGCCTATTTCTCTAAGGTTAAGCTCTTCGTCATAATACAAGGACAGTACTAAAGCTTCACGCTCGGGTAAAGAAGAAATGCACTCGGCTAATGACTTTTTAAAGAAACTCTGTTCAATGTTAGCGTAAGGTTCATCTTGCTGATGACTGTGGGCTATTTCAATCACATCGTCACTAACACCTAAATCATCAAGACCGAGAATTTTTCCTGAACTCACGTCATTAAGTATCTGATGGTATTCATTGATTGAAATTTCAAGTTTTTCAGCAACTTCAACATCGGTAACGTCGCGGCCATATTGCGCTTCTAAGCTTTTTATGGCTTCGCTGATCATGCGACTATTTTTATGCACTGAGCGGGGAACCCAGTCACCCCGACGAATCTCATCAAGCATGGCACCACGAATACGAATACCCGCGAAGGTTTCAAAGCTAGCACCTTTGCTATTATCAAAATTATTTGCCGCTTCAAGCAAGCCTATCATGCCTGATTGAATAAGGTCATCAACCAAAACACTGGCCGGTAGTCGGGCAAGCAAATGATAAGCAATGCGCTTTACGAGTACTGTGTGTCGCTCCAGCAAGGCCGATTTATCAACACTATAAGTATGTACTTTTAACACGATAACTCACTTGTTTATTAAATAGGGCCTGTAGGTTTTTCATTTTAGTTTCGGCTATAGATTAGTCTTTCAGTTAACAAGGCGACAGGCATATTAGGTAGATATGCTAGTTTACACTGGCCGACTATAGTTAGTTAAAAATTAACGATAGACCTTTAACCGGCGGTAAAAAACCTACCCACTTGATATAGCTAAAGCTTGCTTAACTCATGCAAAAAAAACACCACAGATTGTTCAATTGCAACCCTGCTTAGTCGTTATGCTCATACATAGCTTCAAGTATAAAGCTCATACACAGCTTTATTGTTCTAGTAATTGCTCAATAAAAAATTCTAAATGCCCTGAGGCTTGTTGTGGCACTGGCCAGCTAACAATATTTTTGGCCAGTGCTTTAAGGCCAATTGACGCTGGCGAGTTAGGATATGCCTCGACAATCGCTTGTTGTTTTCTAACAGATTTACGAATATTTTCATCATAAGGTATAACGGCAACAAGCTCTAAAGTGACATCCAAAAATCTGTCAGTGACTTTCGCTAATTTCGCAAATAAATTTTTACCTTCATTCGGGGTGCGCACCATGTTTGCCACCACCTTAAACTTGAATAGCCCATGATCTCGGCTTAACAATTTCATTAAGGCATAACAGTCAGTAATTGAGGTGGGTTCGTCACACACGACCAATAAAACATCTTGTGATGCACGGCAAAAACTTAATACCATATCTGAGATACCTGCCGCGGTATCAACAATTAAAATGTCAAATTTGGTTTGCATATCACTAAAAGCACGAATAAGCCCGGCATGCTCAGCTGGGGTTAAATCCACCATAGATTGAGTGCCTGATGTCGCAGGAATAATATTAATGCCTGCAGGACCTTGAATAATAATATCATCCAGTTCACATTCACCCGATAGCACATGCGACAGGTTACGTTTTACGCGCAAACCTAGCATAACATCAACATTAGCCAAGCCTAAGTCGGCATCTAGTACTAACACCCGCTTACCTAATTTAGCTAAAGAAATGGCAGTATTTAATGAGACATTAGTTTTACCAACACCCCCTTTACCGCCAGAAACGGCGATGACTTTTATGGGTTGGGGATTTTTCATTTTTCTTAAGCCACTCGCTTGATCTATCATCTATATAACTTCTCTATGTAATACCCATTGCAATAAATAATCGGTCATTCTAAGGCTACCTCATCATCCAATACCTACGTTGTGTTTAATCACATACGCTAGCTATTGCTCGACAATATGCTCCTGCATTGTTCTACTGGTTTACCTCGACGTACAAAGATTAACTTAATGCTGTAAAACCCTGCATGGTTATGAACGGCCATGTAAGAATCAATCAAGCGCCAAACTAAACTGAGGTAGGTAGATACTTACCTTTAGTCTGAAGCAATAAACCTATGCTCTTGAATATTGATGCTCACTGATAACTGCTGACTTATAGTTGCTGGCTAAATTCAATTGGCATCAATGCTCGGCCTAACTATACCGCGATCTATACTGCGACGGCTGATACCGGATTACGCCAAGAAACAGTCCCTGACTTTTGATATTTAGTGGCCATTCTGTCTGCTAGCGTAACCAATTTTTCAGCATTTGCAACCTTAATATCTTCCGGAACTCTTTGTCCATCAGTAAGATAACCAATAGCTAAACCGTTTTGTAATGATGTGGTTATAATTTCACCGACACTTAGGCTTTCATCTAATTTAGTATAAATGCAGCCCGCTAAAGGAATACGTTTAAAGCGCTCAACATTTTCTTGCATAACACGCTGCTGCGTATTAGCCGCTAATACTAAGTAATTACGAATTCTAACACGAGCATTTGAGATTAAGGTAGTCAAATGCTCAGTTAGACGCATATCTCTTTGTCCCATACCGGCAGTATCGATCAATATTAATTTTTTTTGTGAGAACTGTTGTAACAAGCTATCTAGTTCATCGCCGTCATTGGCCAATTTGACGTGGCAACCAATAATACGACCATAAGTAGCAAGCTGTTCAAAACCAGCAATACGATAACTATCTGTAGAAATTAATACCACTTGGTCGGCGCCGTGCAGCTGAGCAAAGCGGGCCGCTAATTTCGCAATAGTGGTGGTTTTACCCACGCCTGTTGGCCCAACAAGAGAAACCACGCCACCACGTTGAATAATATCATTGTTAGTGGTGTTTAATTGTTGCGCTATAATATGTTTTGCTTGCTCAAATGCATCTTTTTCAAGGCTATTGGCTGGAATGTAACCCGCAATTTGATCTGCCACTTGTTCATTAAGACCCATCGCCATTAATTTATTAACCAACACAGCGCGCATCGGATCTTTTTGCGCCATATCTTGCCACATTAGTCCTGACATTTGATGTTCTAACAGCTGACGAATAGATGACATTTCTTTTTGCATATGATCAAACTCACTGCCACTTATTTGACGTTCGCCACGTGAAGCCACTTGCTTAGCTGCAGGTGTTGATGAGTCAAGCGAGTTATTAAGGTTTGAACTGTTTGACCCATACTGGGGAGTATCTGCTTGTTGGTTGCCCGCGTGCTCAGATGAGTCTACTTCAGTAGTTTGCTCTAAACGCGTAGTGAAGTTTTTAAACTGTTGTTCAATATCTTGTGGTGTAGCACCAGGCTTGTTGTCCGCTTGATGATTAACCTCACGAGTTGAGCTGGCTATTTGACTATTAAATGCCTGTGTTGCTGGCGCTTTATCATAGCCATTTTGTTGTACTTGTCGGTTGAGTAACGCGGCTAAGCTATCCGCTGGCAAAGCTGTTGACGTTTCTGCTGACTGAGGTGCGCTACTAATGGCTACCGTATCTTCAACACTGTCGAATCGGTCAACTTGATGAGTCGGCTGGGTATTGGCAGCCGTACTCGCTTTGCTGTGCTCAGATACTGGTGATTGGGCAGGCTTAACACTTTGGTTATAATCAACCGCAGCCATTAACTCGACACCTTCAGCAATTTTTTTATTAGACATAATTACGGCATCAACACCCAAATCTTCTTTAATTTGTGCGAGTGCGCTTCTCATATCTTTTGCTACATAACGTCTAATTTTCATCGCCAACCCTTATAATTCAGTACAACTTACTTTGAAGTATTTTTTACTGGCCGATAGCGCTAACAATTTTGATTTGCTTATCATCTGGAATTTCTTGATAAGAAATCACCCGTAATCCCGGGATGGTATATTTAACAAATTTAGCTAAAACTGCACGTAAAATGCCTGACGTTAATAAAATTGGTGTGTCGCCAGCCATTTCTTGCTGTTGTGCACCATCGGTCAAAGATTTCTGTAGTCTTTCTGCTAAACCTGGTTCGATACCTGCGCCATCATCTCCAGCCATTTGCATAGACTGATGCAACATCTGTTCCAACTCTGGTGACAAAGTTATGACAGGTACCTCTACCACAGGTCCAACTAACTCTTGCACGATGAATTTTCGTAAGGTTATCCGAACCGCCGCCGTTAACACGTCAGGGTCTTGAGTCTTAGGACCATACTCAACTAAGGTTTGAATAATGCTACGCATATCACGTACAGCCACCCCTTCATTCATTAAGTTTTGTAGTACTTTTACAATAGTGCCTAATGACAAGACATCAGGGATCAGGCCTTCAATCAATTTAGGATAACTCTTAGCTAACATATCAAGTAAGTTTTGAACTTCCTCATGCCCTAATAGCTGTGCGGTATTATTAGTTAAAATTTGACTTAAATGTGTTGCTAATACCGTGGCTGAATCAACCACCGTATAGCCTAATGATTGTGCGTGTTCTCGTTGCTCTTTTTTTATCCACACCGCATCTAAGCCAAAAGCAGGGTCTTTTGTTGCAACACCATCAAGCTTGCCAAATACTTGACCTGGATTAATAGCCAGTTCTTGATCGTGGCGAATTTCGGCTTCACCTACCGTGACTCCCATAAGTGATATCCGGTAACTGTTAGGATCTAAGTCTAAATTATCGCGAATATGCACTGCGGGTACCAAAAAGCCAAATTCTTGCGAAAGCTTTTTTCTCACGCCTTTAATGCGATTAAGTAGCTCTCCACCTTGAGCTTTATCCACCAAAGGAATTAAGCGATAGCCTATTTCGAGGCCAATAATATCAACATGATTGACATCATCCCATCCTAGGTCTTTAACTTCGGCTTCTTGTTGCTGACTTTCAACTTCTGCCGCCTGACCTTGTTCAATTAATTGTGCCGCCGCCGCTGCTTTATATTTACTATTAAAAAATGCCACCCCCGCGATTAATATCGCAAAGGTTAAAAAAGCAAAATGTGGCATTCCAGGCACAATGCCCATAACAAACATCACACCTGCAGCAATATAAAGTGATTTTTCTTGGCCAAGTTGACTACTAACTTGCTCGCCCATATCTTGAGAGGTGTTTTGGCGGGTAACCACGATTGCCGTGCCTACTGATAGCAATAGCCCTGGAATTTGTGCCACTAAACCGTCTCCGATCGTCAGTAGGGTATAAATTTCCACCGCACTGTCAAACGAAAGATCATGCTGCACCATACCAATAATCAAACCACCAACAATATTGATAAAGAGAATTAAAATCCCCGCAATGGCATCACCTTTAACAAATTTACTCGCACCATCCATTGAACCATAAAAGTCGGCTTCACTGGTGACTTCAACTCGGCGTTCTCTAGCTTCATCTGCGGTGATAAAACCGGCATTTAAATCAGCGTCAATCGCCATTTGTTTACCTGGCATAGCGTCTAAAGTAAAGCGCGCAGTTACCTCTGCAATGCGCCCTGCACCTTTGGTAACAACCACAAAGTTGATGATAATCAAAATGGCAAAAACGACTAAACCAACCGCGTAATTGCCACCAATAACAACCGAGCCAAAGGCTTCAATAACTTTCCCTGCCGCATCGGGGCCTTCATGCCCCTCAAGTAATACCACTCGGGTACTGGCAACATTGAGCGCTAAACGTAAAATAGTCGCAATCAGCAATACCGCTGGAAATGAACCAAACTCAAGCGGTTTTAAGGTATAAACCGTGATCAATAAAACCACCAGAGACAAGGCTATATTGAAGGAAAAAAGAATATCCAACAAAAATGCCGGCATAGGCAAAATCACCATACCGAGCGCTGCCATCACGAGGAACGGCGTACCTAAACCCGAAAGTAGGTTAAGTTTTTGTTTCTTTAACTTATTAAAAGTTGCGGCTAACTGCATGAGTGCCTAAGGATAATTTTTTGACGTGTCTTGTAATTAGCAATAATCAGACCAATGTTATTACTTTTGTAATTTAATAATTTTTATTTTGCATTTTTTATTATCACCATTGAAGTCCTTGTTCATATAAAAAAATCCGTAATGCATAAACGACAAAATTTTATTGTAGGTCAACAGTTAGTCCAAACTAGATAGCACCTATGGCTGCTGATGTGGATTTGGGTGATTATTGCTTAACACTGTCCCATATTTTTTACTAACAACTGATGGCTAATTGTTTTACTAACGGCCAACAGCGATGTCTTTTTACTAAAAGCTGAAAGCTAATCTCGACCTTTTTTACCTCAGGATTAATAGCGAAATTCATCTGGAATGGGTAAGTTTTTGGCTACAGGTTTGGGTCGGCGCGCCTGACCTTTTTTATGGGCACTCAACTGAAAAATAAATGCCAGTATTTGTGCTACTGCCGCAAATAATTGTTCTGGAATTTCTTCATTGGGCTCTGCGGTGTAATATAAAGATCGGGCCAAAGCCGGAGATGCCACAACCTCAATATTATGCTCTTTGGCAATGGTACGAATATGTAAGGCCATTTCATCTATGCCTTTAGCGACTAATACCGGTGCGCCACCCGCTTCGGTGTCATATTTAAGCGCTACTGAATAATGGCTTGGGTTAGTGATCACCACATCAGACTGGGGTACGTCTTGCATCATGCGCCGTTGTGACATTTCATATTGCGCCCTTCTAATCCGACCTTTTGTTTCTGGGCTACCTTCAGAGCTTTTCGTTTCATCTTTAATTTCTTGCATACTCATTTTTAATTGCCGATTATGATTCCAGACCTGATATGGCGCATCAATAACCACGATAATGCCAATTGAAAATGCTAAGGCTAAAAACATCCACATCAGTAATGACACCGCATGAGCAAAATTATCCGGAATATTCTCCGTACTTAAACTCAATATTTGGCCAAACAAACTACTCAGTAATAAATACGCTGAAATAAAAACCACAAAAAACTTAAGAATTGATTTAATAAGTTCAACATAAGATTGCACACCAAACATGCGTTTAAAGCCAGCCATAGGCGAAAGTTTACTGGCTTTTGGTGCCATGGCTTCCCAAGAAAAACTGATACCACCCAGCAGCATGTTGCCAATTAAGGCCGCAAAAACAATAATAATATGTATCCAAAGAAAAGGCACAGTTATCGCACTGATACTATCACTGATCACTTGATACAAAGCATGCACATCCATGGTTTCTTTCCGACTTAGACTCAGCAGACGAGTCATCATCTTTGCTAGGCCTTCAACCAAAGAATTGCCCATCAGCATCAATGCCGCAGCACTGCCGACTAAAACAAACATAGTACCTAAATCTTTTGAACGCGCTATTTGGCCTTTTTTTCTCGCGTCAGAAAGTTTTTTCGCCGTGGGCTCTTCGGTTTTTTCACCGCTATCAGATTCAGCCATTAGGGCGCAGCGCCACAATCGATAAGATAACAGCTAAAATCTAAAGCCCGTTGCCATTGCATAACAAAATGACTATAAAAATTACCCATGGTTAACCACATAATTAATAATCCTGCACACATGGTGACAGGGAAACCAATAGCGAAAATATTCAATTGCGGCGCTGCTCGCGTCATAATGCCAAATGAAAAGTTAATTAATAACATCGCCGTTAAAGGTGCAATGGCGAGTGACAATGCGGTGGCAAACATCCATCCACCCCATTGGGCGATTTCTTTAAATTTGATACTGGAAAATTCTGGGGCAGGAATAGGAATAGTGTCAAAACTGGCAACAACAAACTGTAAATAAGCTAAGTGGCCATCCATTGTCCAAAATAATAATGATGATAAAATTAAAAAGAACTGACCTACAGCCGGCACGCTTGTGCCACTAGCGGGGTCAACAAGCGAGGCAAAACCTAACCCCGTTTGCATCGCGATAATTTGGCCCGCTAAAGTAAAAGTATTGACCACCATCACGGTGACAAAGCCGAGCATGATGCCGATAATCATTTGCTCACCAATGAGCAGTGTGGTTGCCAATGAAAACATATTATCAACGCGAGCAGGCGGTAATGCTGGCATAACCGCGACCGTGACTGCCAAGCAAAAAAACAATTTCACCCGTCCAGGAATGGCTTTTGCCCCTAAGCCTATCATTGACATCACCATGGCTGAAATACGCGTAAACGGTAGCAAAAAATCAGCCATACTTTGATTAATAATTGACTCTGTGAACTCCATGGCTAACTGACTACGCTAGGGATGCTACCGATGAGTCGAATAGTATAATCCATTAGTTTTTGTACCAACCAATGTCCGCCTATAATCAAAGACAGCAAAGTCACAATTAAACGCGGTAAAAAACTCAAGGTTTGTTCATTTATCGAGGTCGCGGCTTGGAATACTGCCACCACCAAACCAATAATCAGGCTTGGCACAATAACAGCACTCACCAGTACAATCACTAGAAACAGCGCATCTCGTAAAATATCAACAAATACCTCAGGACCCATTACGTGGCTCCCATACCGTAACTTGTTGCCAGTGTGCCTATCACTAAATTCCAACCATCAATCAGCACAAATAGCATTAACTTAAACGGCAATGATACTATCATCGGCGATAGCATCATCATCCCCATCGCCATTAAGATACTGGCCACCACTAAATCTATGATTAAAAAGGGAATAAATAACATAAAGCCAATTTGAAATGCGGTTTTTAACTCACTAATAACAAAGGCTGGAATGATCACTGTCATGGGTAAATCTGTCGGTTTATCAACTTGTGTTATCCCCGCCATTTGGGCCAAGGTATCCAGATCTTTAATGCGAGTTTGCTCTAACATAAACGCCCGCAACGGTACTTTAGCTTTATTAATCGCTTCAACCGAGGTTAATTGGTCTTGTAAATAAGGTTGAATCGCACGGTCATTAATTTCGTTATAGACTGGCGTCATAATAAATAAGGTCATAAACAAAGTAATGCCAATAATGACCTGATTAGACGGGGTTTGTTGTAAGCCAAAAGCTTGCCGTAAAATCGCCATGACCACCACAATGCGGGTAAACGACGTCATCATGATGACCGCTGCCGGTATGAAACCTAGCGCGGTCATAAAAATTAATATTTGTAAGGTAACTGAGTATTCTTGCGAACCATCCGGATTAGTGGTCAAGGTTAACGCTGATAATGAAAGGCCATCGGCGGCAAAACTAGTATTGCTAATGAGTAAAAACGACAAAATCGTCAACAGTAAAATGACGATTTTGTTTAACGATAATAATGATTTTTTATTTTTGTTTATCATAAGTTTTTATAGCTTTTTGTTTGAATAGTTTTGCTAACGACTGAGCAAAATCAACACTGTTTTCTTTAGCATTCACCAAGGGTTCATCAAGGGTTTCTAACAAGGTAACTTGCTGTGTGGTGACCCCAAGCAACAATTGTTTATCTCCAGCTTGCACCACCACTAACTTCTCTTTTGCCCCCAGGTGTAAACTTGTGACTATTTTTAAGCCATGGTGAGTTTGACCTACACCTTGAAAACGTTTTAATATCATGGCACTAATAACAATCACCGCAAGCACCATCAGTAATGACATAATCATGCTCATAGAGTTCATATTAGCGGCAATATGCTTGCCCACTTCAACCGGAACATCCTCAGTTAAAGCAAGATCGCTAACAACCTCTTGCGCATGGGCAAAGGCGGCAAAAGCCAACCAGCTAAAAAGTCCTGACAAAGTTTTTTTCATTAGTAACTATTTTAACTTTTTAATACGTTCAACTTGGCTAATAACATCAGTCAAGCGAATACCAAATTTATCGTTAACCACAACTACTTCACCATGAGCGATTAAGGTCCCATTAACCATCACATCTAGTGATTCACCTGCGACGCGGTCAAGTTCAACAACCGAGCCTTGGTTCAGCTGTAGCAAATTTCGAATACTAATATGACTACGCCCTACTTCCATAGAAATAGTGACAGGTATGTCTAAAATCGCATCGAGCTTACTCTTTTCTGCACCTGAGATATTGCCACTATCTTCTTGTAACTCTTCCAATTCAACCGCTTTAGCTGACTCTGCACTAGCTTGCTCATCCATAGCTTCATCCCACATACCTAATTCATCTTTGTTTTCTGTACTCATACTATTTTGCCTCAATTTTCATCGAGTAGCGTCAAAATACTTACGCTACTCGTTTGTTATTTTCTATTATGCCGTTATACAACTTTTACACCAGAGTTAATCAATCCTGTTTTATCAGTCTTGTTTTATCAATCTTGTTTTATCAATATTACTGACCCAAGCTTGTTATAAATAATCGTCTAATAAATGCAGCTCTGCATCACTGTCTAAACGCTTACCACCTTTAGTCAAGATAGTGAGCTCTGATTTAACTGATTCCGGACGCTTAATTTTTGATTCTATTTTCAGCGCTAAATTATTACGACTTTGACCAAGTTTAGCCCTAAATGACGGTAATTTTTCTACTAACACAGTAATATGTTCAGGCATCACAATGGGAATAATGTCACCGGCTTTAAAGTCCATAATTTTTTGTAATGGCAAGGTCACTTCGATAAATTTAGTTGATATCTCGACCGACACATCCATAATTTCATCACGCAGGGCCTTCGACCAACGCATATCAGTATCTTCTTTGTCAGCTTGTAAACCGGCATCAAGTAATTCACGAATAGGCTCTAACATGGCATAGGGTAAAACAACATGAAAATCGCCACCACCACCATCAAGTTCAATATGAAAAGAACTAATCACCACCACTTCAGTTGGGCTAACAATATTTGCCATCGACGGATTAACTTCTGAATCAAGATATTCAAATGACACATCCATTACTGGTGACCAAGCTACTTTATAATCTTCAAAGATTATTTTTAACAACATTTGCACGATACGACGTTCAGTAGGGGTAAATTCACGACCTTCAATTTTCGCATGATATCGACCATCGCCACCAAAAAAATTGTCCACTAATATAAAAACCAGTCGTGCTTCCATGGTAATTAATGCGGTGCCTTTTAAAGGCCGAAAGCGCACCATATTTAAACTGGTTGGCACAAATAAAGTATGTACGTATTCTCCAAACTTGATCATTTGGATACCGTTAATAGAAACTTCTGCGGTGCGACGCATCATATTAAATAAACTAATACGCATATGACGTGCAAAACGTTCGTTGATCATCTCCAACGTTGGCATGCGGCCACGAACAAGGCGATCTTGCGAAGAAAAGTCGTAATCAGACGTCTCTCCTAAATTGGCAGAGTCCTCTAAACTTTCATCTTCGTCAACATCATCAACACCATGTAAAAGTGCATCAATTTCATCTTGAGATAATAAATCACTCACTCAATAGTCTCTTTATCTTGTTAGTTTAGTTACACTGTTCACAAACCGCAGCCGATAACTTAATCAAAAGTTTAATCAAACGTTCAATCAACCAAGCAATCTATTAGCGGCTATTTCTCTTCAAAGGTATTACTGCATGACAAAGCCGGTAAAGAGTACTTTTTCAACCACTGCACTCCCTTCGATTTCAGTCATTACTTTCTGAACTGCTACTAAAGACTTTTGCTTTAAAGCTATTTTCCCTGCACTTGTTGCTAGCTCATCAGCATTCGACTTTGAGAAAACACCTAACAACGCACTTTCAATTAAGGGGACATGTTTTTTAGCGATTTCTTCATTTTTAGCGCCTCGTACCAACAGCTGTACACGAATTTCAACAAAGCGATCGCGAGCGACTCCAGGGACATTAAAGCGAAAATGTCTTGGCATAGGTACATACAAAGCTGAGCCAAGTTCAGCCGCTGCGACTTTTACCTCTGCGTTTTCAGCGCCTGTGCCTAAAGCGGCATCGATCTCAGCTTGTGAAATGTCATTATCACCACCAAAGATAAAAAACGCTGCCGCACCGCCAGTAATAGCCAAAACGGCAACAATGGCGATAATGATAATCAACTTTTTTTTCTTAGCTGGGTTATCCAGCTTAAGTTCTTTTTCGTCGGCCATGCTTCCTACCTGTAAAGAGTTTTTATATCTATTGTTAAACTATATCGTTGAATAGCTGCTAATCCAAAGGGTTTATCAAGTATTGTCAGTCTATTAATGAATTAAGCATAGTAATCGATACCGGTTGACGAAGCTTTGAGCACATTCACTATGGCGTTATCATTTTCACTAAAATTATCTTCAGCCGACTGGGCATTTTGACCACTGTTAGACTGGCTGTCAAAACCATTACCATTTTGCTCTTTTGCTTCGCGCTGTTCTATATTTGCCTCCCCAACATCAACACCACTTTGTGCTAACATATCGCGTAACTTGCCCATATTTTGCTCTAAAGCCTCTCTTGCTTGCTGGTTTTGCACCACAAATTGCACCGCGGCTTGCTCATTTTGTAAATTCACTCGCACATGAATATTACCCATCTCTGGTGGGTCAAGTTGAATTTCTACTTGTTGAATTTTTTGGTTGATCATCACCATCACTTTATCTTTAACAGCGTCGGAAAAATCTTTACGGTAAATAGCAATAGTTTCAGTCTGCATAGTGGCAAATGATTTTTGTGTTGGGACAGTATTTGTCGTTAATTGATTTACCGTACTTTCAAAACTTTGCTCTTGCTGTGCAGCTAACTCCGCAGCACTTGTGAGCGGCTTGGCTTGATCGACTAAGGTTTGATTAACATCTGACACAAGTTTGTCAACTTGTGGTGTTAGCTTGTCGCTCTCAGTTTTAGCGGTTTTTTGTCCATCAAGCATGGCACTAGCTAATTTATCAAGGTCTTCATTTATCGCTGTTTTCTGATTAACATCAAGTTTTGTATCCGTAACTGATGCCGTTGCCACAGTCGCTGTACTTTGATTAACGAGGTGAGTTTGTGCTGCTTCGATATCGCTACCAGGTTTAAATTCACTCGCTTTATCTAAGCCGACATTGCTTTCTTCAGTTAATGCTTTGATGCCTGCTTGCTTTGCCATTAGCTCGGCATCATCAATGCTCTCTTGCTCACGAGTTAATGACGTTGTGCCGTCAGTTGTTGTTTGCATATAGCCTGATGGAACCCCGCCCTGCACTATCCCTTCAGCAGTATTATTTGCTGCAGATTTTTTCAACAATTGCTCTGCACCACTTAACATTTTTAATAAATCAACCGCGTCATCATTTTCAACATTGCCAGCTAAGCCACTTTGGGCTTGAGCTTGATGTTCAGTTTGAGTTTGAGTTTGAGTTTGAAAGCCAAGATAAGATTTTAGTTCAGCCTTTGGCGCCGAAAGAGTCTCGGCATCGTCTATCGGTAAAGGCACGGGTAAAGTATGGGCATCATCCGCCTCATTGCCCTTGGATAAACGCTCTTTTTTTAAAGCCTCTTGGTGTTGTTCTGCCGCTTTAGAGACAAAATTGCCATATGGCTCTGTATTTTCCTCTGACTCTTCCGCTTTTTTTCTTAAATAGTGTTGCTCCATCGCATCATTAAATGCGTTGCTTTTAGCTTGACTTTTTATTGACGATCCACCTTTAGCACCAGGAGTGTCAAGGTTTTGGCCAGCATCAGTAGACAATATATTCATTTGAGACATAACAGACCTTTCCTAAATGTAGATTTAAGCACAATTTAATAAATTATTTATCTCGTTAATTAAGCAATATTCATTCCAAAACTAACTTTCAAGAGAGGTGACAATATAATAACAAGATAAACCTAGGCGATAAATAAAGCCATATTGATACCAAAGAGAGTAATTTATTGCTTAGCTTGAAATACGTTACCTAATAATATTCTCTTTTGTCTGTCATTACATGCACCAACGATGACTTAACAATATGATCCTGTTTTCCTCTACCTGTGAGCTATTATTGTGCCACGCCACTATGCAGTTTCAGCGCTAAATCTTAAAATGAACTAAGTATATAAGCATTAATCATAAGCCTTGAGTTTGAATCTTGATGCTCGGGGGTTACTCAAGTACTTAATCTATTGTCTCTAGTATTAACATGGCCAAGTTTAGCGGCGGCGACGAACAAATTGTTGTGTCGCCATTTCATCAAACATTTTTTGTTCTTTTTTATTGGCGACTAATTGCAGGGCGGCAAGCTTTTTATTACGTAGTAATTCTACTGCTTGTATTTTTTGTCTTTGCTCTAACCATTGTTTTTTTCGCGTATCCACTAATGCTTTAGCTTGATGAACCGCAATTTTAACCTGTTGAGAGGCGTTATCTAGTTTCGCGATAAAAGCATGAAAATGGCTATAGGTTGCACTATCAATGCCCTCGATTGAACGCTGATTAAGCCGACGCATATATTCTAAACGATAATCGCTAACACTTTTTAAACGCGTTTTATTTTGTTCATAATCAACCTCTGCCACTTGTAATGCTTGTGAGGCTTTTTGTTCTTTATCAAGTTCATACTTATATAAAGTGTTCAACTGTTTCATCGGTTTAGTGACCTATGCGTTATTGTGTCTACTGATTTTTATTGGCATGAGCTTGCGCTGCCGCTAAGACTTCCTGCAGCTGAGTTAAACTTTGATCATAAGGAATAATTTCAAGCGTTTTTTGTTGCAAAAAAAATTGAATCACGGGTTGCAAGTCAATCGATTGATCTATTCTTGGGTCCGTACCTCTGCTGTAGGCGCCAATGGCAATCAAATCTTTATTTTCTTGATATAAGGCATAAATCTGCCGCAGTTGCCTGGCAAGTTGCTGATGTTCTTGGCTAGTTACCATCGGCATCACTCGACTAATTGAGCCTTCAATATCAACCGCTGGATAATGCCCGGCATCAGCTAATTTTCGAGACAAAACAATATGACCGTCTAAAATGGCACGGGCAGCGTCAGCAATCGGATCTTGTAAATCATCACCTTCGGTTAACACAGTAAAAAATGCACTGATTGAACCTTGGCCCTCTCCGCCATTGCCGGCTCGCTCAACGAGTTGGGGTAATTTAGAGAAAACGGATGGCGGATAACCTTTCGTTGCCGGTGGCTCGCCTACCGCCAGTGCTATTTCGCGCTGCGCTTGTGCATAACGGGTCAGTGAATCTACCAGTAATAAAACATTTAAACCTTGGTCACGAAAGTATTCGCTGATTTGCACTGCGGTTTCACAACCCTTAAGCCGCATTAACGCTGAATTATCGGCAGGTGCTGCCACCACCACAGAACGCGCTCGACCTTCTTCACCCAAAATTTCTTCAATAAACTCTTTAACTTCTCGTCCACGCTCACCAATTAAACCCACCACGATAACATCAGCGTTTGTGCCACGTGTCATCATACCTAACAGCACACTTTTACCGACACCTGAGCCAGCAAACAACCCCATTCGTTGCCCAACACCAACGGTTAGAAAACTGTTAATCGAGCGCACTCCAACATCTAGGGGCTCTGTAATGGCTCGTCGTGATAAGGGGTTAATCGGTTTACTGTCATATTGATAACTATCAGAGGCTTTAATCGGCCCTTTACCGTCAAGCGGTTTGCCAACACCGTCAATCACTCGGCCTAACAAGTCCATTGATAAGGGTAAACGTGCTTTAGTCGATAAAGGCACGACTCGTGCGCCAGGTAATACCCCTTGCAAGCTTTGTTCTGGCATTAAAAACGTTATATCTTGGGCAAAGCCAACAATTTCTGCAATCAACTCGCCTTGTGATGTTTGCACCAAACATTGGCTACCAACTGCGGCTTTAACACCGACCGCTTCTAACGTTAAGCCCACCACACGCACTAAACGCCCAGCAACAGAGACACTGTGCGGGTGAATAAATTTTTCACTATTTTTTAAACGTTCAGTTATGCGATTTATATCAACCATAGAAGTTTTTACGCTTATTGATAAAGTTTAACAGGACAATATCTGTCGCTACACAGTTAATGTGTGTCGGGTTTATTTTTGTAAGTTTCATGACTTATTTTTTATTGAGATTCACTTTCTTGATATAAAAATTATTGATACAAAGCTTCTTGCAAAAACGAGTCCAAAACCTCATTCAAGCGTGATTTAACACTCAGATCAATATTAGAGGTACTGTTTTCAATTTGACAACTCCCGGGGCTTAATTGTGGAGCAGCCAATAATCGCCAACCTTGTTCTTGAATATGTGCTGCACCAAATTGTTCTTCTACCAATTTAATGTCTGTGGGATGCAATAAAATTTGGGTTTGAGACTCTTGTGCCGGTAAGGCTTTAATACCTTCAGCGATAGCCGATAATAAAATATCAGGGTTAGTTTTCGCTTCATGCTTAGTCACCGCTTGGGTTAGTTGCACGACTAACTGTAATAGTTGCGCTTCAACATTTTTCTCAACATTAAGCAAAGGCTGATGTAATTGGTCTAATAGGGTTTGCATCGCTGCGATTTGTTGTTCGCTGGTTTCTTTACCTTCGGCTAAGCCTTGTGTTACACCTTCTTCACTACCTGAAATGAGACCCGCTTCATGACCACTAGTTTTACCTTCATCAAAACCTTTAGCAAAACCGTCTGCTTTCCCCTCACTAAAGCCTTCTTCAAATGCTGCTTGACGTATGTCTTCTATGTCTTGTGCCTTTAACGGCAAAGGCTCATGGACTTCTGTCTCTTCTGGTGGCTCATATCGCCAGCTCATTGATTTGCCTAAGGCATTAGTTTTACTAACGTCTGTATCTTCGTCTGGTTGCACATTAGGTGCTGACCAGGTATCAACCTGTTCAATTTTTTTTGCCGCCATCGCCCCAGTGCTTGGCTCATAATTTTCTGCCATTAGGTTACACTCTTTGATGTTTGATTATAAGAATTCATCGCCACCGCCGCCGCCGCCTAGCATAATTTCACCGGCATCAGATAATCGATGTGCAACGGCCAAAATTTCTTTTTGCGCGGCTTCAACTTCACTAATGCGTACTGGCCCCATCACTTCAAGATCATCCGCTAGCATTTCTGCAGCACGTTTAGACATATTGGCCATAATTTTTTCTTTTAAGACTTCGTCAGCACCTTTTATTGCTTTCATTAGCGCATCTTGCTGAACTTCTCTTAAAATGGCTTGCATACCTCGGTCGTCAACATCGGCAAGGTTTTCAAAGACAAACATAAGGTCTTGTATTTGCTGACTCATTTCTTCGTCATGTTCGCGAATTGAAGCCATCAACATACCTTCAACATTATTGTCTAAATAGTTCATAATGTCTGCAGCCGCTTTCAGGCCGCCCATTTTCGCGGCTTGTGCACCCGCTTGACCGGCAAATTGTTTTTCCATGATCTCATTTAATTCTTGCAATGCCGCGGGTTGAACTTCTTCTAAATTGGCAATACGCATCATAAGATCCAAGCGCACTTTGTCGGCGAACTGGGTCAGTATTTCTGCTGACTGATCCGGTTCAAGGTAAGATAAAACTATGGTTTGAATTTGAGGATGTTCATTACGAATAATGTTCGCCACTTGCTTCGAGTCCATCCATTTCAAAGAATCAAGGCCCTTAGCACCACCACCCTTGACAATTTGATCAATAAGGTTACCCGCTTTATCTTCGCCTAATGCTGCGGTTAATGCTTTGCGGACAAACTCTTCACTTTTGAAACCAATAGTAGAAAAATTTTGAATTTCGTTAATAAATAACTTATGCACGGCGGTAATTTTTTGTTGAGTAAAATCTTCCATACCGGCCATGATCATACCCACTTTTTGCACTTGCTTCGGCTCTAAGTGTTTTAGTATTTGTGCCGCATCTTCTTCTGAAAGACTCAACAATAAAATCGCGGCTTTTTCAGCGCCGTCAAGTTTATTGACGTCATAACCAGACGATTGTTGCTCTGCTACTTCTTGATTTTCATCACTCATTTTCGGTTAACCAACTTTTAACGACTTGCGATGATAATTCTGGC
Source organism: Colwellia sp. MB3u-8 (assembly GCF_014076985.1). Taxonomy (NCBI): domain Bacteria; kingdom Pseudomonadati; phylum Pseudomonadota; class Gammaproteobacteria; order Alteromonadales; family Colwelliaceae; genus Colwellia; species Colwellia sp. MB3u-8. The sequence goes on from NZ_JACGVA010000058.1 coordinate 240,883, forward strand.
TCGTTTGCCACTAGTGCTCGTACTGCCTTTAATATATCACCATCGCGATGTAAATCAGGCAATTGTAAACTGCCATCAGGAGCAAAGCCAATTGAGCCCGCATCAAATTCAGATGATAACATGTCCATGGTTTCATCCCCCAAATCAACATGACTATCAAGCGACTTATCACCGTAGTCACTCGGGGTTTTTTCGGGATGAATTAAGCGTTTTAACATCGGACGCACCACAGCAATAAACAGGGTAGCAATTAAGATAACGGCGCCAAGCAATTTTGCATATTTATAAATAGTGGGATCTTTCCACCATACTAGTGGAGCCACGGCTATAATTTCTGGACGAGAAAACGGTAAAGTCACCACCTCTAATGAATCACCACGTTGTAAATTAAAACCAATACTGCCTTGCAATAAACGACGAATATTAGCCATTTCTTGTACAGAGCGTGGTGTTGGTACAGGTTCACCTTCTTTATTGAGCTCTGACAAGTAATCTAAGGCAACAGAGACACTAATGCGATGAATAACGCCGGTTTGTTGTTTGGTGTAGCTAATAGCCTCGTCGAGTTCATAATTACGTGTCGACTCTGTATGTTTGCGGCCCGGCATGGTTTGCTGTTGCGCATTGCCCGTAGCATCTTCGGGAATATTACTGTCCAGCGGTGGTTGATTGGTTAACGCACCTGGAATACCCCCGAGTAAACCACCAATAGTATTATCTTCAACTTTCATTTCGCTACGCAAAGCCGGTAAATCTGAATTATAACGCCGTTGAGTTTCTTCGGTATTGGTAAAGTCCATGGCCACGTCAACTTGTGCGGTAAAGTTGCCTAAACCTACCACTGGAATTAAGATCGAATCAATCTTATCCATGTATTCTGCTTCACGTTTTTGTTCAATTTCAAATTCTTTACGTGAGCGTGACGACACAGAATCTTGTGAGCCAGAATTTAATAAACGACCATTTTGGTCGGTCACAGTGACCCGATTCGGCGATAAACTTTGCACGGCCGATCCGACAATATCTACCACAGCGTCAACTTCTTCTTCAGATAGCAAGCGGCCCCGACTCAAGGTTAGTACCACAGTAGCTGACGGATTTTTCTCACGTTTAGCGAAGACATTTTCACGCGGAATGGCTAATAAAACTCGAGCGCGTGAAATAGATTTTAACTCTTCAATGGTTCGGGCAAGTTGCTGTTCTCTAGAATGCTTTAAACGTTCAGTTTCAAGCCGTTGACTCACACCAAAACCCATATCTTGCATAAGAATTTCGCTGCCCTCAGAAGGCGCATCACTTAGGCCACCACGAGCTAGTATCAACTTAACATCTTGGTATTGGTCACTTTCTACCGATATTGTGTTGTTTTCTTGACGGTATTCAACTTGCTTGCTGTCCAGAAAATCCATGGTTTTAATCAATTGCTCGGTGGGCAATTTAGTTAAAAAACGATATTCTGCTTCATTGGCTAGCATGATAACAAACACAGCAATCGCGAAACAAATCGCTAGCGCAATCACTATGGTCATTTGACGTAGAAAATCAACATTACCCATAGCAGCGGCTAAACCTGACTTTTGTTCACCAACATCATCTGAACTATCATTGGCGACTAAGTCATGGTTACCCTCTGCCAAGGTTAAATTTGTGTTGTTTGTTGAATCTGCCACTTACTCTCTCCGCGTCACTATCGTTTTATGCTTAACCACTGAGCCGTTATACCGGCATGCTCATAATTTCTTTATAAGCTTCAACAAACTTATTACGCACCTGAACGGTCGCATCGAAAGCAATACCTGCCTTTGACGCCGAAATCATAGTGTCAGCCAAAGTAACACTGCGATCGCCAAGTTCAAAAGCAGTACGCTTTGCACCCGCATCTTGTTGTAGTTCATTGACATTATTTACAGCATCTTTTAACAAGCTACCAAAGTCACTACCGGCTTTGCTCACCGGTGGTGTACCCATGCCATTTGCTTCACCTATAGGTAGTTTATTACCCATAGCTTCCATCGACATGCTTTGCATTTGGGCGTATAAAGAATTAGTTTTAATATCCATGGCTATCTCGCTTTCGTCAATTTCTTGTTACTTAATGTTACCTAAGGTTAAAGCAAGCATAGTGCCAAGCTAAATAATATCGCAAAATATTGAAAAAATCACCTGATAAAAAAGCTAGAATATCCTTTGAAATTTTTAAAAAGACTTTAAAATCAGATAGAAACTGAACATAAATAAATATAGTCAATATAAATAAATAATTAATAAAACGAAAAAAACGACGTTAAAGCGTCGTTTTTTTGTTACAAACAGCTACTAAGCCTATTCAAGTACTAAGCCTATTTTTTCTTAAAGTGGGATATTAATACCACTATCACGCATGCGAGCCATTTTATAACGTAAGGTGCGTGGACTAATACCTAAACGCTCAGCCACATCTTTACGACTACCGCGACAAGCATGCAAAGTGTCCAATATGATTTGATGTTCTTGTAATTTAAGTTCACTGCCGAGTTTGTCATTTTTTTCCGCGTCTATTGCCTCACTGGCTACCTTGGGTGTTTCAAAGTCATCGATCAATAAATCATTCGCATCAATGCAACGATCACTTTGTAAAATTAACGCCCGTTGAATAACATTGTCTAACTCTCGCACATTACCCGGCCAGTCGTAAGCCAGTAATTTACTACGCGCGGCCGCGGTGAATTCGGGCATAACATTACCGTCTTTTTGGCAAATACGGCTAATAAGATGGGTCGCCAAGGGTAGAATATCATCTCGGCGTTCATTAAGTGGCAACCAGGTTAATGGGAATACATTCAGTCGATAATATAAGTCTTCTCTAAAAATACCACTTTGCACAGCAGCTTTTAAATCGCGATTACTGGTGGCTATTACTCTGACATCTAAGCTGATGGTTTTACGTCCACCTATGCGTTCTACTTCTCGCTCTTGCAACACGCGTAAAATTTTTGCTTGTAAACTTAAATCCATTTCGGTTATTTCATCAAGTAAAATCGTGCCGCCTTGCGCTTGTTCAAACTTGCCCGGACAAGCTTGAATAGCGCCAGTAAAAGCGCCTTTTTCATAACCAAATAAAGTGGCTTCAAGCATATTTTCAGGAATAGCAGCACAGTTAATCGCTACAAAAGGCGCTTGGCTACGTGGCGAGTAATTGTGAATATATTGTGCCAGCACTTCTTTACCTGAGCCACTAGGTCCCAAAACCATCACAGAGGCTTCAGTATTAGCCACTTTCTTGGCGAGCTTTAATAACTCAAGACTTTGAGCATCAGCCACAACAGGGTCGCCACCATCATTCACTTGTAACGGCACATACTGACTGACCATATTCAGTAAAACTTCTGGCGCAAAGGGTTTGGCCATATAATTGCGTGCACCGTCTCGCATGGCCTGTACCGCATCATCAATAGTGCCATACGCGGTCATGATCAATACTGGCAATTTGGGATAGTTATGGCGAATACTTTTCAATAAAGACAGTCCTGACATGCCCCCCATATGTACATCACTCACCACTAAATCGACGTTATGCGACTTGAGTTTTATCAGTGCGTCTTCACCTGAGTCTACGGCTAAACATTGATAGCCCGCCAATAGCAAAGTATCAACCAGTGCCTCTCTCAGTCCGGCATCATCTTCAACAACCATTATTTTACTTGTGCTCATGACTAAGCTCCTTAGACAAAAATGTCTCGTTTTTATGCTCAGTCAATGTCGCGTTAGTCTCTTCACTGACCAGTAAGGGTATTTTCATACAAAAATGTGCCCCTTCGCCTGGCTGACTTAACAAACTCACTTCACCTTGGTGTGCATGAGTGACTGATTTCACCACGGCTAGGCCTAAACCTGTACCTTGGCTTCTTGAGGTATAAAAAGGTTCGAATATTTTATCGGCTAGCTCACCACTAATGCCAGGGCCATTATCGCGCACACTAATGTAGGCATATTCGCCCTGACAGTAAGCACTAATATTGATAACGGCATTGGCTTTAATCACAGATAAACTATTGTGTATTAAGTTTTGAATTGCCCCTGACAAGGCACTCACATTGCCTAAAATCTCACAGCCTTGTTGGCAAAAATTCAGATGGACTTTTGCGCCAGCTTGACTCACTTGCGGCTCAATTGCTTGTTTGGCTTGCTCAATCAGTTGGTTGATATTAAGCGGTTCAACAACCGCTTTACTGCCACTTTTAGCAAACAATAGCATGTCATTAACTTGCTGCTCTAAGTCATGTAGACGTAACATTAATTTGTCTTGAAAATTAACCCGTGCATCAGGGCTAAGTTTTTTATTGCGGAGATTAGCGCCATACAGCATGGCAGCCGATAATGGCGTACGAATTTGATGAGCCAATTTTGACACCATACGCCCTAAAGACGATAGTCGCTGTAATTGGCCAAGCTTATCTTGTAAAAGCCGCGTTTCGGTTAAGTCAGTAATCATGATCAACTGCCCAGGTTGACCACCTAAAGTGGTAATTTCTAATTTTACCCGGCGACCATCATTTAAAGACACCTCGTGCCAATCATCAGCGCGGGGTTTAAAAGAGCGTTTAATCACACCAAACCAAGGTTGCCCCAAAATGGGCTCATCAAGCAAACGTTTAGCGCTGTCATTAATTTTCACCACAATACCGTTGCCATCAAGCATGATCATCCCCGTTGGCATAACATCAATAACGTGTTGCAGCTGTTTGTTTTGTTGACGTAAGTACGCCAACTCACCCGCGTAGTTTTCGCTTTCTAGTCGATTGGATTGCTCGCGTTTAAAACTAACCTCATCAAAGGAAGTTACTACACGATTCAGCGCAGAATTGGCTGAAGAAGAATTGGTCGATGTCGAATAGGCAAGTGCCATAATATTTTACCCGAGTAAAGAAGTACACTCGAACAAAGCATTAAGTATGCCAATCAATTAAACTGATATTATTCAGTAACTAAAGTTAATTATTTCGCTGAATATTGGCTGTCAATAAAATGGCTAACACCATCAAACCGTTAAAAAAAGACTGAACGGCGATCTAAAAGCGCTATTACCCTGTCTATTTAAATAATGTGTATTTAAACAATGGGTATTTAACTGACTTTATTGGCCGTGCTAAAAATAAAACGCCCTTGAAATAATCATTATTTCAAGGGCGTTTTACGCAATCAAGCTAACAAAGCAGCACTAACTTATCTTGCTGTTACCTAGCGCTTATAGCAGTAAATAATTAACTGACTTTCTGGAGATTATATTTACGCATTTTCTCCACTAAGGTAGTGCGGCGCATACCTAAAAGCTCAGCTGAACGAGCAACAACCCAATCATTTTTACCTAAGGCTTGGTTAATCAAGGAAATTTCTAAATCAGCTAAATACTCTTTTAGCTTCAGACCACTATTTGGCAACACATCAAGGTTATTGCCACTATCAGCGCTCGCCGCTTCTGGGCTAGTTTGTACCATAACCTCTTCTTCATCTTCATAATCAACACCTGAAAACATTTCATTAATCGCTTCACGTTCTTGTAACTCTTCAGGATATTCAGGTTGATAGTCATCTATATCTAAGTGTTGATACTTCAAGGGTAGTTGTCCAACATTAACCACCTGCTCGCCATACATAATAATCATACGTTCAATTAAATTGGAGAGTTCTCTCACATTACCGGCCCAAGTATGCTCTTTTAACGATTCAATCGCTTGTTCAGTAAAGCGCACTGACTGCCCTTGCTCAGCAGAAAATCGTGAAATAAGCTCTTGCAACAAGAGTGGAATATCTTCTTTTCGCTCTCTTAGCGACGGAGTTTCGATAGGGAAAACATTTAATCGATAGTAAAGATCTTCACGAAAATGATTAGTTTTAATCATGTCTTCTAAATGTTGATGTGTTGCCGCAACAATTCGAACATTAGCTTTTAAACTTTTAGCACCACCTACCCGTTCAAAGGTTCGCTCTTGTAATACACGTAATAATTTTACTTGCATGGGTTGTGGCATGTCACCAATTTCATCCAGAAATAGTGTGCCGCCTTCCGCCATTTCAAAGCGACCTTTACGCGTAGAGATAGCGCCGGTAAATGCCCCTTTTTCATGGCCAAACAGTTCACTTTCTAATAAATCAGCGGGAATAGCACCACAATTAACCGGCACAAATGGCCCTTTACTTCGCTCTGACAAGTTATGAATATTACGCGCCACCACCTCTTTACCTGTGCCAGACTCACCTAAAATCAAGACACTGGCCGAAGAGGAGGCCACTTGTTCAATTAAAAATCGTACCTGTTGCATTGCACTACTCGTACCCACCAAAGAGCGAAATAAAGAGTTGGGACGATTAAAACCACGTTTTGACGGCAGGTTATTATGGTATTGGTGACTATGGTGCACTAACTCGGTTAATTGTGCATAATTTAGCGGTCTGGTTAATTCACCAATCACATTGACATAACCACTCAATTGTTTTCTATCAATAACATCGTGATAAATAAAAGGGTAGGTTGGCTTAGATTTAATAATATTTTGTAACTTTGCAGAAACGTCACCACATAAAATAATGGTCAGAATATTCGGCACTTCAGCTAGATATTGATCAATTTTTTCTTCAGCAAAAACATGAAAATACTCGCCAACAAAAGCTAAAACTGTTTCTATTTGATGACGTCTTGTCGCATCATTATCGACAACTAAAATATATTTTTGCTCTTGCATTGTTTGCCCTTCTATTTGTTGACTTCACGTTTGCTCATCTTGCGTTTTTTGACCTTACTTTTTGATCTTACGCAAGGGCCTAACAAGTCATTTATTATTATAAGCTGCCGCCATTATTCACTTGCTGTCATGATTAATCAACAATAAATTGACACTTACCTGTCATTTTATTGTCAGTTAAAGTAAAAAAGAAGCCAGCCGATACAGGGTAAGTAACGAAAATAGCTTGCGGTTAATACTCCCATGCACACAAGTAAAAAAAGTCCTATTAAGGCCATGTCAAAAAAACAACAACTGAGCTTACCTATAATCACTTGAATGATTTTGGTATTTAAACAAGCAGATAATTGCTTATATTTCATTACAATACTGTTTTTTTTAAGTCTAAATCAAAAGTGGCATGAAATAAGCTTGTCTGAGCAACACGATTAGAAATAAAATTTAGTAGGAATATTCGATGTTAATTATTAATGGCACAGCTGAGCTTATGAAAGATAATGGCAGCTTTCAAAAAGGCGACAGATACGAGTTCAATATGTTCTCAGTAAATATGCCGCTAGAAGAGCAGCTTGTGCAGATAGAAGACTATTTAGTCACACGCGGTTGGGACAATATTGAAGTGGCCGATAACGGCATAGTTGCAGACCCTAAAGCCATTGAGCACGGTGTGTTAATCGCCGCTTACGAAAAAGCTAAAAGCGAAGGTTTTGCTGTCACCATTAATAACCAAGCTTTACTATAATTTATAATATTCAATTTTAAATCTAATGTATTTTAGTATAATAGATTATTGTCTTACAGCTGGAGATATCTATGATTCACGCGTCATTAAAGAAATATCAACAAGTTAACAAAAGCACCGCTCAACAAGCGTCACCTTATCAATTGGTTGCCATGTTATTTCAAAAATTACTTGATAACATTGCCACTGCTAAAGGCGCTATTACCCAAAAAAATTACGCTAAAAAAGGCGCTGAGATTTCAAATGCCATTTCCATTATAGGTGTATTACAAGCCTCACTTGATTTTAAACAAGGCGGTGAAATATCCAATAATTTAGCCTCTATCTACGTTTATTGCTCAGAACAATTACTAGCCGCTAGCTTAAGTAATGATATTGATAAACTTAATGAAATTGCTCAAATATTAATCCCTATTAAGTCAGGCTGGGATAACATACCCCTTGATACTCAACAAGAAGTAAGCTTCTAGTGGCTTTAACAGCCCTTGAAAATTTAACTGATATTATTGAGGTATCTAAAATGCTCCTTAAGCTTTTAGATACCGCAGATATTCAGGGTCAGAGTGAAACAGAGAGTAAAATAGAAGGTGGAATAGAGAGTGTAGGAGAGAGTGTAGGAGAGAATAAAAAGTCGATTGCCGAGTCAGCCAGCCATGATAACAGCGAGCAAATTAATACAGCAAAGCTGCTTAAATTAATGAAGCACAGAGAAGATAAAATTTATCAATTATTCGAGCACTTTAGCCCAGAAGAATTGCAATTACACCTTGAACAACTGCAAACTATGGCGGCACTCGACAGCCAACTTATTGAAAAAGTAAATCGTACCCAAGAGTCAGCTAAGTCAGAAATTTTGACCTTAAAGAAAAACAAAAAGGCGATAAATCTCTATCAAAAACGGTAAAGATACTCAGTTGATAACACTATTATTACCATGCCACCTTTTCTAAACTGATCAACAACATAATGCCTGCTGCAGGGGTTTATTGGTCTATCAAGTTAATCACCCGCTTAACGGTTGACGGACTGAAGTCCGACCTACAAAACAATTGCCCAAAGCTATATTTTCACTCGAAGTCACTATGTAAATTTAATCTAGGATGGATGTAGGTTCGATGTGGGCTTGATCTAGGTTTGATGTAGGTTGGACTTCAGTCCAACAAGTTAAATGAAATTTAACCATTTTCAACATAAAAACAGATCAACAACATAATACCCGCTACAGAGGTTTTTTGACCTATCAGCATAATCACCCGCTTAACGGTTGTCAGACTGAAGTCCGACCTACAAAAAAATTGTCCAAGGTTGGATGTGGACTTGATGTCGGTAGGATGTAGGTTGGACTTCAGTCCAACAAGTTAAATGAAGTTTAACCGCTTTCAACACAAAAACGGTTCAACAACATAATGCCACTACAGAGGTTTATTGGCCTATCAGCATAATCACCCGCTTAACGGTTGTCAGACTGAAGTCCGACCTACAAAAAATTGTCCAAGGTTGGATATAGGTTTGATGTAGGTTGGACTTCAGTCCAACAAGTTAAATGAAATTTAACCATTTTCAACATAAAAACGGATCAACAACATAATACCCGCTACAGAGGTTTATTGGTCTATCAGCATAATCACCCACTTATCGGTTGTCAGACTCAAGTCCGACCTACAAAACAATTTTTCCAAGGTTATTTTTAACGATGGTTAATTATTTTTTCTTACCACACCTGGCAAGTTATCAAGCTGCTGTTCTAAATAACTACTGGTCGCATTCAAATTAGATACAATCAAATCCATAGCATTATACTGTGCGAATAATCGTGCTTCTAATGAATCAATACGACGAGTAAAGTCGATGCGTTCATCATCTATTTTTGTTAATTGATTAGTTTTACTGTCAATACGCCCCTCAATTAAACCGCCTGACTCAGTGTAAAAGTCAGTTAAGGTTTTAAGTGAAGCAGCAAAACCTGGGACATCGTCAGAGCCAACAAAAAAGTTTTGCACTCCGCCAACATTCAATGCTATTTGTGCATTTAAATCTTCACTGTCTAACTCTAATTTACCAAAGCGGTCTGCACGAATACCTAATTGGTTCAAGGTTAAATTGTCACCGCCACTACTGGCAAATGAGCTACTCAGCTCTTGGCGTAGCTTACCCATTACACCACGTAATAATGAATCGCCCGCAAGGGGGCCTACCCCATTTTCGCTTGACGCACCAAGTTGCTTGCTAAGATCAACCAGTTCGTTATAACTTTTTACAAAGCCTTCAATACCGGCTTTAATATTAGTATTATTTTCAGAGACACTCGCCTTGCTGATACTGTCATCAACATCGTGCACTTTTTTTGCTGTAATAGTTATGCCGTCGATAGCATCAACAAATTTATTGCTACTGTTGGTGACCACTAAGGCACCATCTATGGTTATTTTTGCGTCTGTTGCGGCACTAGTTTCTGAAAGATGTGTTGCAAAGGTAGGCGAGGCTGAGTCAGCATCATAAGCTAAACGAGATAAACCCACATTGTCCGTATTGTTACCGTCAGAAACATCGTTGGTCGTCACTTTAATGGCGTTAGCAAGACCGGTTTCTTTGCTGGTAAAAACAAGATGTTGGCCGTTATCATCGGTAATAATAGTGGCGGTAATTGCGTCGTTATCTAGGCTGTCGTTAACCGAGTCACGAATATCACCTAATGTTGCACTGCTTGATACGCTAATATCAAAACTGTTACTACCTGAAGCAAAAGTCAAGGTACCTTCACCCACAGCTTCGCTACTGTCAATGCCGGCCGAAACGAGTTTATGCGTGCTGGCGAGTTGGTCAACCTGAACAGAATAACTACCCACTTCGGCGATTTTTGTACTGCTTAGTGCAACAAAACTATCAGAACCGCTGATATTTCTTTGTTGATATTTATCTGCACTGGCTAAATTTTCAATAGCGTCGGCAACATTTTGCAAGCCACCTTTTAGCGCACCAACGGCAGAAATATCCGTGGTTATTATGGCTTCGCGACGATTTAAACGACTTTCAAACGGTGCCCGTTCAGCGCCGACAATCGCGTCAACAATTTCAGAAACCTGAAGGCCTGAGCCGATACCTGTAAAGGCAATATCTACCATAATCCCACCAATTTTTGTTGCCGTAAGTGCTAGCTAAAAGTATACCTGAATAAATAACGGCCATTACAAAAATAGCTCATAGAGCGTCAATAATAGCCGTTAATATAACTGTCAATATAACTGTTAATCGAGCTTATATTTCTGTATCTATTAAGTTACCCGTTGCATTAGACAATTTAGAAATAATGCCCAACACTTCTTCCGAAGGATATTGCTTAACTAAATCGCCTGTGCTTTTATCAAGCACTTTAATCACATCGCGGCCCGAGTCTTTATCGACTAAAAATTCTAAACTTCGATTCATTTCACCCATAAAATCTTGCAATTGTTGTGCCACTTTTTCCAATTGCTTGGGTGTCATGGCTGGTGTATTGCTTGCTTCACTGATACTGCTTTTACTTTGCTCTTCAATACGGGCTGTATTTTTTGCTGAATCGTTTTCAGCCTCTGCTTTATGTAAAGCTGATCGCTCAGCTTTGTCATTGGTTAAGTTACTTGAATTAACCAGGCTATTGTCGGTATTAGTTACATTCATCTCTGACTCCTTTTTATCACCTAAACATTTGACCTTATTGTCTATTATTAATGTTATTTTCAGGTGATATTTCATTCACGATAAAACGCAAAAAGGAAGGAGTATTGGCCCCTTCCTTCACTTATGCCACTAAGATACAATCTATACTAGTGTGAGTTGGAGACCTAACCTAACAAGCTTAATGCCGCTTGTGGTAATTGGTTAGCTTGTGACAAGATTGAGGTACCCGCTTGTTGCAAGATTTGGTTCTTAGTCAAGTTAGCTGTTTCTACCGCAAAGTCAGTGTCTTGAATACGGCCACGTGACGCTGATAAATTTTCTTCAATATTAGATAAATTACTGATGGTATAGTCAAAACGGTTTTGTACCGCACCTAAATCAGCGCGTTGGCTGTCAACTTGTGCTAATGCGCCATCGATTATCGCCAAGGCATTTTGTGAACCTTGCTCTGTAGTTAAATCTACATTTGATATAAAATTCTCCTTTGACGTTACTGTAGCTGCTAATGTTTTACTGTCGTTCGAAGCGATTGAGAATTCATTCGATCCTGTTAGTTGAATGGTACCTGCAATTCGTGCAGAATCAGTTCCTGGAACAGAACTACCACCACTAAATGAATCATCTGATAAGGTTATCTCTCCTTTAGTATTTCCAGCGCTATCTAAATAGTTTAGGGTAACGGTATCCGCTGTAGCACTACTGCCCGCCGCATTAGCGGTATTATTATAATCCTCAATCGTAATATCTGCGCCGGTCGTATTTGATAAGGTAATTTCACCAGTACTTGTATCATGCGCTGCTGTAACCTCTCCATTGGGAAATGCAGTATTGATTGCGGTAGCTAGGGCTGATTGGTCTGTACCTGAAACGCTTGTTGCGGAAATAGCTGTTCCGTTTAGCTTAAAACTTACATCACCGTCATCTGAAGCCATCCCCATGACTACTGACGTTGAGGCTGTTGCTGTAACACCATGTTCGCCTGTCTTAGCGTTTATAGCCGTTGCCGCTGTTTCAGCTGAAGAGGTAGCGTCAATGGCAACACTTGTGTCATCGGTACCTGTGGTAAAAGTAAGCGTCGAGTCAGCAATAACTGATCCTGGTAATGTTGCAGCTTCATCACTAATACCGCCAAAACCGGTAATATCAGCACCTTCTATCTTCGCTTGAGCGCCTCCTCCAATATCTTCAGCCGCGGTACTAGTCATAGTAACAGCAATAGTTTCATTGGCATTAGAGCCAACTTGGAAGTTTTTAGAGCCAAAAGAACCATCTAATAATTTTTGACCACCAAATGAGGTAGTATCAGAAATACGGGTTAATTCAGATTGTAAAACTGACACTTCTTTTTGCATGGCGTCACGGTCTTCGCTTGTGTTTGAACCGTTAGCTGATTGTAGCGCTAATTCACGCATACGTTGTAAAATATCAGTAGAGGCCGACATAGCACCCTCTGCGGTTTGCGCCATTGAAATACCGTCGTTAGCATTTCGTTGTGCTACACCTAAACCATTAATTTGTGAAGTTAAACGGTTTGAAATTTGTAAACCAGCCGCGTCATCTTTGGCGCTGTTAATACGCATACCCGATGATAAACGTTCCATTGAGGTGGCTAAATCATTACTAGATTTAGTTAAGTTACGTTGTGCGTTTAATGATGCCGTATTGGTGATTACTGAAATAGCCATTTTTAAAACTCCTGATTACAATATGTAATACGTTAGTTAAACAATTTAATAAGTCAGGAACTTCAATTTAGTAGTATTTAAATTTTAAAGCACCCGTTCTAAATACTTTAACGGCAGCTCTTCAAATAACTTTACACTTATTATGAATTTATTTAATAATTAATTTTTGAGCCCATTTAGGCGACTGTAGGGGCGAATTTATTCGCCTAGGGATAACATTGAAGAATAATGTCTGCATTTTAATACTCGGGGTTTGGCGACTGAAGTCGCCCCTACAGAACACACGAGTGATGACCCTGTAGGGGCGAATTTATTCGCCTAGGGATAACATTGGTGAATAATGTGTGAGTTTTAATGCTCGGTATATGGCGACTGAAGTCGCCCCTACAGAACACACGAATGATGAACCTGTAGGGGCGAATTTATTCGCCTGGGGATAACATTGGTGAATAATGTGTGAGTTTTAATGCTCGGTATATGGCGACTGAAGTCGCCCCTACAGAACACACGAATGATGAACCTGTAGGGGCGAATTTATTCGCCTGGGGATAACATTGAAGAATAATGTCTGCATTTTAATACTCGGGGTTTGGCGACTGAAGTCGCCCCTACAGAACACACGAGCCTGTAGGGGCGAATTTATTCGCCGGTTTCATCTTGTAAATACACTGAATCCCAAAACGGATAATTACCAACATGCTCTACTAAACCTGCGCGTAATGGATTCGCGACAATATAACGTGATACCGCTAATAAATTTTCTTCGTTTCTGATGGCGTGATCATGAAAACCGCGTTGCCATGAAAAACCTGCGCCCTTTTCATACCGATTAATCGCCCTTGAACTACGCCCTTTTAATGTTTGAATAACTTTTGATAAATTTTTATCTGATGTTAATTGAAATAACCAATGTAAATGGTCTGGCATAATTACCCAGGTAATAGAGCTTATCTCTTGTTTCGCTACTAATGTCGTCATTTCATTTATCAAAAGGCGAGCGTATTGGAAGTTATGAAAAAAGGCCTGACGATTTTCTGTACATGCTGTTATGTGGTAAATATGATGTTTGAGTGATGCTCTTCCTTTCATGAGGTTATTACGCGACATAGTCAAAATCCTTTTGATGCATGTATTTTTATTATAGTCGGATATGTGGGTATGACTTCTAAAATGTTATCTGGCGACTAAAGTCGCCCCTACAAAAGTCCTGCACACCATACGAATTATGAGCCTTGTAGGGGCGAATTTATTCGCCTGAGCATAAACGGAATAAGAGGGTATTTTGATATCAGCTATCTGGCGACTGAAGTCGCCCCTACAAAAAACCCTGCACGCCACGCGAATGATGATCCTTGTAGGGGCGAATTTATTCGCCTGAGTATAAAAGGAATAAGAGAGTATTATGATTTCAGCTATTTGGCGACTGAAGTCGCCCCTACAAAAGTCCTGCACGCCATACGAATTATGATCCTTGTAGGGGCGAATTTATTCGCCTGAGCATAAGCCGAATAATAGGATATTTTGATATCAGCTATTTGGCGACTGAAGTCGCCCCTACAAAAAAACCTGCAAGCCATGCGAATGATGCGCCTTGTAGGGGCGAATTTATTCGCCTGAGCATGAGTGGAATAAGAGGATATGTGATATCGGCTATTTGGCGACTGAAGTCGCCCCTACAAAAAACCCTGCACGCGATGCGAATTATGATCTTTGTAGGGGCGAATTTATTCGCCTGAGCATAAGTGGAATAAGAGGGTATTTTGATATTAGCTATCTGGCGACTAAAGTCGCCCCTACAAAGTGTTCTACAAGCCCTGCATATCACGAAACATTAAATCATAAAAACAAAAAAACCGAACGGTTGTTCGGTTTTTTATTAACCCTATTAATGCGGTTAATCTATTTGTTAACGGATGAAATTAACCACCAATTAAGCTAATCGCCGCCTGCGGTATTTGATTCGCTTGCGCTAAGATTGAGGTACCCGCTTGTTGTAATATTTGGTTCTTAGTCAAGTTAGCTGTCTCTACCGCAAAGTCAGTGTCTTGAATACGGCCACGTGACGCCGATAAGTTTTCTTCAATATTAGATAAATTACTGATGGTATAGTCAAAACGGTTTTGTACCGCACCTAAATCAGCGCGTTGGCTGTCAATTTGTGCTAATGCGCCATCGATTATCGCCAAGGCATCTTGTGCACCTTGCTCTGTAGCTAAATCAACATTGGTTACCGCATTTACCTCTGAATCTACGGCAGTAGCGCCGGTTATTTTTGTATTTGCACTATCTAGGGTAAATGGCTTTGTTGATGTTATTTCTACCGTTCCGACAACTCTTGCGAAATCACTTGCATTACCCACTGTAACAGCTGTGCTATTTGGATTACCATTGATATCAATAGCTGTTACGTCTGCGGTATCGGTACTAGCATTGCTATTCGCATAAAGACCAATCTCAATATCTTTGCCCGTATCATGTGTCAAAGTAATCACACCACTGTCATGAGTCGCCGTGATACCTGTGTTGGCTGTTTCAGCATTAATAGCAGCCGCTATCCCTGATTGGTCTGTTGTGGTCTGCCCTGACGCCGAAATATCAGCGCCATTTAACGTAAAGGATATATTACCATTATTTGAAGGAACCCCTAACGTAGCTGATGTACTTGCTGTTGCAGAAAAGCCATCTGCTAAACTTATCGCAGCAGCCGCAGTTTCAGCCGAAGAGTCAGCAGCAATAGTAACCGATGTATCCACATCACCAACACTAAAGGTGATATCACCACCCGCCGTAATAGGACTGCCAACCGCTGAGCCGTCTGCCACTACGCCGCCAAAACCTGTGTTATCAGTACCTTCTAACATGACTTTGGAGCCACCTATTGCATCAGCGCCAGTATCGCTCATAGTCACTGAGATAGTTTCATTAGCATTAGAACCAACTTGGAAGTTTTTAGTACCAAAACTACCATCTAATAATTTTTGACCACCAAATGAGGTGGTATCAGAAATACGGGTTAATTCAGATTGTAAAGCTGACGCTTCTTTTTGCATGGCGTCACGGTCATCAGATGAGTTTGAACCGTTAGCGGATTGTAGTGCTAATTCACGCATACGTTGTAAAATATCAGTAGAGGCGGACATAGCGCCCTCTGCGGTTTGCGCCATTGAAATACCGTCGTTGGCATTTCGTTGTGCTACACCTAAGCCATTAATTTGTGAGGTTAAGCGATTTGAAATTTGCAAACCGGCCGCGTCATCTTTGGCGCTGTTAATCCGCATGCCCGATGATAAACGTTCCATTGAGGTGGCCAAATCATTACTAGATTTAGTTAAGTTACGCTGAGCATTCAATGATGCCGTGTTGGTGATTACTGATAAGGCCATGATAGACTCCTAGAAATTAAAATTATCTTTAACATAGTGATACGTTAAATAATGCGTTAGGTTATGCGTTAGTCGGTTTGCTTTTGTACAAACTGCCAACACTGTAGTTTTCAGCCCGTGTTTATCATTACTAAAACTTATTAATGCTAAAACAACTTATGGCTGAAACAACTGTTGCCATGCATTTGGGCTTCATTGGCCTTAGTCGCCATGATTATTGCGATTAAGCTTTACAAGCTGAAACCGCCAGTTTTATGTTTTTCTTTATGCTTACTACTTCTACTAAAGCAACATCTGTACCAAAATTAAGCAAGCTAATGTAACTACATAGTTTTGGGTTAAATAATGCCTAAAGTTATACCTGAAATAGTGCTTAAAAGTGTGATTAAATATAATTAAACAAAGTCAAACCTTGTACCTGAGTAAAGGTTTGCTGCGCCGCTTGCAGCGCTACTTTCGATTGTTCAAAAGTAGAATAAGCTTTAGCAATATCTAAATCTTCAATCGATGATTTACCTGAGGTTAAATACAACTCAGTATCTAAATGGTTACTTTTTTGACGGTCGATAACTTGTAAGTTAATACCCGACTCTGCTCGGCTAGACGTTAGGTGGTTAATTGCATCACCTAATTGGTTAAGAATTTGATTATAGTCAACTTGTACTTGAGGGTCTTCTTTGCCACTGGCCTTGGTGTTAATCCAATCAATGGCTGATTTTATTGTGTCAAAAACACCGACATTTTGTTCCGGTGTTAGCGAGAATTTATCGCCCGGCAATGGCTTGCCACTTAATTTCACCTCAATACCGTTAAAGGCAATGGTTTGCCCTGGTGCGTAATCGTCGAACTTGGTCACGTTACCATTGCCGTCAGTAATGCTTAAGTCAGTGGCTGTGCTAAATTCAAAGGTAAAGTCTGCTGGATTTGCCGCACTATTATAACTACTCGCATCGGCGACAACGGCCCGTTCAACTGCTATGCCTGAAGTATTGTTATTATAAGTGGCAGAAAAGTCGCCAATAGCATTGGGCACTTTTTCAAAAACCTGCTCACCACTTTGATTAGTGGCTATGGTAACGTTTTTTGCTATTTGTAATTCTCTCACACCACTATCACCGCGATAGTTCACTGAGTTATCGGCTTGTAAAGCAAACGGTGCATCGTCAATTTGGTAACCGGCAAAAACATAACTGCCCGATTGATCTTGGGTATTGGCAATACCCAGTATTTGCTGCAAACTTTGGCTGGCCTGTTGGCCGATAGCGGCAAGATCATCGGCTGTGTAGCTACCATTATTAGCTTGTAGCAGTAAGTCTTTTAATTCATTTATCATGCCTTCAGCACTGGCTAACGAGGTATCAATTAAACTGTTGTGATTTTCTGCTTGGGTAATATTACGTTGGTACTTATCAATATTGGCCAAATCATTTTTATAACCGGCTAAGGTGCCATAGGCTACGGCGTCGTCTTTGGCAGTTATCACCTGCTTACCACTAGAAATTTTATTAGCTTGTTCGTTAAGGCTAGACTGCTGATCAGACATTTTTAAGCCACTTTGAATATAAAACTGTGCTGTAGAAACGCGCATAATAACTCCTATCTAGTGGCCGCTAGTAATGTGTCGAAAATGGTATTTGCCACTGAAATGATCTGTGACGACGCTTGGTAGGCTTGTTGGTATTTCAATAAGTTTGCCGCTTCTTCATCAAGATTTACCCCTGACTTAGATTGATTGCGGTTATAGGCTTGGGTGTACAGTGCCTGCGCTGTGTCAGCAACAAATTCAGCCGAACTGGCATTTGACCCTACATCAGCGCTGGCCGTGGCTAGTGCTTGGTTAAAGGTTTGTTTACCGCCACCTAAAATCTGTTGCTCTTGCGTGGCCGCCATTATGCTGGCATTACTGGCGTTACCTGAGCCAAAAACATCTGAGATAGTAAATTCTTCACGAGCAAATTCCCCTTGCCCAACGGGTAAACCGGCAATTTCTATTTGAAAAGCAGGGGTTGCTGGCGATGGTGGCATGTTAATAACCGCTGACGCGCCAGCGGCAAAGCTACCATTGGCTAATGCCGCCGCTGGTGGCGGATTAGCCGCGTTATAAACCCGGTATTCGAAAGTGCCTGCCGCACTTTCATAAACATCAACGGTTAATTGCTCATTGCTGCCTTCGGTAAAAGCGCGGGCAGCTTCTGGATTAGTGACATTGATAATATTCACAGTGCCATTACTGACGTTATTATCATTCGCCGCTACCGAAATGGCAGAGCTTGCGGCTATGCCTTGAGGATCGTTAAGCGTGACATGCATTAATGCGGCGCTGTTTTCGGTTGGGCGCAGCGTAAAACTATCATTTACATTGGCTGTACCTGAATTAACGCTAAATTCAAAGCCAAAATCGCTTGGGTAAACCCCTGAGCCCAAAGGTGACTCGGTTAAGGTGGTTTTGCTGCCATTAAGTTCATTGGTCATAATATAGTCTGAGCCGTCATACTTAAGGCTAAATTCATTGGTGGGCACTAATGAAATGTCAGTAATTTTGATGCCAGCTTGCACACTGCCCGAATTTTTTGATGAGGCGAGTACGCGTGAGTTTTGTAGGCCTGGGCTGTTAATATCAGTAAAAATATCTCGGCCCTGCTTGCCATTTAAATCTAGCCCTTGTGCTTGGGTTTGATTTAAGGTTTGTGACACTGACATGGCTAAACGATTGAGTTCGCTGCGCGCTTTGGCAACATGCTCATCACGATATTCTATTTTGGCGGCAATAGCGCCACCCAACTTAGCGCCGTCAAGTGCGACCGAGCCATTGCGACTATTTAACTGTAATTTTGTTTGTAATGGGTCAGGATCGCCCGCTTGCACACTCACTGTTAAAGCCGTAGTACCGGCAACAAGCGTTGCGCCGTTGCCGATCATAACGGTCATTGCCCCGTTAGCGTCTTCAATGGTATTAACCGAGGTGTATTGACCCAGTTGGCTCACCAGTTGGTCGCGTTTGTCTAATAAATCATTGGGTTGGCCGGTTTGATCTAGGTTTTTATTATCTAATATTTGTTCATTAACTTTGGCTAAATCAAGAGATATTTGCGATATTTTGTTCGCCATTTGCTCAATTTCGCCGTTAGTCGACTTTTCAAGTTGGTCTAAATTATCATTTAAGCTATTAAAGTCTGTTGCTAATACCTCGGCTTGGCTGAGGGCGATATTACGTAAACCCATGTCACTTGGGTTGTCAGCAATACCATTAGCCGCTTGATAAAAACGATCAATAGAGCCACCAATAGCTTCATTTGAAAATGACATTATTTGATTTAATTGGTTGAGGTCAGTACTCATTGAATCCGCATTACCCAAGTTACTTTTATTGAGTAATTGTTCTTTATAAGAAAATTGATCGTAGAGCCGAGTAATGTCTTGAACATAAGTACCCGCGCCAATAAAGTTACCGCTGTTAGCATTTCCTGCCACTGCGCCTTGTTCAGCACGTTGGCGGGTATAACCTTCAGTATTAACGTTAGCAATGTTATGACCTGTAGTGCCCAACTGCTGCTGCGCGGACAGTAAACCACTAACACCAGTTTGATACAGATTAATCGACATGACCTAAACTCCTACAGTACGTTAATTTCAACAGTGAAATTAGCGGTAAACTTATTGATTATTTATCTAATAAGCTGGTTACTGTCCGAAGTGTTCCTATTATTTTTTTAGCGTAATCAGGATCGGTGGCATAACCAGCACTTTGTAGGTTATGCAAAAATTGCTCCACATTGGCCGAGTTTTCTAATGCCCCCTGATAACGTTCGCTTTTGGTCAATAAATTTAAGTAGTCATCAACACTTTGGCCAATAGATTCGTAAACCCTAAACGGTTCACGCTTTTTAACCATAGCGCCATTTTCAAACTCTAAGGTTTCTTTGTGTGTTTTCTCGCCAGCCCAGCGGCTATCTGCTTTAATATTAAATAAGTTATTCGAACTTTCACCTGAATGGGTTTTGATTATTTTTTGACCCCAACCGGTTTCTAGCGCGGCTTGGGCAATAACGACCTCAAAGGGTACGTTGATTTTATCTTGTACACGTTTAGCATCAGCGGTTAAGGCGCTAACAAAATCTTTTGGCTGTTCGAAGGCTGGGCTTTGCATCATGCTGGCCGCTTGGGCGGCAATAGAGCCATTTGTTTGACGATCTTTACTAGGATCCTGATGCGCTGACGAGTCCTTGACTGTGCTGATATTGTTGAGCAATGCCGGCTCGCTAATACGCAAACTGCCACGACTATCGAGATTGCCATCGCTGCGTAAAATATTATGTGGGGTAAAGTTTTCACTGTCCCCACCTAGCTGGCGAACAATCAGTTCAGAAAGACCTAAGGCGCCATTATTGGACAACTCTAATGACATTTGTTGATCATGCATGTCACGATAAAATTTTGTCGATTCTGAATTAAATGGGCTGTCAGACTCCAACACTTCTTGCGCTTTACGCATACTTTTCATCAGCATTTGCATAAAAATAGCTTCAAACTGTTTAGCGGCCTGCTCTAATGCCTCTTTTTTACCAGCTTTATCACCCGATTTTGCGTCTTGGCGAATCGAGTTTAAGCCATTAACGTCTAAAAAGTTTTGTGCGTCTGCAATACGTGTTGTCATAAGCTTTATTTGTTCATTAAATAATGATCAAATCTCCACGTAATGCACCGGCTTGGTCTAAGGCTTCTAATATCGCCATAACATCACCAGGGCCAGCGCCTACTTGGTTGATAGCCCGCACGAGTGCGTCTAGCGTAACGCCGGGGTCAAAAACGAACATACGTGAGTCATCTTTTTTAACGTCAATAATCGATTGATTAGTTGTTACCGTTACGCCTTCAGCAAAGGCATTGGGCTGTGATACAGCCGCCACTTCATTAATAGTGACGGTAATGCCGCCATGGGTAATTGCCGCCGGTAATAGGCGAACATCAGCGCCAATAACGATAGTACCTGTGCGTGAGTTAACAATAATTTTTGCCGCTGGCGAGCCAGGTTCAAATTCTAAATTCTCTAATACTGACAAAAAACTCACCCGATCCGCAGCATCTCTTGGCGCAGTCACTTGTACCGACGCAGCGTCAATGGCGCGTGCAGAGCCAGAAATTAAGTTATTAATGGTGTCAGAAAGGCGCTTTGCGGTGGTAAAGTCAGCGTTATGAAGATTAAAAGTAATATGGTCACCTGAAGCAAAGGGCGATAATACTTCGCGCTCAACCATAGCACCATTGGCGATACGACCTACGGTGGGGGTATTAGCAATCACTTTTGAGCCGTCTAAGCCTTCAGCGCCTAAACCACTCACAATCAAGCTGCCTTGGGCAACTGCATAAGCATTACCGTCTAGTCCCATTAAAATAGTTTGTATTAAGGTACCACCACGTAAACTTTGTGCGCTGCCCATAGACGAGACGGTAACGTCAATGGTTTGTCCTGGTTTGGCAAATGCAGGTAATTCAGCATGGACCGCCACAGCAGCGACATTTTTAATTTTTGGTTTTAAATTCGCCGGCATTTTAATGCCAAAATTGCTTAACATGGTTTTAAAACTTTGCTCGGTAAAAGGGCTTTGCTCACCCGTACCTGGCAAACCCACCACCAAACCGTAACCAATTAATTGGTTGCTGCGCACACCCGCAACATCAGCCAAGTCTTTAATACGTTGGGCATTAGCTTCTGGTAATAAAAGCATCAAGGTTAAACAAGCAAAGCTAACTAAATATTTTTTCATTCTATTATCCTACTGCTATTATCCTACTAAAGAGGCCACCATGAACTATTGAAAAACTTCGACAACCAGCCTTGCTCTTGCACGTCAGCGAATGTGCCGGTGCCAGCATATTCAATACGGGCGTTCGCCACTTTACTCGAGGTAACTGTGTTATCTGAACTGATGTCTTGCGAACGAACAATACCCGTTAAGCGAATATATTCATCACCATTATTTAATGACATCCATTTTTCACCACGGATCATCAAGTTACCGTTGGGTAAAACTCTCAAGACATGAACCGAAATATTGCCGGCTAAACTGTTGCCCTGATTGGCTTTTGAATCACCTTTAAAATCTGAGCTTTGGTCGTAACCAAATTGTATGGCTTTGTTGTTGAAATTTACCGCTGCACCACCAAAACCAGTAATAGGATTGAGCGTGGCACTATTGGCTTTTTTAAACTCTGTTTTGGCACTTTTTTGCGCCTGGGTACTTTCACTTAAAATCACGGAAATAATATCGCCAACCCGATGCGCTTTAGAGTCTGAATAGATGTTATTAACATAATTGACGTTAAAAAGAGAGCCCGTTGGTACTAAAGGTTTATCCTCCATTTCTGGTAAAATGGGGGCAAAATCAGGATCATTAGGCAATGTTTTTTCCTGCTTAGTGCTAGCACAACCCGTGAATAATAGCGCGACAATACTAACCGTAAAGACTGTGCTTAATAACGAAGTTCGGGTGTTTTTCATGATACCTTCCTCAACGTTATAGTTGCTGATTAATGTAGCTAAGCATTTCGTCAACCGCAGAAATGACTTTCGAGTTCATCTCATAAACTCGTTGGCTTTCAATCAGGTTAACCAGCTCTTCGGTGGTATTAACATTTGAGGTTTCTAACGCACCTTGCACTATCATGCCGTAACCCGCTAAACCTGGCACACCCTCTTGTGCTGCACCACTTACTGCAGTTTCAATGTATAAGTTCTGCCCGATTGGCTGTAATCCGGTCGGGTTGACAAAGTTAACAGTATTAATTTGTCCGACTACAGCGGGTTCAGCTTGGCCTTGCAAGGTGACGGAGACTTCACCATCTTGCGAAACAATAATACTTAAGGCATCTTCTGGCACGGTTATTTGCGGTTGCATTAAATAACCTGCGCCTGGGGTTACTATGCTGCCTTCATCGTTCATGGTAAATTGACCATTACGTGAATAAGCAGAAGAGCCGTCAGGCATTAAAATTTCAAACATACCTTCACCTTGGATCATCAGATCTAAGGCATTGTCGGTATTAAGCATGTCACCTTGGGTGTGAATTTTTTGTGTGGCTACCACTTTGGTACCCGCACCTAACATTAACCCTGACGGCATTTCAGTGTCTTGTGCTGAACGCCCACCAGGCTGGCTAATATTTTGATAAAGTAAGTCTTCAAATACCGCCCGACTCTTTTTAAAACCTATGGTACTGGCGTTGGCTAGATTGTTGGAAATAACCGCAATCTCTTTGGTTTGGGCGTCTAAGCCTGTTTTACTGATCCATAATGCTGGATTCATACATCACCTCGAAAAATTTTATTTAGAACGCTTTTAATAATGAAGCGGCACTTGCGTCAATTTCTTCTGCGGTTTTCATCATTTTCAACTGCATTTCAAATTGACGCTGTAGCGCGATCATATCGGTCATTTCACTGATAGGGTTTACGTTACTAGACTCTAATGCCCCACTCGCCACTTTAACCGTGACATCAGCCGGTTCATTGTTGCCGTCTTGACGACGAAATAAGCCATCACTGCCTTTTTCTAGCAAGCGATTATCTGGCTTAACAAATTTAATTCTGCCCACTTCTTCTTGAGCAGAGCTTGGCGCTCCTTCAGGCTGAACCATAATGGTGCCGTCAGACGTTATATTGATATTACTCACAGGTAAGGGTAAAAAAATTGGCCCGCGGTCGCCAATCACTATGTCACCTCTTGAGGTTTCAAGTGCCCCATTGTCGTTTAACTTCAATTGACCATTGCGGGTATAGGCTTCATTGCCATCTTCGGTTTGTACCGTTAACCAACCTTGCCCTTTAATGGCAATATCAAGATCACGTCCTGTGGTCAATAAAGCACCAGTGTCAAAGTTTTGGCCTGCTCGTTCGGTCATTGAAAATACCCGAGAAGGCAGGCCTTCACCAAAAGCTTGCATGGATCTAGCATTGGCTAAATCCGCTTTAAAGCCGGTAGTTTTGGCGTTAGCGAGGTTGTTAGCATTGACTGATAAGGCTTGCATGTTTTGCTTTGCACCACTCATGGCAATATACAGCATCTTATCCATAATGAACTTCACTCAATAATATTAATAATATTGAAACTGTTGCAAATAAAGTGCCAAAAGTTAAGCAGAGTTAATAAGATGGAATACGAATGGCACTAAACTTATGATCTGATGACTTTTTTACTAACAGCTACCTTTAACTGACAGCTGAAAGATTTTTTACTGAAAGCTATCGCTTTACGTCCTGCTCGTCTTGAGCATAAAAAAGCCAGATATCAATGGATGATTATCTGGCTTTTTATCTTCATTAGGCTCAATAATTAGCGCTGAGCGCTAGTTATTAATCTCTTGGTTATGAGCAATTATTGTCTATTGCTCTTAACCACTATTGAGATTATCGAATTTGTAAAATGGTTTGGTTTAACTGATTATCAACTTCAAGTGCTCTAGAGTTAGCTTGGAAGTTTCGTTGCGCCGAGATCAAGTCAATTAACTCAGAGGTCAAATTAACATTAGATTGCTCTAATGCTGAAGAACTTATCGAACCAAAGGTACCCCCGCCCGCTTCACCCGCTAGGGCTTCTCCTGAGGTAATACTTTCTTTCCAGCCGGTGCTGCCAATCTGTTTTAAGCCCTGATCATTGGCAAAACTTACCATAGCAATACGTGATAAAGGCTCTGAAGTACCATTACTGTATGTCGCCCTTACCAAACCATCACCGCCGATATCAATACCGGTTAATCGACCAACCGCTAGTCCATCTTGTTGTAAAGAGGTGACTTCAAAGTTGGAAGCAAACTGTGTGGGTTCATTTGGATTCGGACCTAAGACATCTAAGTTAAAGTTAACGCTTATGGTCTGAGTAGGATCTGCACCGTTCGATAAGATGTTGCCGCCAAGGGCGCGAGTCGTTATTCCAATTCCACCGTCAGCTGAGCTTGGCACTATGCCCGTAAAATCGCCTACTGAATTAAATTTTAATTTGGCACCAACAACTCCAGGCGCTGTCCCCGCAATGGGGTTAGTCTGTCCAGGATCAGCCTCTAAATCTACCATTTCACCATCAACAGAGGTAAACATCATCCACTCATTCGGTTTGCTACTTGGATCATCTTTGACAAAGTAATAAGTCATAATATGACTGTCACCGAATGAGTCAAATACCGTTGCTGATGTTGAATGATTAAATGTTGATGGTTCAGCTGAATTAAAGTTTTCTGGTGCACCTTTAATATAGGCTTCACCTGCGGGTAAATTCATTCGCAGATTAACTTCCGAGGTTTTCTCTGGTGCACCTGAGGCGGTTGGAATACGAATAGGCTCAGCGGTACTTAAACTGACTGAGGTCGATGAACCGTCGCCATTAACAGGAAAGCCCAATAAGTGCCCGCCTTGAGAATTAACAATAAAATTTTCTTGGTTCAATTTAAACTGACCCGCTCGGGTATATGAGGTGTCTAAACTACCCACTTCTGGTACGGTAGCAAAAAAACCATTACCGTTAATCGCTAAATCTAAGGAGTTGTTGGTAAACTTAATACTACCTTGTGAAAATTGTTGCGCCGCATCGGCCGTCAAAACACCGTCACCGACTTTAGTTTTACCGGCTGATAAAAGTGAAGACGCATAAACGTCAACAAACTCTGCTCGTGATTCTTTAAAGCCAGTGGTGTTTACATTGGCAATGTTGTTGGATGTTATATCCAAATCTTTCTGAGCTGCGTTTAATCCGCTCAATGCTATATTAAATGACATAATTTCACCTCATACAAAAAATTGTTTAATTAACCTTCAGAAACTTCGACTACATCAGAAAGTTTCATGGTGCTACCACCGTTAAGATTTAATAAAATACTTCCGCCGTTGCCGGCCAAAGTGACACTGTCTACTTTACGATAAGTCATCGCTTGCAATTCTGATGCGTTACCATCGACTAAGCCGGCAACACGAAAACGATAAGCCCCTTCTGGTGCAGGTTCGCCATTGGTGTTTTTTCCGTCCCAAGTAAAGGTAAACTCACCGGCGGATACGTCACCCACAGGTACGGTTTGAATCACTTCACCGGCAACATTTTCGACGTAAATATTGACATTACTTGCCGCTTGGTCGGTCACTAACTTACCTTTTACCGCTTGACCTTCTTCCATACCAAAGACGTTGTCTTCAACTAAAACACTACGACCAACCAGCGACGATGCCTGCAGGGCTTGACTAGACGACATTGAAGCAGCAAAACTGGAAAATTGATCGTTTAACTTTGTTACGCCATCAGTGGTTGAGAATGCGGTCATCTGAGATATCATCTCATTATTTTCAACCGGTTTAGTTGGGTCTTGATTTGAAAGTTCTTGGGTGAGCAAGGCGAAAAAATCTTCCTGCGTTAACATACCGCGAGTGTCATCGGTCTCAGGAGTTGAATTCTCTTGTTGCCAACGAATATTATCTAATAGGCTAGAGCCAGATACTGTTTCCATGATAAGTCCTATTTAACCTTAGCGTTGACCAAGTGTTAGCGTTTTATTCAGCATATTTTTTGCTGACTCCGCTAATTGCACATTGGTTTGATATGAACGAGAAGCAGAAATCATGTTGGTCATTTCTTCAATAACGTTAACATTCGGCTTGTAAATATAGCCCTCGCCGTCAGCCATTGGATGATCCGGAGCATATTCAACATTAAGTGGCTTATTGCTTTCAACAATGCCAAGTACTTGCACACCTACCGACTCATTTTGCCCACCGGCAGCTTTTTGCATCTCGGCGGCAAAAACTGGATGGCGGGCACGATAGGTTTCACCGACACTACTACTAACACTATCAGCGTTAGCAATATTACTCGCGGTGGTATTTAAGCGGACAGATTGTGCGCTCATGCCTGAACCGGAAATAGAAAATACATTAAATAGGCTCATTATTATTGCCCTCCAGTGATTGCTTGTTTCAAGCCTTTAATCTTACTAGTAAGAAATTGTAGGCTTGCTTGATATTCCATAGAGTTTTCTAGATACAAGTTTCGTTCCACTTGTACATCTACGCTGTTACCGTCGCCTGTATCGGCTTGATCAGGCACACGAAAACCGACACCATTATTAAGTTCCATACGCACGTCAAAATGTTTTTCGTTGGTACGGGTCATACCGGTTTGTTGTTTTGAAGCGGCTTGAGCTAATGCGGCTTTGAAGTCCATGCCTTTGGCTTTGTATCCCGGTGTATCGGCATTAGCAATATTACTGGCAATAAGTTCAGCGCGTTGAGCACGCACTTGTAGACCTTGCGGGTGAATACCGAATGCTTTATCAAAACTAATAGCCATAAAAAAATACCTCCAGAAGAATGAAGGTATTTATTCAATATTTATGCCAAGGTTATACGAAGAGGTTATTTTTTTTGGTAAACAATACCAGGATTACAGCGGATCATGTTAAAATTCTGGCTAATACCTGACAGCGATTCTGAGGCACCCAAAAATAAAAAGCAGTCTTTTTTCAACGTACCGTGTATTTGAGAAATTATTTTTGATTTTAGTTCAGGAGCGAAGTAAATCAAGACGTTACGACAAAACACCAAATCAAACTGGCCCAGTAAACTATAACTATTTAACAAGTTAAGTTGGCGAAAACTGACCATTTTTTTAATCACGTCTTTCACCTTTAACATGCCATTACCACTGTTTTCAAAGAACTGTCGTTGCCGCTCCAAAGATAAGCCTCGTGATAAGGCTAAACTGTCATAATGAGCATGTTTACAATGTTCTAACATAGTAGTAGATATGTCAGTGCCAATAATTTGAACACCGCCAGGAAATGCGCCTGGGTTACTCTGTTGAAATTCATAAATCGCCATGGCAATTGAATAGGGCTCTTGTCCTGATGAGCTTGCCGCTGACCAAATTTTTAATGGTGCTCGCTGGTTTTTAAAGCCTGGCAGTAGATCTTTTTTCAATAGTTCAAAGGGGTAGCCATCTCGAAACCATAAGGTTTCATTGGTGGTCATGGCATCAATAACGGCAGCGCGTAATTGTCGTTTAACGGGATTCAGTGTTTGCGTGACGAGTTCAGACAAAGACGCGACATCAAATTTTGCCATCAGAGGTACCAAGCGACTTTTCACCAGGTACTGTTTGTTTTCACCTAAAACAATGCCGCATTGCTGCTCTAAAAACATTCTAAATTGATGATAGTTTTTATCATCAAGTTGTTTAGTTAACACTAGCTGTAATCCACCTTATTTAAATACTGCAGACTAAGATTAAGTAATCTCATCATGCTTTAGCCACTTTTTAACCGCAGTCGCTAACTCGTCAGGATGAAATTTAGGAATAAAATCTTCCGCTCCTACTTTCTCTACCATGGCATTGTTAAAAACACCACTTAGCGAAGTATGCAAAATAACCGGCATATCTTTCATGCGATCATTCTGCTTAATTTCTGCTGTTAGGGTGTAACCGTCCATCACGGGCATTTCGATATCAGAAATCAATAAAGCGACTTTTTCAGTGATGCTGTTTTGACACGCTTGATCAATTTCCTGTAATTGCTCAAGCGCTTCTTGACCATTTTTTGCTAACAGCATGGTTAAACCCAAAGGTTCAAGAGCACGTTTAACTTGATTTCGTGCCACGGTCGAGTCATCAGCAATCATAATCACTCGTTCGCCAATAGCCTCTCCAACGCTTGCATCAGCAACACCTTCGCTTAACTCTGTTGAAATAGGGTTGATTTCATTGAGAATTTTTTCAACATCGAGAATCGATACCAGTTCATCGTCAATTTTAGTAACCGCCGTAAGGTAACTTAACTTCCCCGCACCGTCTGGCGGCGGCATAATGTCTTTCCAGCTCAAGGTTACAATGCGTTCGACACCGGCAACAAGAAAACCCTGCACAGTTCGGTTGTACTCAGAAATAATAACAAAACTGCTTTCTGTTTGCACAATTGCCGGACCACCCGTGGCTTTACTTAGGTCTATAACCGAAATAGTTTGACCACGAATATGGGCAACACCTTTAACAAATTTGTTTTGCTTAGGTAATACGGTCAACCTAGGACATGGCATAACTTCACGCACTTTAAATACGTTGATACCAAAGCGCTGTTTACCAATGAGTTTAAATAACAACAACTCCAGTCGGTTCTCACCAACTAATTGGGTACGTTGATTTACTGTGTCTAATATACTTGCCATAAAACCTCCTTGGTATGCCAATGAAAGTATAACAAAGGCACGATTCTTGATTGTTTTAACGTTTAAAGCACTAGCATTGCAACAACGTAAATATTTTGACGTTATTCGTGCTAAATTGTACTGAATTAAACTTAATTAAGTTTGGATGTGTATTTTTATTTTCCTAGCAGTCAGATATAACTTATGAACAAATTAAAGATAGTAATAGCAATCACCCTTATTTATTTGGCCAGTATTAACGCTAGTTCAGCCATGACATTCGATCGTGATTATCTCTATAACTTTATCAAATCCTATGTTGAGGACAATGTCAGTTTGCCCGCACGAGGAAAACTGAAAATTGAAGTTTCTGAAATAGATCCCCGAATTACCTTACAGCCTTGTTTATTGCCATTGACGGCAAATATACCTGAAAAGCATATCGGTAGAAACGTAAATGTTAAAATTGTTTGTCCGGACGAAGAATCTTGGCAGTTGTATATCCCAGTACAAATTCACACTATTATACCGGTATTGGTAACGCGAATGCGAATAAGCAAAGGCACTTTGCTCAGTAACGCTAATATCGAAATTATATTTAAAGATAACGGGCAAATACGGGGCACAGTGCTG
This sequence comes from Colwellia sp. MB3u-8, assembly GCF_014076985.1. NCBI lineage: Bacteria > Pseudomonadati > Pseudomonadota > Gammaproteobacteria > Alteromonadales > Colwelliaceae > Colwellia > Colwellia sp. MB3u-8. The sequence continues at coordinate 270,876 of NZ_JACGVA010000058.1, forward strand.
ACCGATCCTAAAGTAGTGGTGGGTGCTCGGACAAAAAGAAACTTGTCTCAAGGTAGTGCTATTACTAATCAAAACACCTGTTTTGTCTGTAAAGGCGAGCCGGTGAATATTTTTGCTAAGTCGGCACACTTTGAAATTAAGTCTTTTGGCATTGCCTTAAATGACGGCAGTTTAGGCGAAATTATATCGGTGCGAAATAGCAAGTCTGGTCGTGTGGTTCAGGGGCAAGTTAACGCTATTAACCAAGTGATAATTAATTTATAATAATTGCTTAAGTTTTCTGCTGTTTTGCCGATAAAAGGTTAGAAACCAATAACTGTTGTAAGTAGGATACAATAATGGCTATTAATATCAACAACTTGAATAATACTAATCAAGTAAAACAAAAACTTGAACAGCAAGTTCAGACCAAACAGCAAATTAGCGAAAGTAGCAATGCCTCGCAACAAGCTAAATCGGCAACGCGTGATTCGGTATCAATTACCCCGCAAGCAAAACAAATGAATGAGCTGCAGAAACAAGCAGCTGATTCGCCGGTAGTCAATGAGAAAAAAATTGCTGAATTAAAGAGTGCAATTGCCTCTGGCGATTATAAAATAAATCCAGAAAAGCTAGCAGCAAGTATCGCCAATTTTGAATTTGAACTTGGCTAACTTGTCACTAAAGTGGAGTACATAGTGTCTGAAAAACTAACACCGCAACAATTGGTTTCTCAACAATTATCGCAATTAACGCAATTAGAGACGTTATTAGACACTGAGAAAGATGTACTGCAGCAGCAAAGCCCTGATGCACTTATTCATCTTACCGCAGACAAAAACGACCTACTTTTGGCGATTCAGAAAGTTGACAATGCCATTGGTCAAAGTTTTGAATTCAAACAAGAAAAACTAGCAGGCAAGTTCACCAATATATTATCAGATATTGAAGCCATTTTAGTGCGCTGTAAAAAACAGAACCAAATTAATGGCCTGATCATTCATCAATCACAATTATCCGTAGAACGCATGAAGACCTCATTACTAGAGAATCATAACAAGTCATCCATGACCTATAATAGTAAAGGAAAAACCTCTGGCGGACTCAGTAGCTTAGGGATAAAAGCTTAGCTTTCTATCTGTCACTTTATGTACAAAAAAAACCAGCAATGGCTGATTTTTTAATGGTACTAAAATACAGCGCAATGCAATAACGCTAGTAATAACGCTAGTAATAACGCTAGTAATATGAGATATGCTTTATTTCTTTGCGGTTAGATGTCGCGTTATAAATTTCATAAACATCTTTAAAATCTAAACTCAACTCAGTGGTATAACTGTCACCCACCGGATAACTTTTAACCACTTTTGCACCACGAATGATACCTCGTACTGATGCCTGTAATTGTTGATTATCAAGCACTAAATTAGACATGGTGGTGCTACCATTAATATTTTGACCATAAACTTGTTCAGCTAACTCCGCATAAGCAGCCATTTTTGAAGCTTTTATTGCCATCAGCATACGCTGGGTTTTGCTTTGAGAGTTCTGCAAACTAATTGGTGCTTGCCCTATGGCGGTTAATACAGGAAATTTTTCCGGTTTCACGTTTTGCCATTCAACCTGTTTATCAAACACCGAAGAACAGGCGCTTAACACTAAAGCACTTAAAAAAAACCCGATACCCTTACGTAAAGTATTCATATTCACCTTAGACATTTATTTGATCATATTACTTTTGTATCGTAATGGCACGTGCATCGTCAGCTAGCGTGGTACTGTCACGCAAGATCATGCCATCTTTCATTTTAACATTTTCATGGCGATTAAAATCATCGCCAACAACCCAAGCGGGAATAAACGACTGCGCCGTTGCCACCACAACTCGAGATTGCAAACCAATCATTCGTGCGTTGACTAACACCCCTTCATTTTGTTGCATCATAGTGCCTGTAACAACATAGTCAATTATCTGACGTTCTGGCAATTCTTGCCAATCGCGACTGAAAACATAATCACCATCGGCCGTTACACGTATATGGCCAGTGGTTTTAAAATCAATAACAACCAAGCCATGTCGTTGCATTTCATGGATAAAACTTTCTGACAGTTGATTGCCTAACGAGTTAGTTGATTCTAAATTTTTTAAATCGACAAATGATGCAACAGCGATTTGGGTTTTGCGCTTAACAAAGGTGCTATTTTCCAGCATTTGATAGGCAAGACCTTTCACCACGTCATTTATCGCATGACGAGGTAACTTAAAACTGTCAATTTCTTGTTTATCGGCATAAGAAGATCGATAAAAATCGTCCTTGGTTGTCACAGAACACGACATCACTGTCGGTATTATTATTGCTATAAGCCAATTTTTCATTGAGCTCTCCTCAATTAATGCTAATGTCATAAAATTCATAAAAATATTAAAGCATGATCCGCGCCAATATTTTATTTCACCTCAACTTAGCCTAATGCAGGTTAGATTAAAACTATACCCCTCAGATTAGCGAGTCTAGTTTTAGCGTCATTGTTCTGCCTATTAACCGCTTTTTTTTAGCACTGATTTTTTATCACTCTCAAGAGCCCTTTTTATCCCATCGTCAGCTTTTGCCAAATCATATCGGGCTTTTAATGCCTAATAAAACCCTACGTTTGCATCTCTATCAGTAACCTAATACTGATAAAAGTAGCTTGTTGGGCCACTTTACTTATCTTGAGTTGAACTTTTCTTTGAAATAGGCACAAAACCTGCATATTTAAAAACAGAGATTGATTCCCTATTAAAAGAGACCTTTATGCGTTTAAGTTTATTTTGCCTTTACTGTGCTATATATAGCAGCGCTAGTGTCGGACAATGGTATGAATCGCAAGGTGTGGCGAGCATAATAAATGCTGATAACAAAACAGCAAAAACACAGGCCATGCACAATGCGTTGAAAAAAGCCTTACTGGTTGCCGGAGCTTCAGTGTCAAGTGTTCAACAAGTGGTTAATGGTTTACTCACCCAAGACGAGATTAACATTCGCGCCAGTGGCAGTGTTAATTCATTAGAGCTGATCAGTGAACACTATAGCGACGACTTGGTCACTGTCACCATTCGGGCTGATATTTTTCCACAAGAAAAAGAGTGCTTCGCGGCTGATTATAAAAAATCCATGCTGTTAACCCGCAGTAATATACTACACCGTGAACAAGCTAATATTGGTAACATCTACGCGATTGATAGCACGTTAATCCAACAGCTCGCTAATAAAATACAGCAGCAAGGTATTTATTTGGATACTAAACTGGCCTTGCAAACTAAAACAGAATTTTCACGTTATAACCAAAGCCTGCAAAGCCAAAGTTTAAAAAACTTAACCATGTCATTAGCCAACATGACAGATAGCCAGTATGTTTTATTTTCAGAGATCCAAGATCTTTCTCTAGCCAATGACGAAAATAATAACTGGCAGTTTTGGCAAAAAAACGTCTATCAACGCCAATTTAATCTTGCCCTTTATATTCACGACGGTACCACAGGTGAAAGAATCTTGGCTAAACACTATCAAAGCTCTGCCCCTTGGCCATTCGATAAGCGCAAACAAGTTGACGTTACTAGTCATAACTTTTGGCAAAGTGACTATGGCCAAAGCATTAGTCTGACCTTAGACAAGATGGTCAGTGATATTGATGAGCACATGATGTGTCAGCCTACCCAGGGCAGAATTGTGCAAGTACAGGGTAACTCTCTGACTTTTAACTTAGGAAAAAGACACGGGGTTAAAATAGGTGATGAATTCTCTTTGCTACATTTCAATAATTTCATCAGTGATGACAAGCGCTCTTATTCAGGTTTTAACATCAGCCCTTATAAAGTTATTGTAACTTCTGTCAGTCAAGACAGTGCGCGGGCAACCACCACTGAGTCGCACATATTAGACAACATCCAAATTAACGACTTGGCGGTAAGGTATTAGCAAATTTGAACAAGGCTAAAAATTATGAACCATAATTAAATAGTGAGTTATCAGGTGTAAAGTGTATTTTTTTGAATACTAATTTATAAAATAGCTGTAGCATAGGTTAGCACTGTAATTATTTGCATCATGTCCTCATAGTTTAACTGGATAAAACTGCGGCCTCCTAAGCTGCTGCTCCAGGTTCGAGTCCTGGTGGGGACGCCAGTAATTATTTATACAGACTTTGCAAGCAAGCACTTTATCACTATCGGTACTATAACTATCGGTACTGAGGTTTTATGGTGAGTTATTTTATCTAACCTGATGTTTGATTAAGACGCGGGTAAAGAGCAAAAATATTAATATGTTGACATTGTTTTAAAGCGGTATGCTAGTAGAGGCTGCCAACACCATATAATGTAAATTGTGTATGTCGTGTCAATTTCGCCCCCTCATTATTGACTTACCTTCAGTGCAATAGATTGTAAAATAAGATATAAATTACGCTCTTCACCCTAGAGCATTACCTCCTATCACAGTGATATCCCTTATTTAGCGTAGATAAAAAAAAACCCGCGATTGCGAGGTTTTTTATTATTAAATGAGCTAATTGACTAGTTCACTATCTGTTTTTTCTCTTGCAACGTCCTTGTCGTCTGCTGCTGAGCCAGTGCTCAACAATGCTGATATGGTTAATACTAATACTGCTAATATTACCGTAGTCAGCTTAATTCCACGTGACGACGAGCTGTTCATTACTTAATCCTATGTAAGCTTGTATGTTTTTATTAAGTTTTTATTTTTTTACATACAAGCCATCAACACTATAGGATCTTAATTTTAATTTCAAGGGCTTACTCGGCCAATTCAGCTTTTATTGTCGATTTAATCACCAGATATATTCACGACAGTTTACACGGCTCATTAAGCCTTAATGTCTTTAAATATAGCTAAGTTAAAAATAATCATAGAAAAATGCTAATAACATTTGCAGTTAAGGGGTAGTCTAGGCGAAAATAAGCGCAATTTATATCCCATCAAATCTTATAATAACTGGAGCAAATATGCCGTCGCGTCAACAACTAGCCAATGCAATTCGAGTTTTAAGCATGGATGCCGTGCAAAAAGCTAAATCAGGACACCCTGGAGCCCCAATGGGCATGGCAGATATCGCTGAAGTTTTATGGCGTGACTTTCTAAAACATAACCCAACTGATCCACAGTGGGTTGATCGTGACCGCTTTATTTTGTCTAACGGCCACGGTTCCATGTTGATTTATTCACTATTACACCTTACCGGTTATGACTTGCCGATGAGTGAATTAAAAAACTTCCGCCAATTACACTCTAAAACACCGGGTCATCCTGAATACGGCTATACGCCAGGCGTAGAAACTACCACGGGTCCCTTGGGCGCTGGTCTGTCTAATGCTGTAGGTATGGCAATAGCTGAAAAAACCTTGGCGGCACAGTTTAACCGTGACGGTCATAACATTGTCGATCACAACACTTATGTATTTTTAGGTGATGGTTGTTTAATGGAAGGTATTTCCCATGAAGTTTGTTCATTAGCCGGTACCTTAGGTTTAGGCAAATTAGTGGCCTTTTGGGATGATAACGGTATTTCAATTGATGGTCATGTTGAAGGTTGGTTCACTGACAATACCCCAGCACGATTTGAAGCTTACGGTTGGCATGTGATCAGCGATGTTGATGGTCATGATAGCGCCGCTATCACGGCTGCTATTGCCGCAGCAAAAGCCGTCACCGATAAACCTACTATGATTTGTTGTAAAACCGTGATTGGCTTTGGTTCACCCAATAAATCAGGTACGCACGATTGTCACGGCGCACCATTAGGCGACGACGAAATTACGGCAACGCGCGAATTTCTTAACTGGCCTCATGCGCCATTTGAAATACCTGCTGATATTTATGCTGAGTGGGATCAAAAAGAAAGTGGCGCCACAGCACAAGCTAACTGGAATGATAAATTTGCCGCTTACCAAGCGGCTCACCCAACCTTAGCCGCAGAATATGAACGTCGTGTGATTAAAGGTGATTTACCTGCAGAATTTGAAGAAAAAGCCAATGCCTACATTTTAGCCTGTCAGGAAAAAGCTGAAAATGTCGCTTCACGTAAAGCATCGCAAAACACCATTGAAGTCTTTGGTGCTATGTTACCTGAGTTATTGGGCGGCTCAGCGGATTTAGCCGGCTCAAACTTAACACTTTGGTCTGGTTCAAAAGGCATTCAAGATGATGCGGCCGGTAACTACATTTACTACGGTGTGCGTGAATTTGGTATGAGCGGCATCATGAACGGTGTTTCATTGCATGGTGGTTTTATAAACTACGGTGCCACTTTCATGATGTTTATGGAGTACGCTCGTAATGCGGTACGCATGTCTGCACTTATGGGCATTCAAAACATTTTCGTCTACACCCATGATTCAATTGGTCAAGGTGAAGATGGTCCAACACATCAGCCTATTGAGCAGTTAACTAACCTACGTACCACACCTAACATGGTGACTTGGCGTCCAGCCGATGCCACCGAGTCTGCTGTGGCATGGAAAAACGCGGTTGTTCGCCAGAATGCACCAACATCATTAATTTTTTCTCGCCAAGGTTTACCTGCATTAACACGTACCAGTGCGCAAGTAGCTGATATTGCTAAAGGTGGCTACATCTTAAAAGATAGTGTTGGCACACCAGAAGTTATTTTAATTGCTACCGGCTCTGAAGTGTCATTAGCGTTAAAAGCAGCTGAAAGCTTGGGTGATAATGTCCGTGTTGTTTCTATGCCATCAACCAATATTTTTGATGCCCAAGATAATGACTACAAAGCATCAGTATTGCCACCAGCAGTGACCAAACGTGTGGCAATTGAAGCCGCACATACTGACTTTTGGTATAAATACGTCGGCTTGACTGGCAAAGTTGTTGGCATGACCACTTTTGGTGAGTCAGCGCCGGGTAATGTCTTACTTGAATATTTTGGTTTTACCGTTGAAAACGTAGTTAACACAGTAAACAGCCTAAACTAATCACCTTTGCCGCAAAATGGCATTTATAGCCAGTTAACACCTGCTTAACTGGCTATCTCCTTTAGCAAATTCGTGATCAATAAGAGCCAAAAACATGTCTATTAATATCGCTATCAATGGCTTTGGCCGAATCGGCAGAAATGTTGTTCGTGCACTATATGAAAACTCCAGCACCAACGAATTTAATTTAGTCGCTATTAATGAACTTGCCGAGCCTGAAGGCATAGCTCACCTATTAAAATACGACTCAACTCATGGTCGTTTTTCATTTGCGGTGCAACAAAGCGCTGGCAAATTATTTATTGCTGGTGACGAAATATCGTTAAGCCATGAAACCGAGTTAAGCAATCTGCCTTGGCAAGAGCACAATGTCGATATTGTTATTGATTGTACTGGTAAGTTTGGCAGCCAAGCAGATGGCCAGTTACATATTCAGCAAGGTGCAAAAAAGGTCTTGTTTTCACATCCTGGCTCACAAGATTTAGACGCGACCATTATTTATGGTATTAACCATCAACAACTCACTGCGGCTGAAAAAGTGGTATCAAACGGCTCTTGCACCACCAATTGTGTGGTGCCTGTTATTCAGGTTTTAGATCAAGCCTTTGGTGTTGAAAGTGGTGCCATCACGACCATTCATTCTTCGATGCATGATCAACAAGTGATTGATGCTTATCATCCTGACTTACGCCGTGCTCGTGCCGCTAGCCAATCGATAATACCGGTTGATACTAAATTGGCCGCAGGTATTGAACGGATATTACCCAAGTTTGCTGGCCGCTTTGAAGCGATAGCTGTGCGAGTACCCACTATCAATGTAACCGCTATGGATTTAAGCTTAAACTTATCAAGTGATGCTACTATTGCACAAATTAATCAAGCCATTGTTGACGCTCAACACAGTGGGTTGGCGGGCATTTTAGGTTATACCACCGAACCCTTAGTTTCCATCGACTTTAATCATGACCCACACTCAAGTATTGTTGATGGCAATCAAACGCGAGTTAGTCACAAGCGTTTAGTTAAATTACTTATTTGGTGTGATAACGAATGGGGTTTTGCTAATCGTTTACTAGACACTGCTTCTGCTATGGCAAAAGTGGGTTAATTGAGCATAGATGTCGTTAACAAATACAATCACTTAAACTTTACTTAACCGTTAAACTTCTACCAACAGGGAATAAACATGTCAGTAATCAAAATGACCGACTTAGCATTAAACAACCAACGTGTGCTCATTCGTGAAGACTTAAATGTACCCGTTAAAGAGGGTAAAATCACCTCTGATGCGCGCTTAAGAGCGGCCTTACCGACACTGAGATTAGCCTTAGATGCGGGTGCTAAAGTGATGGTTATGTCGCACTTAGGTCGTCCAACGGAAGGCGAATATAATTCCGAGTTTTCTTTGCAGCCTGTAGCAGATTACCTCAGTGCCGCACTTAACGTACCGGTTCGTTTAGCCACAGATTACCTTGATGGTGTAGAGGTTAATATTGGCGAATTGGTGATATTTGAAAACATTCGCTTTAATCTTGGTGAGCAAAGTAATGATGACGCTTTATCGAAAAAATTAGCCGCGCTTTGTGACATTTTCGTTATGGACGCATTTGGCACGGCTCATCGCGCACAAGCCAGTACACATGGCGTCGCAAAATATGCAGCTACTGCCTGTGCCGGCCCACTGTTAGCGGGTGAATTAACCGCGTTATCACAAGCACTAGATAACCCTGCCCGTCCATTGGTGGCGATTGTTGGTGGCTCAAAAGTGTCAACTAAACTTACCGTGCTAGACTCATTGGCAGGTATTGTTGACCAGCTGGTGGTTGGTGGCGGTATTGCCAATACCTTTATTGCCTCGCAAGGTCACAATGTGGGTAAATCATTATTCGAAGCTGATTTAGTCGATGAAGCAAAACGCTTAACTAAACAAGCTAGCGACAATAATGGTTCAATTCCAGTCCCCACCGATGTGGTGGTTGGTCAAGAATTTTCTGAAACCGCTGTAGCAACACTTAAAAATGTTAGCGACGTAGCCGATGGCGATATGATTTTTGATATTGGCCCAGAGAGCGCCAAAGCCTTGGCAGATATTATCGCTAATGCCGGTACAGTGGTATGGAATGGCCCCGTTGGTGTTTTTGAATTCGACCAATTTGGTCAAGGCACTGAAGTTATCGCCCACGCTATTGCCAATAGCAAGGCATTCTCTATTGCCGGAGGTGGTGACACCTTAGCCGCTGTTGATAAATATGGTATTGCCGATAAAATATCTTATATTTCTACCGGTGGTGGTGCTTTTCTTGAATTTTTAGAAGGCAAAAAATTGCCTGCAGTAGAAATTTTAGAAGCGCGCGCTAAAGCATAAACTCGCTCGACAAATAAATATTTTATCTTAAAAAGCTGACCGCACTTAATTGTGCTGTCAGCTTTTTTTTCACTTTTTTTTCAATAGGACTTTCATTAGGTTATTTATTTTCAGTGACTCAAATCAAGCACAAAAATATTATTCAATACACTGTCTATTTCGTAGTAAATTTACACCAATACCACAACTTATCATACTAAAACCTGCTTAAAACACCATTACTTACGTAATTAATATACAGAAGCGGTAAATTAAAAAAAAATTATATTTTAAGTAATATTGATCCTTTTTTTCTAGTGCAAATTACTAAATTCATCTGATATACTTACGTTACGAAAGTACTAAGTTTCACAATGAAACTTGTTAACCATCAATTTTGTCACTATTTACAATCACAGGAGTTAGTTCATGGCTTTAGTATCTATGCGCCAAATGTTAGATCATGCGGCCGAAAACGGTTACGGTATCCCAGCCTTTAACGTTAACAATTTAGAACAAGTTAGAGCTATCATGCTTGCCGCCAACGACACCAACAGTCCAGTAATTTTACAGGGCTCAGCAGGCGCTAGAGCGTATGCGGGCGCACCCTTTTTACGGCACTTAATTCTAGCCGCTATTGAAGAGTTCCCTCATATACCTGTGGTAATGCACCAAGATCACGGCACCTCACCGGGGGTTTGCCAACGCTCAATTCAGTTAGGTTTTTCATCTGTGATGATGGACGGTTCATTAATGACTGACGGTAAAACGCCTTCAAGCTATGAATACAATGTTGATGTGACTCGCCGTACTGTTGAAATGGCGCACGCCTGTGGTGTTTCAGTTGAAGGTGAATTAGGTTGTTTAGGTTCGCTTGAAACGGGTGAAGCCGGTGAAGAAGATGGCATTGGCGCGGTCGGTAAATTGACCATGGAGCAAATGCTAACTGATCCTGAAGAAGCCGCTGACTTTGTGCAAAAAACACAAGTTGACGCCTTAGCTATTGCCTGTGGTACTTCTCACGGTGCTTATAAGTTTACCCGTCCACCAACGGGCGATATATTAGCGATTGATCGTATTAAAGCCATTCATAGCCGTATTCCTAATACACATTTAGTGATGCACGGTTCTTCTTCAGTGCCACAAGACTGGTTAGCTATTATTAATGAATTTGGTGGTAAGATACCAGAAACTTATGGTGTACCGGTTGAGCAAATTCAAGAAGGTATTAAAAATGGTGTGCGCAAAATCAACATAGATACCGATTTACGTTTAGCGTCTACGGGTGCTGTTCGTCGTTTCTTAGCCGAAAACCCAAGTGAATTTGACCCACGTAAATTCTTAAAAGCATCAACACAAGCTATGTACGATATTTGTAAAGCACGTTACGAAGCCTTTGGCAGCGTTGGCCATGCGTCAGCAATTAAGCCTATCTCGCTTGATAACATGTTTATGCAATATTCTACTGGCAAATTGGATGCTTTAATTAAGTAATTAAAGTTAAAAATAACGACAAGTAATTAGTCCTATTTAGTTTAATACGCTAGCAAATAATCCGATGGATATTATTCATCGGATTTTTTTCGTCTGCTTTTTTAATGATCACTTTTAAAGACAAACGCGCATCAAAAAGCTAATTAATTGAAATATCATCACATCGTCAATAAACCGCTTAATTTCTTAACAATATAATGATATTTCAATTGATGTTTATTATAATTAACCCTTTATCATGATACTTAGGATACATAATGGACACTATGCAAAACTGGTTTGTCGATAACCAACCATTGTTGATCGATTTTGCGATTAAATTAATCGTTGCAATAGCCATCATTGTCGTCGGTAAGTTTATTGCCAAAATGGTTCGCCAAGGTGTAATCAAAGTCATGCGCCATAAGGGCATGGATGAAGCGATTATTTCCTTCATCAGTAGTTTGCTTTACGGTATGTTGTTTTTCATTATTATTGTTGCCGCCATATCACACTTAGGCTTTAACACCACGTCATTAGTCGCTATCGTTGGTGCCGCCGGTTTAGCGATAGGTCTAGCGTTACAAGGTTCATTATCCAACTTTGCTTCGGGCGTATTACTGATTGTTTTTAAACCCTTTAAATCAGGCGATTTTATCGAAGTCGCTGGTGTTGCGGGTATGGTTGAACAAATTTTAATATTCTCCACTCAATTGAGAACCGGTGATAATAAAACCGTTATTATCCCAAATGGTGCAATCACTAGTGGTACTATTACCAATTACTCAACCAAAGCAACCAGAAGAATCGATTTAATCATCGGGGTAAGCTATGAAGCCGACCTAGCAAAAACTAAAGCACTGTTACTCGCTATAGCCAGTGCCGATGAAAGAGTATTAAAAGACCAAACAGTAACCGTAGGTGTATCAGCACTTGCTGACAGCAGCGTTAATTTCGTGGTAAGACCTTGGGTTAACTCTGCAGATTACTGGCCAACTTACTACGATTTACTAGAAAAAATTAAAACTGAATTGGACAACGCAGGTATCGAAATCCCATTCCCACAATTATCTATTCATATGAATAAAGAGGAAAGCAATGAATCATAAGTTATTATCAGCCGCATTATGTTGTGTATCACTAACATCGCTAGCAGAAGAAGAAGCAACCACAGTAGCAGTAGAGTCACCTTATACGGCTTCGGCAGAGTTAGGTATGCTTTTTAAAACCGGTGATACTAATAGTGCTGATATTAAATCCGGCTTTGATTTTACTTACGAAGTTGATGATTGGAAATCCACAGTAACACTGGGCTTACTGGTCAAGAAGACTGAGCTAGAAGATGAGAACGGTGAAGAACATTTTACCACCAGTGATCAAAAATGGACGGCGGTCGGCCAAACAAATTACAATATTAATACAGCGAGCCCAAACTATATCTATGGTAACGTTTCTTATGAAGATAATCGTTTTAGTAATTTCAAAAGCCAAAGTTCAGTTTCAACCGGTTGGGGTCGTCGTTGGTTTGAATCTAAAAAAGCAACATTAGATGCCGATATTGGCCCAGGTTACAAGCGCGACGTTATTCGCCAAACTGACGTTCTAGCAGAACAAACTAAATCTGCTTTTATTATTCAAGCCCAGGCTTTATACAAGCGTCAAATAAATGAACACGTTTTATTTAAGCAATTAGTTGTCGCTAAGTACGCACCAAAAGCAGACGAAAATAGCATTTATAAAGCGAGAACATCAATCACAACAAAGTTACTTGAAACCTTGCAGCTTAAGTTTAGCTTTACCTTAGATTACAACACTGACGTGGAAGATGACAAAGAAAATGTTAATACCGAAACCGCTATGACTCTAGTCTACAGTTTCTAAGTATTAAGCGCAGTTAGTGATAACCTTTTTTATAAAGCCAGCATGCGTAACATGCTGGCTTTATTCTTTTTATGTATTGAAACATCACTGATTTTTTAAAGCGACTTTACTGACTAGCCTAAAAACTACCGCACTTAAGGCTAATGTCGCCACAATCGCCGCACCACTGGGTAGGTCAAAACTGGCTGATAAACACAAACCAAATAAGTAACCCACTAAGCCCACGCCATAAGCCCAGAGTAATACCCGTTTTGTCTGTAACTTATTAATCGCCAATGCGGGTAATATTAAGGTACTAAAAACAAGATAAACGCCAACAAGCTCAACCGATAATGTGATCACTAGCGCAAAGATAAGATAGAAAGCTGCACCATCTAATATCTTAGGCTTATAGAATATTAGCGCCAAAATTGCACTATAGACCACAGTAGGTAACAACAATTGTTGCCAACTTACCCAGAGGATTTGTCCTGACATGAGCTGTTTAAGCAGTTCAGCGCCATGGGGGTCATTAGCTAACAATAACATAGCCGTCACGGCTGATAAGACGTAAAAACACCCTATCATAGCTTCCAATTCTTCTGCCATATGCTTAGCTAACCAAGCAATAATGCCCGCTCCCGCTAAAGCAAATAGCGCTGGCATCCAAAGATGTGCATAGGCAAGTTCAGCAATATCATGATCCATACGCACAACAATAGCGCCTAAAGCAGCAATTTGTGCGATAGCTAAATCAATAAAAATAATGCCACGCTTTAATACTTGCTTACCTAGCACAACATGGGTTGAAAGCACTAATATACCCGCAGCAAAAGCCGGCAATAATATGGTCAGTAATTCATAATCCATCAAAGGTCCCCCTAACAGCTAATATTATTTTTGTGCGCGATATGCTTGCGTCAATAAATCTAGCGTACTGTCATATAAGCTAAATAAATCATTGCTTTGCTCATTACCACCGACCGATAGTGGCAATACAATAACGGGTAAATTAGACTTTTCTGCTAACCAATGCGCGCCACGTTGGTCTTGATAAGACGCAATAATAATTGCCGCTATATCACCTTTTTTAGCCCGTTTCAACAAGCTTGCAAGGTGGCTACTGGTTGGCGGCAAGCCGGGTTTAGGCTCTAAGTCTGCTACTTGTTCAATATTGGCAAAGTCAAACAAATAACGAAAACTTGAGTGATACGCAATCACTTTCATGCCCTGCAAATCACGCGCTTTGACTTGCCACTGGGTCATGGCTAATTGCCAACGTGCCGTAAAACGACTTAGCTGCTGCTGATACCCAGCACTTTGCTTTTCATCAAGTTGAATTAACTTATCGGTTAACGCTTGAGCAATAGTTAGCATACGCTGTGGCGAAAAATGTACATGCGGATTACCTAAGCTATGTACGTCGCCCATACTACGGTCGACGTTGCTCATTTGATCTAAGGTTTTTACATGCTCTGTCGCAAAAAACAAACCTTTGTCTGTGCTACGCACTTGCACATTAGCCGCTTTCATTTGCAACATAGGTAACCAACCAACTTCTAATTCAGCACCGGCGCAGATCACCAGATCTGCTTGGCGCATTTTAGCAATCAAACTTGGCCGAGCTTGCACTTGATGTGGGTCTTGCATCGCGGTTGTAGCTGAATATATTCGAGCATCTGGCGCAAGTTCCTTCGCTAAAGCGGCATATTCAGGCTCACAAGCAAAAATATTCATTTGCGCCAAAGCACAGTGACTTAAGGTCAGTAAAGCACTGCCTAATAGTAATTTAAAATTGATGCGCATTGTGTGCTCCCATTGTCATAACATATTGTAAGGTCATAACATTGTCATTATTCGCATTTTCAAAACCAATATTACTCTGATGACTAAACTCTAATCTCACAGTAGAAAAGTGACTATTGTGCCAAGCGACGCTGAGCTCAGTTTCCTTCAGTGTTTGTTGATCAAAGTGTCCTTCATGTTGCAATTGACTATCTAGCTTGCCATAACGTAATCCTGCCGACCAATTCGGTGAGAATTGATAAACACCACTGACATACCAAGCTTGATGATAATCTTTACTATTAGCTTCCCCCCCCTCAATATGGTCTGCTGCCCCAGCAAGCACCTCATGAAGCTCAGGAACCATAAAGTCACTGACTCTAAAGTACTCAGCACTTAGGGTTAAATGTTGATATTTATAATTACCATTAGGTGCCCATTTATAAACAAAATCAGTTATAAAGGTATTTTTTCCTGTGTAACTTGCAGCATGCGCATGATCATCTGGGTTTTCAGCTACGGCTTCATCGGCTGCTGCTCCATGGTCTTCTTCATGCTCTTCAGGCGTTAATTGGCCATTTTCATTACGTAAATAACTCACCCCTAACTGCCATGAGCTTTCAATGGAAATATCGCCACCGATTTTAGTAAAAGCGCTATAAACCCCTGTGCTGTCAAACACTCGTTCACCATGCTCATCAGCTGCTCTAAGACTATCACCTGAAAAGGCTTCTACGCCCATAGTCCAATACAAATCCGTGGGGGCAATGTAACTAAATCTCAAGCCATCGTCGAAGTAATGCCCACCTAAAAATGCTCGATAAGCACTGGGTCTACTGGTAAAAGAGTCACTATGAAGATGTTGGTTATTTAAATAGCCAATATCTGATAGAAACCTACCTGCACGTACGGTAAAGCCGTTAGGTAGGGCCATAGTTTGAATAAAGGCTTCTTCAACGTTAACTTCAGTTTCACCATCATGTGATTCGAAAACTGTGGTGAGTTTACCAAAGAACATATCATCAATACTGGCACTAAATGCCAGTTCAGTTTCACCAATGCCAAAACCTTTTGCTCGTTCTGTCATCAGGCGATCTTCACTTTGATAATAACCATCTAAAACCGCACTGACGGTTAGGTTAGAGAGTGTCGGTGTTTGCGCTTGTGAAAGCAGAGGGAAAAAGCTAGATATAACCATTGCTGCGCTTAATTTTATCGGCAACTTTGCCGAAAAGCGGCTAGCTAAAAATTGAAAATTTTTCATTGTTAAAAATCTCTAAAATAAATTAAATACGAATACACAAATCGCGTGTTAATTAAAAGCAAGCGCTTGGTAAAACTTTAAATTGTTAAAAAATACCGGTTTGATTATTAATGTTATCAACTAGGTATAAGAGGTTTTAGAGTGTTAGAGGAGGGGCACGACTAAGGTAAGTAACACTTTGAGTGAGTGTTAATATTGGTCGAATACTAGTGGTTTGTTCAATCGGTTGAGAAATAAACCCAAGTTTGACGTCATGCTGCGGCAGTACTTGATCAAATTGATGCTGGTGAAAGCACAAAGTACAGTGAGTTTTAGCACCATCATCAATATGTTCAACACTATGCGCAGCAGCAGCCACAGACAAAAATAACAATATAGCACTGAGCCATATTGCGATAAATCGCCTGTTAGTTACTGAAAAGTACATTTGTGCTACCCAATGAGTGAATGAATAAAATTCAGTAATAGTGTACGCGACTTACAACTTATCTTACAAGCAGAGCGCGTACCGTTTAACACAATTAACGGTACTTCTATCGCAAGTGTTTAAGTAACCACACGGATAAGCGCGGTAAAATGCTAATTTTTCTGGCTCTCATCACTTATTTTGTGCAGTAACCAACTCATATGCGGCTTGAATGTCTTGCGCTTTTTGTTTGGCAGTCTCCATCATTTCAGGGGGTAAGCCTTTTGCGACTAATTTATCAGGGTGATGCTGAGACATCAGTTTACGGTAAGCTTTTTTAATCTCACTGGCTGAATTTTTATCCGTCACACCTAGTACTTTATAGGCATTTTCCAATTGTTTTCCTGATTGGGCAAAACTATGATTTGAGCCACCTTGGCCTTGTTGATGAAAGTTTGCACCCGCAATAATCATTTCTAATAATTTATCTAACTCTTGCGCTGAGTAGCCTAAACCCTTAGCGATTTGGTGTAGTGCGTCACGTTCATCTTGCTCTAAACTGCCGTCGGCAAAGGCCACTTGAATTTGAATTTCTAAAAACAACAATAGTAAATCTCGGCGATTACCTACTGCAGACTTTAATTTCTTTAATTGTTCGCTCAGTGGAAAACCGGTAGTTTTACCGTCTCTAAATGCTTCTTGGGCTTGTTGGCGTAATGCCTCTTTTAACCCCAACTTATCCATATAGGCGTTGGCAAAAGCAATTTCATGTGGCGAAACATGACCATCCGCTTTGGCGATATAGCCCATAACCGAAAAGCTACTATAAAAAAATGCTGCTTGACGTTCGGTATCACTTTTAGCACTACCTAAAGCACTAAAATCCAGCCCTATGCCTTTATCAAAACGATGTCCAATCCATGCACCGATTAATGCCCCAATAATACTCCTGCTTAGCATGAAACCAAACAAGAAACCTAAAATCTTACCCCAAATTCGCATTGTAAAACTCGATAATTAATTAACTGTAAAACTGTTTTAAATAGTGTTTAGTCTAGCTAAACGTTCAGGTGTGCCAACATCAGTCCAGGCTGTGTCTGTCACACTCGCTGAGATTTTGTGCTGATCAGCAGCAGCTCTTAACATCGGCGCTAAAGGTTGCACGGCTTGTTGTGCCATTAAGGCTTTATGCCCGCTTGTCTTTTCTTGCTCAAAAAAGCTTTTTCTATAAAGCGCAATGCCGCTAAAGGTGTAAGTGGCTTGCTGGTTACTTTTGGGATTAGCTAACATGCCCTCAACAAGTACAAAGTCGCCTCGGCGATTGTGCTCTGGATTTTCAACTAACAGCAAGTGTGCGTTACAATCAGCTGATAATAATGGTAATTTCTTTAAATTATAGTCACAATAAATGTCCGCATTAATCACTATAAATACGTCATCTTCATGCGCGGTTAACATCGGCAGTGCTTTAATAATCCCTCCCGCAGTTTCCAGTGCTACCGGCTCTTCACTGTAACTAATATTGGCCGAAAATTGCTTACCACAGCCAAGATAATCAACAATTTGTTGACCCAGCCAAGCGTGATTGATGACAATATTTTGAATACCCGCCGCGACTAAATTTTTGATGTGATATTCAATCAAGGGGATGCCATTAACTTGCAGTAATGGCTTAGGGCAATCATCTGTTAGGGGCCGCATACGTTCGCCTCGGCCTGCGGCTAAGATCATTGCTTTCATGAAAAATCATCCAAAATTTAATTTAAAATCCACTGCGTTTATTTACTGCTGGCATGACTCGTTGAGTGACCAATTCATGCAAAAAATTGAGTTTATCATATTGTGCGCTAACATCTTGTATGTAGGTCAAAGTAAGTGGAATATCCGCTAAATACCCTGACTTGTTATCTCTATGATGCAAGCGGGCAAAAATACCGCTGGCTTTTATATGGCGTTGTAGTCCGGTTAAATCAAACCAATATTGCCACTTTTCTTTGCTTAGGTTTTCATCAGGAAAATAGTCTTGTACTTGTTGGCGGTAATCTTCCATCAATGGCGTTATTAACGGCTTAGGCCAACGTACGTAACAATCCTTAAGTAACGACACCAGGTCATAAATAACCGGGCCTTTTACTGCATCTTGAAAATCAATCACACCCAGTTTATCATTGGCCAACAACATAATATTTCGACTGTGATAGTCACGATGCATAAAAACCTTAGGCTGTGCAATAATGGCAGAAACTAGAACATCAAAACAAGCGTTTAATGCTATTTTCTCATCATCCGTTAAATAAATTCCTAAGTGTTTTTCTAACAACCATTCGCTAAATATTGCCAATTCAGTCAGGATAAATGCTGCATTATAATCAGGCAATCTTGCAAAGACTGCTGCTTTGCATTTAAGCATCTTGCTCAGTTCAATAATCGCTTTGGCATAGTAATGCTGCATGTTTTCACTTGATAGTCTTTCAGCCAATACCGTGTCACCAAAATCACTCAGACACAGAAAACCGTTTTTAAGGTCCACGGCTATCATGTTAGGCACATTTACCCCAAGGTCCTGCAAAATTTGCTGCACATCGACAAACGCTTGATTATTTGATAATTTTACTGGCGCATCAACCGCTATATAGCAGGGATTAATATTATGACCATGACTGTGACTATTATTATGAAAGCGAAAGTAACGTCTAAAACCTGCATCTCCAGTCAAGGGGATTAGGCTAATATTTTCCGCCGGAAAGTGACTTTCTAGCCACTGTAATAAATCTCTAGTTCTTAAGTTATTCAATGAAATATCGCTCTAAAAAAAATTATGCCAATGATTATGCCAATATAACTAATTAGCAGACTAATGAAAATTGCTATATTATTGCTATTAGCGGTAAAATGCCGTTCTAAATCTAGGCTTTGTATTTTTCAAGTTAATTACCCGGACCATAAATGCGCTTTTCCCTAAACAAAATTATCTTTGTCTGCCTAATATCGTTTACATTTGGTAGCAAGGCGCAAAATACTGAAATAAATACTAATCTAGCCAGCCAATGCCCCATTCCATTCTACGCAAATATTGCTGACGGCACCGGTAAGCAGGCTAACGAAAACTTTACTATTATCTCTACAACCTCGGCCATTAAAAAAGGTCAATATGCGAACTTTACCGGTGGCGTTACTTTATTAAATCAAGATAAATCGGTTGTTGCTGATCAATTAACGGTCAACCGCGATACAGCTACAGTCGATGCAAATGGCGACATTCACTTTCAAAATAAAGGCATTGATATATTTGCCGACTCGCTCAATATCAACCAGCTGCAAAAAACTACCTCACTGAACGCAGCTTCGTATCAACTCAATGGCTCTGCTGGCCATGGCAATGCGAAAAAAATCAACATTAATGGCAATGGTAAAACCTTAAGCTTTCTCGACTCAAGCTTTACCACGTGTTACGACGCCGTACCTGATTGGCAAATGCGGGCCAGTGAAATTACCATTTCATCAGATAAAAAATCGCTTGAGGCTTATCATGCACGCTTTAGCCTTTTCGATATCCCGATTTTATATATTCCCTATTTAACTATGCCACTCAGTAATGACCGAATGTCAGGCTTTTTATACCCAACAATCAGTACGTCCAATAGTTCAGGTTTAGAGGTTGAGGCCCCCTATTATGTCAACATAGCAGAAAACATGGATGCAACCATCACACCGCGTTATATGTCACAAAGAGGCACACAATTAATTACTCAGTTTAGGTATTTGCAAGACTTACAATCAGGGCAAATTGATGTTGAATATCTCAATAAAGACACAAAACTGATTAATAGTGATAATGCACGATATTTAGCACGACTTCAGCATATTGGTACATTTTCAGAGCGATTTAGGGCCCATGTTGATTACACCGCTATCAGTGATGATAATTACCTGGTTGATTTAGGCAGTAATCAATTTAGCGCCAATGACGCTTATCTTTATCAAATTGGCGAGCTTGCCTATTTTGCAGATAACTGGCAAACGACGATAAAAATGCAAGATTTTGAGCTTTTGGGAAACCATCAACTGAGTTACAAAACCTTACCGCAAATAGAATTCAGCCTTCAGCAATCATTAGCTAATTTTGATGGTATTTTTGATCTTTATTCTGAATTTTCAAGTTTTGATACCGCGGATAAAACCAAGCCCACCGCACAAAGGTACCATGTAGAAGCGGGCTTGTTATATCCCATAGTTACCCCTGCCTGGTTTTTAAATTCAGAATTTAAAGTACTTCAAACCAATTACAGCCAGAAAAATATTAGTAGTGGTAGTCTGTTAGAAAAAAACATCAGCAGAACTTTACCAAAAATACGTCTCCATGGTGGGGTAAACTTCGACCGCAACCTAAGCTTATTTAATCAAGGCTATAACCACACATTAGAGCCGCAATTACAATATCTTTATATTCCAGATAAAGAGCAAAACAATATCGGTATTTACGATACAACCACCTTGCAAGATGACTATAATGGCTTATTTCGCGACCGCCGTTTCAGCGGCATTGATCGCATAGCACAAGCCAATCAAATATCTTGGGGGGTAACAAGTCGACTATTAACTGCAGATAATACTGAAGTGCTGCGCTTTAGTTTAGGACGAATCGTTTATTTAAACGATAGTAACTTTGACGATAGCGACCAAGATGCTTTAGTGGATAAATCAGCATTCGCTGCCGATATTTTTGTCCACATAAATCGCCAGTGGCAATTTAGTTCTGACATTCAATACAACAGCGATTTAGGCGTGACGAATAAAAGTCAAACCTCATTTGATTATTTATTTTCCGATAATCAAACAATTCAATTGAACCATCGATATGCTCGTGATGTCTCAGGAGAGTCATTAGAGCAAATGTCTTTAGCCACTAATATTAAGATTGCACAGCGCTGGCAAATTGTTGGCCGATTTAGCCAAGACTTACAAGGTAAACGCAGTATCGAGAGTTATGCTGGCCTTGAATATAGTAGCTGCTGTTGGGGTATTCGCTTTACCTACCATCGCAATATTAATTCGACCATTGACGACACGAGTAACATAAACGAAAATCGAGATGCATTTGATAGCAGTTTTAATATTCAGTTTGTATATAATGGTATAAATAGCAAAAAATCGTCCAACAGTGTTGGAGATATGTTTAATTCAAGTATATTCGGCTATAAACGCCCTTACTTCCTCAATAACTAATTAAAAGAAACCTACGTTACATGAAAAATTCATTGAAATTATTACTGCTTAGCTCGGTGTTTATTTTAAGCTCACTGGGGAAATGTATGGCCGTTGAGGTTGAACTTGACCGAGTAGCAGCGGTAGTTAATAGTGGTGTTGTATTAGAGTCTGAAGTTAAAGACCTGATCGCCTCTGTTACTATACAAGCAAAAAAAAATAACCAAACCTTACCATCAGATCGCGCTTTACGTGTTCAAGTAATGGAAAAGTTAATTAATGACGCGATAATCTCGCAACTGGGTGAGCGCATGGGCGTTCAGATCAGTGATGCCCAACTTGATGAAACCATATCAAATATGGCACAGGAGAATAAGCAATCACTTGAAGAATTGCGCCAATCGCTTGTTGCAGATGGCCTAGATTATGAAAAATATCGTGAGAATATTCGTAACGAGTTAATTTCAGGCGAAGTTCGACGCGCTAGTTTACGTCGACGCATTTATATCTCACCACAAGAAGTCGCTAACCTATTGTCTGTCATGAAAGAACAAACTAATGCTGATATAGAGTACCGTTTAGGTCATATCTTAATTGAGTTTCCTAATAATCCAAAGCAAGTGGATATCAGCGCGGCTAAAGTACGTGCTGAGAAAGTGCTTGAATTATTAAATAACGGCAGCGACTTTACTAATATTGCTATGACCTCATCTGGCGGCGGAAATGCCCTTGATGGTGGTGATTTAGGTTGGAAAACGATTAATGAAATGCCGACCTTATTTTCTGAAATAGTTGATGGTCAAGAAAAGGGTAGTATTTTTGGCCCCATACGTACTGGCTTAGGTTTTAGTATCGTCAAATTAGTCGATATTCGTGGTCGTAAAACCATGGAAGTTGAAGAAGTAAAAGCAAGCCACATCTTAATTAAGCCCTCAATTATTCTCAGTGAAGCCAAAGCGGAAGCTTTATTACAAGGTTTTGTCGAAAAATTAAATGCTGGTCAAGCTGACTTTGCTGAGCTTGCCAAAGAGTACTCTGAGGGTCCTACCTCTGTACGTGGTGGCGACTTAGGTTGGTCAGAGCCAAGTAAATATGATCCCGCCTTTGCCGAAGCATTGGCAAGTTTAGATATTGATGAAGTGCATAAACCTTTTCGTTCATCATTTGGTTGGCACATTGCTAAATTAACTGGTCGTAGAACATTAGATGCCACTGAGCAAATGAATGAGAACCGCGTCTACCAACTGCTTTACAACCGTAAATTCGGTATGGAAGGCGCACGTTGGATCAAAGAATTACGTGACGAAGCGTATATAGAAGTTTTAGAAATAGGTAAGAAATAGTGTTAAAACGAATAGCAATAACACCAGGAGAGCCTGCAGGTATTGGCCCAGATCTGATGATAAAAGTCGCGCAGCAAGATTGGCCTATACAAATGGTTGCGGTCGTATCTCCTGAGTTATTAATAGCACGGGCGAAATTATTAAACTTGCCACTGATCATTAAGCCCTATAACGCCGATGATGAAATAACGGCGCATAAAGCCGGAACACTGATGGTATTACCGGTGGCATTGGAAGATATTTGCGAGCCTGGCGTACTTAACGCTAACAATGGTCGCTACGTAGTCGAAACCTTGCGTATTGCCAGTGAGAAAAATATTTCTGGCGAATTTGATGCGGTAGTTACTGGCCCTGTTCATAAAGGTTTAATCAACAAAGCCGGCATCGCGTTTAGCGGCCATACCGAATACTTTGCTAATCAAGCAAACTGTTCTGATGTGGTAATGATGCTAGCGACAGAAGGATTAAGAGTTGCGTTAGTCACTACTCATATACCTTTAGCCTATGTATCTAAAGCCATCACACACGAAAGGCTACAAAAAGTGACGCGTATATTACATCGAGATTTGATTGATAAATTTGGCATTCATGATCCTAAGATTTATGTCTGTGGCATCAACCCGCATGCCGGTGAAGACGGTCATTTGGGCCGTGAAGAAATCGATGTGATGATCCCCGCTTTAGACGAATTGCGTTTAGAAGGCATGAACCTTATTGGACCCTTACCTGCTGATACCATTTTCCAAGCTAAATACTTGGATGATGCTGATGCCATATTGACTATGTTTCATGATCAGGGTTTACCGGTACTTAAATATAAAGGTTTTGGCTCTTCGGTAAATATTACTTTAGGACTGCCATTCATTAGAACATCTGTTGATCATGGTACCGCCTTAGATTTGGCTGGCACCGATGAGGCAGATGTGGGTAGTTTCAAAGAAGCAATAAACACAGCGATAACCTTAGCTAACAACCATGTAGAAGATTAATTCGAGCAAAAAATACTATGAGTAAAAATTCCCATTTGGGTCATCAAGCCAAAAAACGCTTTGGACAAAACTTTTTACATAATGACGCCATCATCAGCAATATTGTTGACGTTATCAACCCTGAGCCGAATGAAAATTTAGTTGAAATTGGCCCTGGATTAGGCGCACTTACCGAACCTGTTATCGATCGTGCGGGTCAACTCAGCGTCATCGAGTTAGACCGAGATTTAGCACATAGATTACGTCATCATCCATTTTTAGCGGCTAAATTAACTATCTATGAAGAAGATGCTTTAAAATTTGATTTTGCCCAATTAGCCAGTGACGAAAAACCATTACGTATTTTTGGTAATTTGCCTTATAACATTTCAACCCCGCTGATCTTTCACTTACTGACTTTTAAAGACAAAGTAAAAGATATGCACTTTATGCTGCAAAAAGAAGTGGTACAGCGCATGGCATCGGGTGAAAACTGTAAAGCTTATGGTCGTTTGTCGATCATGACACAATACCAATGCCAAGTTATACCTGTGATGGAAATAGGCCCTGAAGCCTTTAAGCCCGCGCCTAAAGTAGACTCGGCTATTGTCAGATTAATACCGCATAAAGTGATTAAAAATCCTGTTAAGGATATTAACTCGCTCAATAAAGTTTGTTTAGCGGCATTTAATCAGCGTCGCAAGACTATTCGTAACAGCTTTAAAAAACTGATTTCTGCTGAACAGTTAACGGCGTTAGGTATTGACCCGGGACTGCGTGCTGAAAATTTAGCCTTAGCCGATTTTGTCATGTTAGCTAATTTTGTTACTGACAACCCAATAGAGCTTAACAATGAATGATAACCAAGTAGCAAGAGTTGCTGATATTGAGGTCAGTGTCGTTAGTGACTATCTAGCGCAACAATCTATCGAAGCCGAACAACAATTTGTCTTTAGTTACACTATCACAGTAACAAATAACAGCGTTGAAACTGTGCAACTACTCAGTCGCTATTGGTTAATTACTGACGCTAACGGTGAATCTAGCACTGTATCAGGTGAAGGTGTTATTGGTCAGCAACCTTTTATTAAGGCCGGCCAAAATTTTACCTATACCAGTGGCTGTGTATTAAAATCTCCCTTGGGTAATATGCAAGGGCACTACCAAATGCAAAGAAAATCAGCCAAGTTAGTGCAAGTTGAAATCCCACTGTTTCGCTTAGCAAAGCCCAATATCTTAAACTAGAGAGCACTAATGGCTGTTTATTTCGTCGGTGACATTCAAGGCTGCTACAGCGAACTAAAGGCTTTATTAACTCAAGTGGGCTTTTCTAATGTTAGCGACCAACTTTATGTTGCCGGTGATTTAGTCGCCCGCGGGCCTAATTCTCTTGAAACCTTGCGCTTTATTAAATCGCTTGGGCAAAGTGCTAAAGTGGTTTTAGGTAATCATGACTTACACTTACTTGCCGTTTATCACGGTATTAAAAAAGTCAAAAAGCAAGATCATCTAGCGCTATTATTATCAGCTCCAGACGTAGCAGAACTAATGCACTGGTTAATTCAACAGCCACTTATTCAAAAACTGCCTGATGAAGAAACTTATATGAGCCATGCGGGGCTTTCCCCGCAGTGGACACCTCAACAAGCACTTAAACAAGCCAAAATAGCACAACAGCATTTAACCTCTTCAGCAAGCCATACCTGGTTAAGCAGCATGTATGGCGAACAACCTATCAGTTGGCTAAAGGCAGACGATGAACTTGCTCGCTTTAGATTTACCATCAATTCGCTAACCCGTATGCGCTATTGCTTCGCTGACGGTAGTTTAGATTTTAGCTGTAAAGAAAGTCCCAGCAGCGCCCCAAAAGCATTATCACCTTGGTTTGATTTTGGTCATATTAATGATAATACCCAATGGATATTTGGCCATTGGGCTGCTTTGATGGGTTATTGCCCAGCCAGTAATATATATGCACTTGATACTGGCTGTGTTTGGGGACAACACCTGACGATACTGAGATGGCACGATAAAAAAATATTTATTGAACAAGCACATATTAAAAAAAAATAATGCATAGCATTGGTTTAAAATGTAATTTAGCTTGTTATACTAGCAAAAGATATGTGTACATTCCTTTGTAGTCTAATAATAATGAATGATCACCTAGATAAATACTAACGCTTATTATTTATTGTGTGATCTAAGTATGATTTAATTTATATATTGGTGGGATCTATGAACTTAACCGTAGCAACAAAAATAATTGGTGGCTTCACCATTATTTCACTTTTACTCATTTTAACCAGCGTAATATCATGGAATAGTTTAAATACTATTGGCGATGCGACAAAGCAGCAAAATGAACTAGCGATACCGACGTTAAAATCAAGTAACAAGTTAGCGAACGATCTAGCCCGTATTGGCAACCTAACGCTGCGTGCATATTACCAAACAGCACTAGCACCATTGGCAGAAAATTTTAACGCTTTTGATACTGAAAAAAGTGAATTTAGAGCTCAGCTCAACCGTTTGAAAGATATTGTTCAAGACGAAGCTAGTTTAATCAAAAATTTACGTGAAGTAGATCCAGTTTACAACAGCTTAGAGAAAGAAATCGACACTGTACTTCGCAATAGAAAATTTGCCATAGAGCAACACCTGACCTTGCTAGATAAAATATATCTTATCGAAGAAAAAGCCGACGACATGGCGACTATTTTATTAGATCTTGGCGACCATAAACTTGCTACAACAAAATTACAACGTGCGGTTAGTTTAGCCGAACGCTTAGAAACTTTACTCAATAGCATGGTGAGTTCATCACTGAATTATCATGACATTAAAGATCAACAATCTGCATCACTGGTTGCCAGTCAAATCGAAAACACATTTAATGATATTGAGAAATCAATCTATGATGTAGTGAATGAATTAAAGCAAAAAAATGTAACTAATATTGCTGATGAGTTAACCGATAGCTTTTCAGCATTGCAAGGTTACCTCATTGGCAGTGGGAGAATTTTCACCCATAAAAATAATCAACTAAACGCAGTTGCCACGGCAAAGACGAGTTTACAACTTGCAGAAAATGGTATTGATAGTGCTAATGCCATATTGGCCACACAAGTAAATTTAGCTAATAAAACAGCTATTGCCACTGGCGATTTAGTGAAAACGTCAGTATCTGACGGCACACTTAATACCCTTATTATCACCTTAATTTCTATTGTGCTGGCTATAGTGATCGCGTGGGTAACCTTAACGAGCATTATTCGCCCATTAAGACGAGTAAATGAAATGCTCAATATTGTTGCTTCTGGTGACTTATCTCACAAACTAGATGAAAGTGGCAATGATGAGTTCGCCCAGCTTTCCGCTAACTGCAACTTATTAATCGATAGTTTACGCAACTTAATTCAAAGTATTGTTAGTCGTTCAACCCAGCTAGCAACAGCGGCTGAGCAAACATCGACAGTAACCGCCCAAAGTACTAAAGCTATTGAAGAGCAACGCACGCAAGTAGAACAAGCGGCGTCTGCTACCACTGAAATGAGCAGTACGGCACAAAGTGTGTTATCAAGTGCGAATGATGCCTTAGTTGAAATCAAACATGCTGATGACGAAGCTGAGCGGGTTAAAGTTATTTCTGGTCATAACCGCCAAACTATTGAGCTGTTAGCTAATGAAGTAGAGTCTGCTTCACAAGTCATTAATAAATTACAACAAGATAGCGCATCAATTGGTGGCATTCTTGATGTGATCAGAGGTATTGCAGAGCAAACCAACTTATTAGCACTAAACGCAGCAATAGAAGCTGCTCGTGCCGGTGAGCAAGGTCGAGGCTTTGCTGTGGTCGCTGATGAAGTGAGAACCTTGGCGAGCAGAACTCAAGTGTCTACCCAAGAAATTCAAAATATGATTGAAGTACTACAAACCGGTTCAGAAAAAGCCGTGTTAGTGATGAATACAGGTAAAAAGCAAGCAACGAACTGTGTTGAACAAAGTATTCAAGCCGAACAAGCACTTGATACTATTACACACGCGGTTCATGAAGCCTTTGACCGTAGCTCGCAAATAGCCACAGCAGCTGAGGAACAAAGTGTTGTTGCTCATGAAATAAGCGAAAACCTAGAGTCAATTGTCACTATTGCTGAACAAACAACAGCTGGCTCAAAGCAAACGGCAGAGGCCAGCAGTGAAGTTGCCCGCTTAGCTGAAGAATTACAACAATCAGTACGAGAATTTAAGCTTTAGTTTTTTACTTAGTCTCAAAGCTTAAATAACAAAAAAGAGCGCTTAGGCGCTCTTTTTTGTGTCTAAAGATATTTATATCAAATGGCTATAATTTATTGGCCGCTGAGTAATAGTTAATCCCTTAGCTATTATGCCCAGCTTATCTTTAAACTTTTTCATACACCGAGAAATCTAACTGATATGGATTTTTTTCATCACTGGGGCGAATATCACTAGCAATTTTTTGCCAAACAGTTAAATCATATTCAGGAAAGTAAGTATCGCCATCAATATCCGCATTAATATGAGTAATATAAAGTCGTTGCGCCGCCGCTAAGCAATGTTGGTAAATAGCGCCACCACCAATCACCATCACTTCTGCGCTATCAACAACCAAAGCTAAAGCGGCATCAACAGAATTAACCACCTCGACACCCTCGGCTTGAAAGTTATCGTCACGGGAAATAACAATATTTTTCCGCCCCGGCAAAGCCCGACCAATAGATTGGTAAGTTTTTCGCCCCATAATAATGGGCTTACCTAAAGTCGTTTTTTTAAAATAGGCCAAATCGGCCGGCAGGTGCCAAGGCATGTCATTGTTTTTACCGATTACACGGTTATTGGCATGCGCCACTATCATTGAAAGTATGGTCATAGTTTTTTTTACTTTATCGGACAGCTAAATTTTAAAAGATTATACGTTATTACTGACAACAAAAAAGCGGCAATTGTCGTGCTACAAAGCAGGGTTAGAAAAACTGATAAAAAAAAGTAGCACAACTCAGGATAAAACTTGTGGAAAGAACTTGTGGAAAAAATTCTGAAGATATTCAACTACGCCCTAGTATAAATGTAAGTTACCCGATAACACCTCTTACACTCTCAAGGCTTTATATCAAGCTTAGATGCAAATAATAAGTGCATAACTTGCCACTAAAAATAATACGGCACTGTGTAAAAAATGTGTTTATATACCCTTCTTAAAATCATAAATCAGATTAAAAATTAATGTAAATAAGGCTACACTGCATTAATAACAAGACACTACAAATAACCCTACCCCCTTAATAAAGGTTTTAACATAGCTTCTAAACCATTAAGCTTAACTTCGTAAATGAGTGCCAACTGTTGACCTAACTTTCCTTCTGGAAATCCCTTACGGTGAAACCAAACTAAATAAGGCTCAGGCAGTTGCAGCAACTTTCTGCCGCTATACTTTCCAAATGGCATGATCTGATTTACCGCCGCAATTAAATCTGCATTATTATTTATCGACATAAGTTACCCATGCTCAATTGAGCCTCTACATTTTATTAGTTATTAGTTATTGCTCATGCGTTGATGCTTTGACATAAAAATGTCACAGCGAGTGTTTATAGTCTTGCTTATATTTACACTTAATTGGTATCAAGATGATGCCTAAATTTTTATTTGGGGAATTATTATGTCAATGGTTAGGAAACGCAATGCTGCAGTAAAAGCTTATATACCGACTAATGCCCGTGACAATCAGTATATTTTGGCCGAATTCACCTTAACAGAGCAACTACTTTCGCAATTACCGACACAGGTTAATCATAGCGGTAGTATAAATTATTATGCTTGTTATCAAACCTTGGCAAACTTACTGTTTACCTTAAGTAACGACTATGGCATTAAAAACAGCATATTGGTTGCCAACGACAAGTTGGTCCGTGTCCGTTACAGCCAAGAAATGCACCAATGGCAAACAAAACAACAAATCATCTTTTATTACGATCCAAATCAGCATGTACTGCAAAATTCATTTTTTGATGCCAATATCAAAGCAAAAAAAATTACCTTAGTATTTTTAGCATCTGGACCTGATATCAGGGCCGAAGCGGCCAATTTCCATCAAAGGGTAAAAGTACTATTAGAACATTTTTCCCAGCAAGTAGACTTACCCATCACCGGTATCCGCATGCGCGACCACCAACATCTTACTTACGACATTTTGGCTAAAAATAAAGGCTACAAAACTAGCCAAGCTCATAAATTTAGACCAATAAAACAAAGGTATGCGAGTCAAGATGTTACATTAGCAGAAAATATGTCATCAATCACTTACGCCATAGTCGACTTAACCCTTGATCATAGAATTTCAGAGCTAGTTGACATAGATCCCGCCGCAACCGATCCCTATAACCCACTTTATACTTATTTAACCGACACTTTTTCATTGGTAGCAAAACATTTTAACTTAAATAATGGTGCACTTATCGCTAATGGTTTAGTGCCTATTGTTAGACATAGTTTGCATGATTTAGTCTCGAAAGTTGGAGAATTGCAAATGTTAGGCTACAACCCAAAACAAAGCCCCTGTGGTATTGTCAGTAGATGGCAAGCGCATGAATTGGTTGATAACGTGCAACTGATCTTTGTTGCTAATTGCCATAATGGCGAAGAACAAAACTATGCAAAATTTGTCAATCAAATAGAACAAGCCATGCATTTATTTGCCACAGAGCTCAAAATGCCAACCGAAAAAGAGCAATTAACCTTACGCTTTCATCAACACATTGCCTATAACTTATCGCATGATAACTGATAGTTATAACACCTAGAGCTAACTACAAGCCTAGCTCTAGGTCATTTATTTACTGATCACCAGACTGATCGCATAACATGAGATCATGGTGATAGTTAACGACATAGATAGTTAACTTGAGTTGAATGAACTCATGCTAACGTCCCCATAGCTGTCTGCCTGCCTAAAAACCATATCAACACTACTACTGACTCGGCTAATACCGACAATAACGTAAAAAATAAAAAATATAGACATCTAAACGTCTAAGTGTTATCTTTTGAAAAATAAAGAGCATAGACGTCTAAACGTCTTTATTTTGTGCTGGAAATCCACTTTCAGTCACCCTAAGCAAAATTGAACAAGGAAATGAGCCGTGAGCATAGAAACCATTACTTTAGGCGCCGGCTGTTTTTGGTGCGTTGAAAATATTTTTAGCCGAATTAAAGGTGTGCTATCGGTAACCAGCGGTTATGCAGATGGCGATATTATCAAGCCAAGCTATGAGCAGGTTTGTAGCGGTATCACTAATCACGCAGAGGTAGTACAAATAACGTTTAACCCATCGCAGTTAGCTATTGAGCAGCTATTAACGGTTTTTTTTGCTATTCACGACGCGACAACGCTGAACCGTCAAGGTGATGATATCGGTAGTCAATATCGCTCAACGATTTTATGTCACACCCCTGCACAGCAAGTGGTAGCTAAAACAAAAATTGCTCAATTGCATGCACAGCAATACGTTGAGCAAACGATAGTCACTGTCGTTAAAGCCGCCACTCATTTTTACAGTGCGGAAGACTATCATCAAGATTATGTCACCAACAACCCAGAAAATAAGTATTGTCAGCTAGTTGTAGCAAAAAAAATTCAAACGTTTTTAAGTGAGTTTTCATACTTGTTAAAAAATGAAACTTAATCGCTATAGCGATATAACATCAAGTAATTTAACTCGCCTTGTCTGACAAATAATAAAAATTTGCTCATAAAAAACGCATAACAATTTACTTGCTATGCGTTGAGTAAAACCCAGTATAAGTTAGGCTAACTTAGTTTTAAATCCGTGCTAGATTAAGCTAACAACTTAATACATCAAGGTATAAAGCTTACGTCTATATTTACTCGCCAATGCGTCACCCTCAGGTAACGATTTAAGCACATCAAGCAATAAGTCTTTACTAGCGATGTCGGCACCATCTTTTTGCACTAACAAAAACAGCATCGTCAGTGCATCGTCATGGCGATTAACTTGGCTATATTGCGCCGCCAATTTTTGTTGTAATTGGACATTATCAGCATCACTGGCTAACTGTTGCTCAAGTGCTTGAATTTCAGGAGAGTCTGCAGCTTGCGTAGCTAATTCTAATTTTGCCATTAATGATTGATAAGCACTGTCTTGATCGATCATTTTAATACTTTTGAGTAGTGCCTCTGCTTCAGTAATCTTACCGGTTTGAATATAAACATCTGATAGCACTAACTTAATATCAGCACGTTCATTGTCAAGCTGATAGGCTTGAGTGATAATAGGAAATGCTTCCGACACTTTATTTTCTGCTAATAGTGTTTTCGCCTCTGCTAATAAAACATCTTGCTGTTTCGGTAAATATTTATCCAAAAATTCATTAATTGTTGCATCTGTTTGTGGTCCAGTTAGCCCATCAATTGGCTGACCATCTTGTACTAAAATTACCGTTGGTAGGCTTTGAATACCAAACTGCTGAGCAATTTGCCCCTGGCTTTCGCAATCGACTGTGCTAAATAAGAGCGTGTCGCTACAATTAGCTAATGCCATCGCCAACTTGTCGCGCAATGCAACACTTTCTGGAATTTGCTGAGCCCAAAAGCTGACCAATACCAGTTTAGTTTTTGATTCTTCAATAATAACTTGTTGAAAGTTTTCTAAGTTGATCGCAAGAGAATTTGTCATCAATGCCGTTCCAATAATAAAGATATATGTCTTTAAATTGGGGCAAAGCACCAAAGATACAAGCAACTGGGCTAAATATTTATAGCGACTCAACAAAGAGCAAGTCAAAAACAGACAGTTGAGGATTACAGCGTGATCGCAAAACTTTTAGCTTAGAACATGCGTTACAGGGTCAAAATGTTAGACACTAAATTTTAAAGCACTAACCTTTAGAACCCTAAGACTTAAACTGCTAAGCCTTAATGCTCTTATATGAGATTATTTATACTGCTGCATCCGCTATAATACAAACCGTTAAATAGCATCAGCTTTGCTTTGCACATCCTGATCTAGTCTGTTTATTCACCTAAAAACAAAGATAAAAAAACGGACATCAGCAAAGCTCATCTCCGTTTTAAATTACCGAGGTAAACACTTAGGTTTTTTGCAATAATTCTCGAGCAATGATCACTTTTTGAATTTCACTGGTGCCTTCATAGATTGATGTTACACGCACATCGCGCGCCATACGCTCCAATGGATATTCTCTAATATAACCGGCACCACCCATAAGCTGTAAGGCGTCATAACAAGCTTTATTAGCCTTTTCAGCGGCAAACAACTTAGCCATTGAAGCTGCCATACCAAATGGCTGACCTTGATCTTTAGTATAAGCGGCTTGCATCAGGAGCAATCGTGCCGCTTCCATCTCAGTATAACGTTCTGCTAACGTCCATTGTAGGCCTTGAAAGTTTGATAGTGATTGACCAAACTGTTTACGCTCAACAATATGAGCTTTAGCATAATCAAGTGCAGCAAGGCCAATACCTAAGGCTAATGAACCGATACCGATACGACCACCGGCCAACTCACCCACGGCAACACCAAAGCCTTTATTTTCAGCGCCCATCATGGCCGATGCTGGCACACGACAACGGTCAAAATGCACTTCATTGGTTGGTGACGCTTTTTGGCCCATTTTTTCTTCCGACTTACCTATGGTCATACCGGCAGTACCGGCTTCAACAATAAAGCACGAAATACCCTTACCTTTTTTTGCGGCTGGGTCGGTAACGGCCCAAACCACAAATACATCAGCAAACGAGCCACTAGTAATGTAAATTTTACTACCGCTAATAAGATAGTCATCACCGTCTTTAACGGCTTGCGTTTTCATCCCCGCGGGATCTGAGCCTGCCGCTGCTTCACTTAAACAAAAGCCACCCGCACGATACTCACCACTGCAAATTTTTGGCAAGTATTTATTTTTTTGTTCATCGTTACCTACCGCTTGAATAACTTCGGCAACCATATTAGTGACTGAAGTTGTCACCGCTGTTGATGCACAAGCGCGCGCTAATTCGGTAATCGCCAAGCTAAAAGCAACACTACCTGCTTCAACGCCACCATATTCAGCTTTAATATTTAGGCCCATAAAGCCGAGTGCATTGAGTTGCGCTAAATTTTTTAAAAATAAACTTTGATCTCTTGTTTCATCAAGCTGTGCGGCTACAGGTGCTAATTCACTATCGGCAAATTTTCGGGCCATATCTTGAATCATTATTTGTTCTTCAGTTAGAGACAAATCCATCAAACTTCTCACTTTTTATTGGCTAAATATCTATCACTATATTAATCACTAAAACTTATTAGCAACATTAGAAAGTACAATGGGTATTAGTACGACTGATAGTGATAAAACAATACCAAGAGCGTTAGCAAACTACCCTTTTGGTATCTAAAAAATACATGTATATATGAAAAATGCGCTAAAGCGCATTCTTCATAAGTTGAATATATTATAACAATTATCCGGCAACAAACCAAAGCAGACCAGCACCAAGTACTAAGCGATAAATCACAAATGGCATCATGCCGAACTTACCCACTAAAATAAGAAAGTAGTGAATACAGGCATAAGCACTAACAAACGCTAACATACTGCCTAAGCCCATCGCTGACCAATCTACCGTGCCGGCTTCCAAAATTAACTTCAACGTTAAATAACTGCCCGCCATGGCAATAGCCGGAATCGACAGTAAAAATGAAAAACGCGCGGCATTTTCTCTGCTTAAGCCCAACATCAAGCCGATAGTCATGGTAATACCAGAGCGAGATGTGCCCGGTATTAACGCGATAGCCTGTGCCAAGCCGATTAACATCGCACCTTTAAAACCTAAATTTTCAATGCTTTTATTTTGTTTAGCCTTAATATCAGCAAAGCCAAGCAAAAAGCCAAATAATAGCGTTGTGGCGGCAATAACAAGTGCACTGCGTAAATGCTCTTCAATAAAGTCTTTACCGAGTAAACCAAATAAACCAGCGGGGATGGTGGCAAAAATAATCCACCAGGCCAATTTACCATCAAAATTATTTCGCTCACCTTTTAAGGTGGCAAACCAAGCCACAGCCATGCAGCCCACTTCTTTACGAAAATAAAGCACTACCGCCAGTAAACTGCCTACATGCACGGCAACATCGAACGCTAAGCCTTGATCTTTCCAGCCGAAAACTACTGAGGGTAAGATTAAATGTGCTGAACTAGAAATAGGCAAAAACTCAGTTAAACCTTGAATTAATGCTAAAATAAAAACTTCAATTGTGCTCATTGGGGTTATACATCCTTATTTTTTATTATTTTTTTGGCCACATAAAAGCCACTGTTTTTAATTTTTGTTGGCTTTTATCATATTGTTGCCATAACTCGTCATAGCACTGGCCAATAATCGGGTGAGTCAAAGGCCCTGCAACTTCAGCTAACGGACACAATACAAAGGCATTTTTGCTAATTTCATCACGAGGTATTTGCGCTGGAGAGTCAGCAATAATGTCATCATAAAGTAATAAATCTAAATCTAATGTCCGCGGACTAAATTTTTTGGCAGCTTGGCTTCTACCATGCGCAAACTCTATTTTACGCAGTGTTGCCGCCACTTCAGCCAAAGTAAGCTCAGTATTTACTCCCGCCACCATATTGTAAAAAGCTTTACCGGCAAAGCCGACAGCCTCACTTTCAAATAATGAAGATAAGGTAAGCGAGCCAAATACCTCGGTTAAAGCATACAAGCCTTGTTCAATATAATGTTGTCGATTTATGTTACTACCCAGCGAAATATAAATTTTAGCCATTACAATGCTTGGCCTGACAAGGGTTCGCCACGTTCTATTTCAACACCTACCGTAGTCGCATTGTGGACCGCTGTTGGTTTCATTACCTTTAGGCGCAGCCAAGGAATTTTATATTCAGCGATAAGAAAGCCAGCAATACGTTCGGCAAGCGTTTCAATTAAATCTACCGGATTAGCGTTGGCAAACTCAACAATCGCTTCAGAAATTGTCGCGTAATCAAGTGTTTTAGCTAATTCGTCATTTTCTGCTGCTTGCGCCGTATTCCAGCCCATCACTAAATCAATAACAAGTGTTTGCTTTATTTCTTTTTCCCACTGGAAGAAACCGATGGTTGATTGAAAAGTTAACCCTTCAATATAGACTTTATCCACACTAAAACCCTTACCTAGCTTGGCAGTATTTAGCCATTGCATTATCAAGATAAAAATCGAGATAAAACCCGCAATCGCCACAACATACTTTAGAAAATAAATGGCGAGTTTACCTGTGCAGGTCTAGAAAAACTAGTAAACATCGCGCTACAATGTCAAAAAGCTAAAAATAATAAATTTTTATAACTTTGCTAACACCTGTTTGAGAAGGAGCTTAGTATCAGTAGTTTACTTGTAACGTTTTTAATGGTGATTATGGCTTACTTAGTAGGTTCAATTTCGAGTGCCATTTTACTTTGCAAATTACTGCACTTACCAGATCCCCGCTCAACAGGTTCAAAAAATCCAGGTGCGACAAATGTCTTACGTATAAGTAATAAATTTGTTGCGGTTTTTGTGCTGATTTTTGACATACTCAAAGGCACATTACCGGTTTGGGGGGGGTATTTCTTAGGCTTAGAACCCTTGTATCTAGGTATGATTGCTCTCGCCGCTTGTTTAGGGCACATGTACCCGATATTCTTTAATTTCAAGGGCGGTAAAGCGGTTGCTACGGCATTTGGCGTACTATTACCTATTGGTTTAGACTTAGGCGGGCTGCTTATTTTAACCTGGCTGTTGGTCGCTAAAGTTAGCCGCTATTCGAGTTTGGCCGCCATTGTTACGCTATTAATAGCGCCACTGTATACTTGGTTATTAAAGCCCATTTATCTCTACCCTGTATTAATGTTATCAGCGCTGATCATATTTAGACATAAAGACAATATTGTGAGACTACTACAGGGCAAAGAAAGCAAAATATCTTTTACCAAGAAGTAGCCTTTATTGCCGGTTTTAATCGCCAACCTGCAGCTTAAACAGGCTCTAAGGTATCTAAGGGCCAACGTGGCGTTGCCTTAAAGGTTAAATCGGTATCAACACCGGCTTTTAGGCGTTGTAAACCCGCGTAGGCAATCATGGCGCCGTTATCAGTACAAAACTCAGGCCTAGGATAGAAAACCTCCCCACCTAACTTTTTGGTGATTTCTGCTAATTTTTCTCTTAACGCCGTATTGGCACTAACACCACCCGCAATAACTAAACGATTCAAATTGCACTGTTTTAATGCCCGTTTACATTTAATGGCTAGCGTATCAACGACCGCCTCTTGAAAGGCATAAGCGATATCAGCTTGCATTTGTGCTTTTTGCTCAGGTGTTAATACTGTTTTTTCTTCTTTTCGAATGGTAACAGCGGCTGAGGTTTTCAAACCGCTGAAACTAAAGTTTAGCCCAGGTTTATCCGTCATAGGTCTTGGAAATTTATAACGACCTTTTCGACCACTTTCCGCCATTTTCGCTAACACGGGTCCGCCAGGGTAATCAAGCCCTAGTAATTTAGCTGTTTTATCAAAAGCTTCACCTGCGGCATCATCAACAGATTCACCTAATAATTCATAGTGACCGATACCATCAACACGCACCAACATGGTATGACCACCAGACACTAATAAAGCGACAAAGGGAAAGTCAGGTACATTCTCTTCTAACATGGGCGCTAGTAAATGTCCTTCCATATGATGCACAGGCACAGCTGGTAAGTTCCAGCCGTAGGCTAAGCTCCGGCCAATGGAACATCCGACAAGTAAGGCACCCACTAATCCTGGGCCAGCCGTATAAGCAACACCGTCTAAATCAGCAGGGGTTAAATTAGCTTCAGCTAGGACTTCTTTTATTAAGGGAATAGTTTTGCGGACATGGTCACGTGATGCCAGCTCAGGCACTACCCCACCATAATCAGCATGAACAGCGATTTGACTATATAACTTATGTGCAACTATACCCGCGGGTAGATTGCCTTGCCCATCGTCATAAATCGCAATACCGGTTTCATCACAAGAGGTTTCAATACCTAAAATTCGCATAATTTTTCTTTACCTAGCCCTGTTGCATCAATAGTGAATTCGACTATTCACTTGTATTAAGGTGCAGCCGTTATTTGGTTGCTGATTTTACCTATGCCCTAAGCAACTTTCAATTTATAGCGCACAAAGATAACCAAAATATTTTAAAAACTCCATTTAGCCTTTAAAATTCATGACAAAGAAACCGAGTGAGCAATTTTGTTAATATGACAGCAGCTATTTACACAGCGACTAGTATTACTGTATTCAGGCCGCTGTTGAGCTAATAAAACCAGTGAAAAAATTAATTCCACTTTACATTACTATGGCCTTCGCATTAGAATACGTCACCAATTTTTAATAGAGTGGGTGAAGATGAGGCTATTTAGCTGAAATCAGACACCATTTAATATAGATTCCTAACTAAGGTAAAATAGTACATGCCAGTAATTAAAGTAAGAGAAAACGAACCATTTGACGTTGCATTACGTCGTTTTAAACGTTCATGTGAAAAAGCAGGTATCCTTTCAGAAGTTCGCCGTCGCGAATCTTATGAAAAGCCGACTTGGGAACGTAAGCGTAAGAAAGCAGCCGCAGTAAAACGCGCAGCTAAAAAAGTTTCTCGTGAGAACGCTCGTCGCGTTCGCATGTACTAAGATACCTTAGTAAATCCTAAGTCAACTGAGTTAACTTAAGCGTAAATTAAATTATGAGTCTACTTAGTCAACTGCAAGATGAAATGAAAAATGCCATGCGTGCCAAAGACAAACTTCGTCTTGGCGTAATTCGTATGGCACTTTCTGCGATAAAGCTGGCAGAAATAGATCACAAAACAGAAGCGACTGATGAAAATGTCATTGCCTTGTTAACCAAAATGGTTAAACAGCGCAAAGAATCTATCAAAATGTTTACTGAAGGTGGTCGCGATGAACTGGCAGCTAAAGAAGCTGAAGAAGTTATCGCTATAGAATATTTTCTGCCGCAACCCTTATCTGCAGATGAAATTAACCAACTGATTACAGAAACAATTACCGAAACCGGTGCAGCCTCAATGGCTGATATGGGTAAAGTCATGGCGGTATTAAAACCGCTAATGCAAGGTAAAGCTGACATGGGCGCAGTTAGTGGCCAAGTTAGAGTAATTTTAAACAGTTAGTTAAGCTTCCTTTTGAACTTCAATGTTCATGCTGAATATAAACCGCGATAGCTTAGGCCTCGCGGTTTTATTTTAACTAGAATATAAGAAGCTACTATTTTCCAAGCCTCATTGGTGTAAAATAGGGTTTTATCTTGATGTAATGGTATTTATGGCTGGTATGATCCCTCGACAATTTATTGATGACTTATTGGCTCGAGCCGATATTGTTGAACTCATAGATTCTCGCGTGCCATTAAAAAAAGCCGGTAAAAATTACCAAGCTTGCTGCCCTTTTCATACTGAAAAATCCCCCTCTTTTAGCGTTAGCCAAGATAAACAATTTTATCATTGCTTCGGTTGTGGTGAGCATGGCAATGCGATTTCTTTTTTAATGGAATTTGACCGTTTAGAGTTTCCTGATGCCGTTGAAGAGTTAGCTTCTCATTACAATATGGACGTGCCACGCGAACAAAACACGCGCTCACCTGCACAACAAAAACAAGATCAAAAAACCTATAGTCAAAAACAAGATGACTATGAATTAATGGCGCAAATCAGCCGTTTTTTTCAACAGCAATTAAAAGTTGCCACTGACAAAAATGTCGCGATTGATTATTTAAAAGGCCGAGGCTTAAGCGGTGAAATAGTTAAGCGTTTTGGTATAGGCTATATCAGTGATGCTTGGGACGGCATGATGAAAGTATTTGGCCGCAGCGGCCAAATAAATCAACAGCTGGTTGATTTAGGCATGGCCGTTCAAGGCGATAAAAACAAACCTTATGACAGGTTTAGAGGCCGTATTCAATTTCCTATTCGCGATAAACGTGGCCGAGTTATCGGTTTTGGCGGACGGGTATTAAGTGATGGTACGCCCAAGTACCTCAACTCGCCAGAAACCCGAATTTACCATAAAGGCCAAGAGTTATATGGCCTTTATGAAGCAAAACAGGCCATTAAGCAACTAACACGCTTAGTGGTGGTTGAAGGCTATATGGATGTAGTTGCACTTGCTCAACACGGTGTTGACTATGCCGTTGCCTCACTAGGTACGTCAACAACGCCCGAACAACTACAAACCCTATTTCGCACCGTTAAAGAAGTTATTTGTTGTTACGATGGTGACCGGGCTGGCCGTGATGCCGCATGGCGTGCTCTGGACAATGCCCTACCCTTAATTCAAGATGGTTATAGTCTCAAATTTGTTTTTTTACCTGATGGCGAAGACCCTGACTCTATGATAAGAGAGCAAGGCCAGGCTGCTTTTGAAAGTATATTAGATAATGCCACGCCATTGTCACAATTTTTGTTTGAGCATTTACTAAACCAAATCGACATGAGCTCTCCCGAGGGAAAAGGTGCCGCTGTCAGTGCTTTTCAGCCTTATTTAGCCAAACTACCTGAAAGTAATCTTAAAGACGCCATTGTCACTAAGTTAGCAAATCAATTTGGTGCAAGTAACGAAATGCAATTAAAAAAATTACATAAGAGTTTTGCTAACATCGCTGAAAATAAAGCTAAAGCTAAGCGGCCTAAAATCACCCCAGTAAGACTCGCTATTGCATTACTACTTGAGCATCCCCATATAGTAGAGATACTACCAGACTCGGCAATTTTAAATGAATTAAATATGCCAGGTATACCTTTGCTCAATACGTTACTTGCATTGTGTAAGCAAAACCCAAAGGTGAATAGTGCACAATTAGTTGAGCATTTTAGAGGCCAGGAAGCCGGAAAACAACTAACAAAGCTGCTGTGTTTAGAACATCATGTTGAAGCAGAAAATGCCGAAAACATGTTTTTGGATTTAATTGAAAACTTTTTAAATGTTTTTATTGAACAACGCACAGAGCAATTATTAGAAAAAGAACGTAGTAGCGGCTTAACGTTAACCGAAAAGCAAGAATTGCACGGTTTACTAAGCGCATAGAACAATATCGTTTAAGTTATATTTAGAACAAGCAGAAGAGCAGTTTACTGCTGGTAATTTAGTAATTATTTCGCTATAATTGCCTGCTAACTGTTGTAATTTTGATAGCCATAAATAGGTGGACACTCGTCAATGGATCAAGCCCCTCAATCTAGACTTAAAGAGTTAATAGTAAAAGGTAAAGAGCAAGGTTATTTAACTTTTGCACAAGTTAACGATCATTTACCTCAGGATATTATCGATTCAGATCAAGTTGAAGACATCATTCGAATGATTAACGACATGGGTATTCAGGTGTTTGAAAACGCTCCTGATAACGACACGTTAATGATGAGTGAAGCGAATACTGATGAAGATGCTGCTGAAGCTGCTGCGCAAGCGCTTGCGACCGTTGAAAGTGAAATTGGTCGTACTACAGATCCTGTTCGCATGTACATGCGTGAAATGGGTACGGTAGAGCTACTGACGCGTAAAGGCGAAATTGTTATCGCCAAACGCATCGAAGAAGGTATCAAAGAAGTACAACGTTCAGTTTCTGAATACCCGCCAGCAATTAATTATTTGCTTGATCAATGGGATAATTTTGAAGCTGAAGAAGTACGTCTAAGCGACATTATCGTTGGATTTTTAGACCCTGATGCCCAAGACGAAGAAATTCCAGCCGCGGCAACTCATATCGGATCAGAGCTTTCTAAAGAACAGTTAGCTAATGAAGATAAATCTGATGAGGATGAGGAAGAAGAAGATACTGGCCCTTGTCCTGAAGAAGCCCGTGAAAAGTTTACTGCTTTGCGCACAGCCTACGAACTTGCTAACAAAGTCATTAAAACTAAAGGCCGTGGCCATACTGATGCACAAGCAGCAATTGATGCATTAGCTGAAGTATTTAAAGAATTTAGAATCGTACCCAAAGTATTTGACCGCCTAGTGAAAAACATGCGCAGTGTTGTGGACCGTTTACGTGTTCAAGAACGCTTAATCATGAAACACTGTGTGGTTGGTGCCGGTATGCCAAAAACTACTTTCATCAAAATATTTCCGGGTAACGAAACCTCAAAAAATTGGTTTGAAGAACAAAAAGCAGCTGGCCTACCTTACTCAAAGAGAATGGCTGACATCGAATTAGATGTTGAACGCTGTATTTATAAACTGAACATGCTAGAAGAAGAGACTTATCTCAATGTTCACGGCATTAAAGACATTAACCGTCGTATGTCGATCGGCGAAGCGAAAGCTCGTCGTGCGAAAAAAGAAATGGTCGAAGCTAACTTACGTTTAGTTATCTCAATTGCGAAAAAATATACTAACCGTGGCTTACAATTCTTGGATTTAATTCAAGAAGGTAACATTGGTTTAATGAAAGCAGTTGATAAGTTTGAATATCGTCGTGGTTATAAGTTCTCAACTTATGCTACGTGGTGGATACGCCAAGCGATTACTCGATCAATTGCCGATCAGGCGCGTACTATTCGTATTCCAGTACACATGATTGAAACGATTAATAAACTTAACCGTATTTCACGTCAAATGTTACAAGAAATGGGTCGCGAACCAACACCTGAAGAATTAGCTGAACGCATGATTATGCCGGAAGATAAAATTCGTAAAGTGTTAAAAATCGCTAAAGAACCTATTTCAATGGAAACACCGATTGGTGATGATGAAGATTCTCACTTAGGTGACTTTATTGAAGACGGTAGCGGTGAATTACCTGTTGATTCTGCCACGGCTGAAAACTTGAAGCATGCGACACATGAAGTACTAGCGGGTCTAACGGCTCGTGAAGCAAAAGTGTTAAGAATGCGCTTTGGTATCGACATGAACACTGATCATACTTTAGAAGAAGTGGGTAAGCAGTTTGATGTAACACGTGAACGTATTCGTCAAATTGAAGCAAAAGCATTACGCAAATTGCGCCATCCTTCACGTTCTGAGCAATTGAAAAGTTTCTTAGACGGTGAGTAATATTTCTTCTCGAAATATATAAATATAAAATCCAGCTAATAGCTGGATTTTTTTTGACTAGCATTTACTGTCAACACTAGACACTAGTTTACATGCTATTCGCACACGGTTGCGTTAGTGATGCTAGCTAGCAAACCATCATAATAGTATCTCTAAACATATAAGACCGGTAATTGATGTTTACATAGATGTTAATGACTAGAACAATGTAAATCATATTGTCGAGCACATATTTTAGAGTAATAACTAGCTTAAGTGGATTACACAAAACATAAAAATTTATTATGTCGACCCTTTGTAGGCGCTCAATTCATTAAACTGTTTAATATGAAGTAACCAATAAATTCCAACGAGTGATTACCAAAACAACAAATCGCTCAACTATTGAACTGTTAGACTTATTTATCAGGTTTTTAGCTTTATAAGGGTGACAACAAAATAAAAAATGCTTATACTTCCCGCCACTTTTGATGAACCTTTCGCGCTTATCAAAGCAAAGTAGAATTATGGCCCCTTAGCTCAGTTGGTTAGAGCGT
The DNA here is from genome assembly GCF_014076985.1 of Colwellia sp. MB3u-8. Taxonomy (NCBI): domain Bacteria; kingdom Pseudomonadati; phylum Pseudomonadota; class Gammaproteobacteria; order Alteromonadales; family Colwelliaceae; genus Colwellia; species Colwellia sp. MB3u-8. The sequence goes on from NZ_JACGVA010000058.1 coordinate 314,135, forward strand.
CCGACTCATAATCGGCAGGTCCCCTGTTCAAGTCAGGGAGGGGCCACCATTTTAACGATTTAAGACGCCTTGTAGCGTCTTTTTTTATGCCTGAAATCCAGTAAAACCGCGCCACAACCCTACTTTCATGTGTCATTAACAACCAAAGACGATTTGTAAAACTCAACATTTGATGTACCATCATTAGTACCAACAGCTTATTTAATGAATTTCATTGGTACATTATGGCTAAAATAATCACTCCACTAAGCGATACGCAGGTAAAACAGGCTAAATCTAAAGAAAAAGAGTATACCCTTGCCGACGGTAACGGTTTACAACTTAGAGTGCGCCCTAACGGCTCAAAGCTTTGGATTTTAAAGTATTCTCAGCCGTATACCAAAAAACGGACAAATTTGGGCTTTGGGAAATATCCTGATGTTTCATTATCAAAAGCCAGAAAACAAAGAGATGAAGCCCGTAGGCTATTAGCCGATAATATTGATCCTAAAGATCACCGCATTGAACAAGCCCAACAAAAAAAAGAGGCGATAGAAAATACCTTTGGTGTTGTTGCTCAAAAGTGGCTTGATTTAAAACGGAGCCAAGTAAAAGAAGAAACTGCTAATCATGCTTGGCGCGGATTACAAAGGCATGTATTACCTACCCTAGCCAGCGTACCGCTTGATAACATAAAACCCAAAGCCATTATCGCCCTATTAACTCCTATCGCTAATAAGGGCAGTTTAGAGACCGTTAAACGCCTATGCCGTAACATTAATGAAATTATGCGCCTTGGTGTTGCTCAAGGCATTATTGAAATTAATTACCTTGCCGATATAACCAAGCTCTTTGCTGCCCCAAAAAAAACCAATATGGCGACTATTAAGCCAGAAAGACTGCCTGAGCTAATGACAGCACTCAGAGACGCTAACTTATTACGCACTACCCGATGCTTACTTCAATGGCAACTTCACACCATGACACGCCCAATAGAGGCAGCAACGGCACGTTGGGAAGATATAGACTTAGAAAACCGCGTGTGGATTATTCCAGCGGATCGCATGAAAATGAAAAAGCCACATACTATTCCCCTTACCGAGCAAACATTAGCATTACTAGACACTATCCGCTCAATGTCTGACGGCAAAAAATATTTATTTACCAATCACCGCGACCCAACTAAACACGCTAATAGCCAAAGTGTAAATATGGCATTAAAGCGCATGGGCTTTGCTGGCGAATTGGTTTCTCATGGTTTACGGGCATTGGCTAGTACCACATTAAATGAACAAGGATTTGAGCCAGATGTGATTGAAGCCGCATTGGCTCATATTGATAAAAATGAAGTAAGGCGCGCCTATAACCGAGCTGAATATTTAGAGCGTAGACGTAAATTAATGTACTGGTGGTCTGAGCATATAGAGCAAGCACAATTAGGTAAGTTTAATAAATCAAAAATCGTTAAGGTTGTAGGGATACATGAGTAAATTATTTAAATTAAAAGAATGGTTAACCTTAAATGAAGCTATAAATCATATCTCATTGGCTTTAAGTGAACCTGTTACAGAAGCAGATATTTATAGGCTTGCTTTAGATAAACATTTAACTTTGTCTGTAAACTTTGTCAATGGTGCTTGTGCGTTTTTAGGTCGAAGAGTTGGATTGGAGTATTTAGAGAGTATTACAGGGAAATTATTGGAAAGCACAGAAAATCTTAACTCAAAAGGTAAATACCCTTGGGATGGTTTATTACTCCCTAAATTAGACACAACCAAAGTTATGAGTATTAGAGGGGTTTGGGATCTAACTCTAATTGGCTCTGAAGCAATAGATCTTGAGTTCTATTACCAACAACTCACATCAGGTCTAGAAGTTACTCTAGCAGGCTTTGAAGGTGTCTTTGTTGAACAAGATGGAGTAATAGCACAGCTTTTGACAGACTTTGAAGATAATGAATTTCAAAAAGGCTCAAAAGCTTATTGTGAAAAAATTGAGAATGAAATTGATCTCAAAAATACTAGTGCTGAAGAAATTAAGAACATAAGACAGGCGTATAATAAAGAAAGGAATAAATACTTAGATTCTAGAAAAGCTAATACCAGAGAGAGTTTATACTTTCCATCCGGTGGGTTAGATGAACATGAATATGTTTTTGTTGTGCGTACATCTGAAATAAATCAATTTTTAACTGCTATTAATGATAATGAATATTTAAATACTGTAACTCCAGCAACTAGTTCACAATTCAACCTTTCTGACCAGATAACACAGACCGAAACATGGCAAGAATTATACAAGCTAGCGGAAAAAGGAATTGAAGAATTCCCTGGATGGCAAAAACATCAACGTAAGCCTCAAAAAATACCAATGGATCAAATTGATAGGTGGTTAGCAGAAACAATTAACGCGACTAAGCGAGAAGCTGAAACAATCAAAAAAATAATAATAGAAATATTTAAATTATAAATATCAACATGATAAATATGACAAAGCTTTCATCATAAGACAGATGTTTTGTCATAAATTAATCTAAGTAGCATTAAGCCTGAATCGTTCAACAACTGACTAAGGTAATTAAAAATGACTACTAACAACTTTTATAAATTAATCCGCAGACCTGAAGTTTTAACTCAAACAGCGAGGTCAAAATCCGCATTACAGCTAGATGAAAAAGCTGGTCTAATTTGCCCCCCTATTTCTATTGGTGATCGTGCCGTTGCTTATATCAAACGAGAAGTAGATGCCGTAATTCAAGCGCGTATACAAGGCCAAACGTCTGAACAAATAAAACAGCTTGTTCAAGAGCTAATCAACCAACGTCAAATCGCATTATAGGAGGCAACATGGAAAATTTATTATTTACCGCCCCTGATGGCGCTTTTCCAGAGATCACTAGTCCAGCTTATGAATTATTATCAATTCTTGATGATGAACATAAGCACGCAAGAGATCACCTTTGTACTGAGCTTGGTGGCGGCTTTAGGGCTTACCTACAACAATTAACTGGTGAGTATTATCAACATTGGTTAATTCATACCGAACAAGGCGAGTACAACGGTAAGAAACAAACATTTTACTGGCTAGATGACAGGCACTTTTCTTGTGACTGGGAGCAAGACAAAGACGCTCGAACCATTGCCCGAAAGCAATATAAAGACAGATCGTATTACGGTACTAAAAGCGCAGTTAAACGCATGGAACAAGCAAGGCAAGAAAAAGCCGAAGCTGATAAGGAATATCACCAGCGTATAGCAAGTAAAAAGCCCACAGAGGATTAACAAAGTAGGCTTTCATTTGAACTGGCTAGTGGATGAAGTTTTGCGGCTAAACCACTAGTCAACAACCAGAGTATAACTAAGTTAACAGCTTTTCAATAGTTAGTAGTTACAAACCCGTTAAATACCGCCCTATATATATTGATTGTTATTAACCGCTATTTGTAGGTTTGTTACCCCTATATTTTTAGTGCTTTGCGAACAAGGCTATATAACTACAGGTATTAGTCAGGTAAGTAATAACTAACATTGAGCTAGGTAATTAATAATATCCTTTAGTGTTATCTTAGTTATTAAAGTATCTAATGGCATATATAACACACGACAAAGCAATAACAGTAAACGGTCAAACTTGGTGGGTAAACTCGAAAGGAAGTGGGTTAATTACGCATTCCATTAAGGCAATGATTAATCAAATTGATGCCATGTTAAGTCACCACAGCAAAATTCATATAATACGGTTTGATCTGAGAGTTTATGAATATACTGAAAATAACGGCATTATTACGGCATTTAATCGCAGATTACATAAATGGCTTAAACGTAAATACAATTTAAAACGTGTTGGCTTTATGTGGTGTAGAGAAAAAGAAACAACCAAGCATCAACATTATCACTATGCGCTTATAATTGACGGTCATAAGGTTGACCACCCTCATGAGGTAAACAACAAGGTTAAAGAAATATGGCGGCAATTAGACGGCTCTGAGTACTTCCCTGAACATTGTTACTACAATATCAAAAGAGATGATTACGAGTCGATACAGAGCGCTATCTGGCGTATATCCTACTTAGCTAAAGCAAGAGGGAAAGGGTATAAACCTGATCAAGTTAAAAATTATGGTACTAGTAGAGTAATAGCAAGGAAACATACTTTATAATAACGAGATGATTGACTAGTTTAAGTAATCGACTAGGGGAAGTTAGCTAAACTACTGGCAATAAAAAGCACCAATGAAGGTGCTTAATGTTTTACATAAATTTAGCGAAACAGATCTAACTTACTGTTTTTTGAATCTACGTGATGCTAAACCCATAATACCTAATGCGAAGATAGCAAGGGTTGATGGTTCTGGAACATCTACTATTGAGCAATCATTTAAGCAAATCGTATCTATCGAGACCCCTCCAAAGCCACGTATTGCTGCGCCGCCAGAATAATCTCTAGTAGTTGACATTGTTCGTAATAATGTAGAACCATCAGATCCATATAAATTACCAGTTATAGAGTCATTTGACCCGAAATTTAGTTCAGCCTTATACCAACTATTTGATAACCAACCAAATGACAAACTATCATATCCTTGATATCCATAGTTTGGATTGTCTTGCCACATAGTATCTGAACTATTACTACCAAATACTAGAGAATGTGCTCCTGTTATGTCCGCACCATAACCAAGATAAAAGCGTCCAGATCCACTATTATCAAATTTAAACCATGATGTAATAATGTCACCTTCACTCAAAGCTATACTGTCATTATAAATCCATGAATTTGGGTTGTATACCCCGTAACTGCCATCATGAGCAGATGCGCTTGATATACTTCCATTAGCTCCTAAACTCCAATCTCCACCCCATGAGTTTTCATCAAATCCTTCAATCAATCCAGCATTAGCAAAACCACTTACAAATAAAGCCAAACCAACCAAAGTAGCTTTTAACATTTTTATATTCATTTTATATTCCCTTGTAATACATTCCTTGAAAGTAGAATGGTGTTATTAATTTTTATTTACATCTAACTAGAGCAATAATTGCGCCACAAATAATTAAATGTTATTTTTCAGTGTGATAGATGTTTTCTCGTTAGCGATTTAAGCACTTACAGTAGGTGGGTGTAAAATAACTGGACACTTACAGTAGGTGGGTGTAAAAAAACTGGACACTTACCTACTGTAGTTGATTGTTTTATTTACAATTAATTAATATTAATTGAATAACCTCAATTACAACTACCACCCAAACAAAACATTCCTGTGTAATATCAGCATTAAACAACAGCCTTAGCACTTATACTTTAGGCATAAGATTGAACGAGCAAGCAAGACAGTTAAATCACTCCTTTAACATTTTATAGAGTAAGCTGAGGCAAAGTATGATCATAGAATAACCCCACCTACAAACACCTAAGTAAACTAGTAAGTTAAGCCTATTTTTCGCACAAGATAAAATAATATAATGTAAACTTATCATTACAGCGAAGACTTTTAACATGAAAATAGCTAACAAAAAACCTACAAGTAAATACATGGCTGGTGATATTAGACACTTAATCAACCAAGCCATACAAGATGAATTGCTTAACCTACCAAACACACTATCAGAAATTAAAGACCCTGTTCAAAGATTAAACTTTTTAACAAAGCTTATGCCTTTTGTATGCGCACCTATTAAACAAGTTGGCGTTATTACCGCACGTAGAGAAATAGGCGAAGATAATATATATTAACTTTAGTTCTTGGAGTGAATGACGATGCCAAAAGGCAATCATTACGGTAGGTCACAAACAAGGGCTTACACTAGCGAGTATCACCGTATATGTGCCAAGACATTTAAAAACCTATTAACTGTGCCATTGGGTAGCTACTCGCTTAATGCTGACTTTCTTAGTAATGAACATCAAAAATTCAAATTAACAGATTTAGAATGTGGTGTCCGTCTGATGACATTCATCATAAACGATAAGCCCCACAAAATAGCTTTAATACTCGATAAACGAAGCGCAAGTAAGAAGCTTTATGTCACTTGTCCATACTGCCAAAAGCAACGCCAGAGCCTATACGCGATTAAATACGCCTATGGTTGTAGGGTATGTATTGGCTTACATTACGCCAGCCAAAGCGAACGACCTCAAGAAAGGCTTATGAGACGAATTAGAAAGCTTAGAAAAGAGCTATGGGGTTATGATTGGCCTGATGTTAACAATATGTTTGAACAAGTCGCATACTGGCCTAAACCTAAATGGATGCGCTGGATTACCTTTGAAAAGAAACGAAATAAGATTATCGAATTAGAAAGTAAATACTGGCCGATGAGCGAAGCATATATGGAAAAAACTTTTGGTGGTTTTATGGTATGACAAAAACACGATGTACCAATAGAAGTACCAACAGCGTAATAATTTAAACACAGAGCACTTAAAACAAAGGGTCACATCGATCAATTCAAGTCAGGGAGGGCCACCATTTTTTATCTTAAATATCCTCGAATTTCAAAAACAAAAATCCCTTTTAAAAATTACGCCCCACTTATTCCGGTCCATCACTGGTCGATTTCAATATGATCATATCTACGATAGCAATTTAGTCAAATTACTTTTGTGATTGTAAATGCTTTCTAAAAAATTTTTAGTTTTACTGTCAGTAAAAGGCGTTTAGGATGTAATGAATATTCTCTTACAAAAGTTAATTTTTTTCAAAGAGATATGGCTACAATAACGAAGCTAAAAATTTTGTAAAGGGTACAATGTTTTGCTCTACACTAGCGGTTTCTAATGCCTGCATATACTCATCTCTTCGCTCAACTGGCACAACAGTCCATGAGTAGCCACCTGCGGCCATCATTAGGTTCATAATGAATCGTCCCATTCTGCCATTACCATCAAAGTACGGGTGAATATAAACAAAAATAAAGTGACCTAATAACACGCGAACGGCTGGGTTTTCTTCTTCCATTAATAAATCAAAAAGCGCAGGCATCATATCCCTAATCGCAGCTTTAGTTGGTGGTGTATGTTTGGACTTTCGAATGTAAACCGGCCCTGTTCGATAACCAGCTAAATCAGATTGTTTAATAATACCAGCAGCAACACTTGGGCCAAATAAGGCTAAATACCAATCAGCATGAGTCGCTTCTAATACTTCACCTGGATTATCACCACCTAACACCTTTTCAACAGCTAGCTTTACTTGTTGAAAAGCATCCCAATAGCCTTTTGCTGCCATTGCATCTAAATATTTTCTACTGTCATCAGCTTGTTCAGGGTTCCAGTCGCCTGATCGTACATGTTCAATTAACTCGTGCGTAACTCGATAGCCCTCAATAGATAGCGAGTGATAAGCATCAGTAACAAATTTATCTTCTACTTCAGCCAAGTAGTCTTGAACATTAATTTTAGCGACTGGCACATTAGGAAAATGTGCAATCACGTCTGTTCGCATACTGTGCCACATTAAACGCAGTCGATTAACGTTTGGCGAAACCTCACGGCGGCCAAAGGTTATGTGTGTTTCATCTTCAAATGGATCGACTTCTTTTACCTTGAAGTCCGCTGCATCCATGCCTTTAATGATGTTATTGGCAATTAAGTCTCTACCAATATTACGAAATGCTCCAGCTAAACGCCCTGCACTAGTAACATGGCCACCATCAAGCAATACACTTAGCACCTCTGAGGCATCTGTCACCATTGAAAGTAGCGTTCTCATTTGAATTGGCTTTTGTACAAAGGTGTCTTTAGTGCAATGCACTAAGCTTGCTGCCAAGTTATATATTCTCAAACCATCAATTATAGTTAACTGTGATTGATGTGGCATAGCAGAGCGAATATCGAATACCGAAGTGTTGTGAAGCAATACTGTTGGTTTATTTCGCCCTTTAGGAGAGCGTACTAATAACTGAGGCGGAACCGTTTTATCACCAATATGGATTTGGATTGATTGCTCCGGTGACAAGCACCAGTTCTGCTCAAGACGCTCATCTAAATACGCACCACAAAAATCCCAAAAAGACGTATACCAAGCGGTACTATCACCTTGTTGCTCATCGGGACTTGAATGTATATACCAACCTCGCATCACTTCTTTGATAAAGCCATGTTTAGTTAAGCGCTCTCTATCGGTGCGCTCAAGCATTTTCGATTGAACAGCAATAACACCACTATCTTGCAGTTGTTTTAATTGCTCTAGCGAATGTGCGAGCTTTTTTGATACTTGGTTCATGTTAACACCTTTAGCTTTTTCTGAGTTTTATAATTAGCTTTTAGTGTAATTTAATATTAGCTTTTAATGCAAATGCAATTTAGCTTTTAAAGTAAATTAGATAGTATTTACAGCCTAGTAATCTTTACCTATGCTTACTTAAAGTCCTTAAGTATCTATGATTATGCAGAACCCATTATCTTCACAAGCAAGTAAGTTGGACTCCCCATATTTCACTAGATAATGCCAGTGCAAGTAAAATAGGCATGAATAATCCCTGCGAAATGGCAACAGTAAGTATGCTTATAATTAAGGTCCGCTTTGCCCAGCATCAAGAGATACCGAGGTATAATCAATCCACGTGTGAAGATGGGTGCAATGGAAAATCATTTATTATTAATTTAAAAATCCCATTGAGTAAGTAAATTGTGAGTTTAGTAAGCCGTTTCGTTTCTTTAATTACCTCTGAGAAAAATAAAATAGTGTTGACGCGTCAACACTGCTCTTATGGTTATTTTTAGTTCTAAGAGCAAAAGTGTGTCTCTTAAAATCCCTGGCTAGCATGCATTTTCCTAGTTAAGTAACTAAATACTTAATAAAGCCTATATTGTTTTGACAAGGTGATTATCCCATTAAGTTTTCAAAATAAAAAATAGGATTATGCTGAATAAGTTAATAATGGAAGTTAATCTTAATAAAGTAGCAGTGATATTTAAAACAAATATCACTGCTATCGTTATTGCGCAGCCTATTTAAAACCTATAACTTTTAACTCCTTTTAGAGCTAAGCCTACAACATATCAAACGTTACTTTACCTGACATTTATTCACTTTCTATAATTTAATCTTAAGGTAATAGTGAGTCCATGAGAGGTTATGATTTTTGAAAAATAATGGGCAATAAGCCAAAGCGGTTGGTGCCCATTTCTTTAGTTAGGTCACGAATTAGTACATGGATACCAACCATTTTTGCCATCCCAGGTAACAGAGCCTATCTGAGCGTGAATATCATTCATTCGAGGCACCCCTACATAATTATCAACATATTTCATATAAACGTTAGCGATACGTATCTGTATCATGTTTTTATCAGGTGAAATAGCTTCAATAAATGCACTAAGTTGACCATAACTTTCCTCTGAACCAACTCCACTTTCTCTGTAAAAAGAGTTGTAGCCATTAAACTGATACTTTATTACTCCATCTTTGCATATTTTCTTACCAACATTATTCGGATTAGTTACGAATGCTAATGCATTCCTTTTATCCTCTAATTCCTGCTTTCTCTTCTGTTTAATTTCAATTGCTTCTAACCTGTTATGCTGACTCTCAGCTTTAGCGATCAACTTAGAGTAGCTGAACTTATGATTTTTAAACTTGTGTAAAAACAAACTCATTTCATCCTTATTCTCAATATTAAGCTTTTTAAACTCTTTTTTCTGTTGAGCAATAAAATATTCAGTTAAAGATTCATTTAACCTCTTAGCTTTCAATTTTGTATTTTCTATTTCTTTACTTATCGAGGTAGCGAACTGTTTCAACTCATCAAAATTAGTAAAATTAGTTTGAGTACTCAGTTTAGGATAATCTTTAATATCTAACCCTTGATTATACCTGCCAACAATTGCGTTATAATCATAAATAATCTTATCTAATTTACTTAAATTATTTGATAGTAAACCCATGATTTTTTCAAAAGACTCTGGATTGGCAAGCTTGGCTTTTGCAAAATCAAATGCTTGAACATAATTTTCATACTGAAATTCAACCAACATAAAAGTATGAATTGCGTTTGCAATTCCTAGCGTTTGAAGACCTTTTCCGACGTTGGATATTAGATCATATTTTCTCTCCATAAACTTGGCTTCGCTAGCTCGCGTACATGGCTTAATATCAGAATCATTACCTGATAAAGTTACCAAGTAACAGCGCTGAATATGAGTGTAATTCCATATTGGTTTTTTAGTCACTAAGTCAACCCAAGCGTCTTCACCTTGACGCGGACTAAAAGACAGTTCTGTAAATCTGTAGACTTCTCCTGTTCTTTCTAACTTTCCATAAAGCTTTTTTTGATAAGGTGATGTTTCACTAAACAAGGTTTTAAAGTGTGAATTGTCAGGTCTACCATCCCGACCGTTTGTACTTACACAACCAGACAAAGCAATAGCTATGACGAGGGGCAATCCAATTTTTTTCATGATTATTTCCATTATTAATTAATAAACAGCGGTAACTTACACTCCCAGTAACAACCGTAAAGTTGACTATAGTAAACTTATCTTTCAGCAAATAATTATCCATTAATTCAAGATAATTTAGATAGTTAAACAAGCTGAAAAAGTGTGAAAAAGTGTGAATTCGAATATTAATCAAACAGTTTATTGTTGATGAAAATTAATTTTCTTGAGCATTTAAGATTCGAAAAACAATAAATAGACTCCTGTTGTGATATTTAAAATAAATGGATTTTCGCTGTCGTTAGATATTTTCTACGCTCAGGGACGAAGAAAATATAGAGTTAACCCACCAAGAAAAAGAAGCTATAAAATGATTTTTAAAATCTGCTGCTAGCTTTTTTGATGCTAACACTATAAAAGCTGTGATTTAGGGAGAGCCTGTAGTCACTAATAATTATCTACGTAAGCTTATTAGTGACTTACGTCTTAAGTTTAGAGACAAAGTGCATGATTACTGAAGCAGATAATATCATTCGTACTTTTCTAAACTGCCTGTGCGACAGTGAACACACCTTGAGTTTCTCGTTAACTTGACCACTTCTGATCAATGCCAGAATTCGAATCAAGTAAGACATTTTATCTTTTGTAAGCAGTACCCACTAGTTGTCTTATTATTAGTTTTATTTGGGTGAGGGGGTCAATTAACGTTCAGTATCTGTGTTAATTTTTCTAGCACTAAATTAAGTAACAGCTTCTAAAAAAGGTAATTAAACCCTCTTCTCTAGCATCAACACACATTATTATCCGTAAACAGTGTGTTAATGCTTATTTTAAGAGATAATGCAGCACTGAACACTGGCAATTTTATGGCATTAATGATCATGATAAAGCGCTAATAAAAAGATATATGATGAAAAAACTGACCAAATTATTCGCACTATGTGCGTTAACCCTAAGCCTTTTTGTAGGTGCCAACGCGAGTGCGGTCACCTTTACTTTTACCGCTATACCCGATGCAGATGAGTCTCAGCTGAGAACCCGCTTTGAGCAGGTTGCCCTCTATTTATCCAAGCAACTTGGCGTTGAGGTAAAATATGTTCCCGTTAAGTCTTACTCAGCAGCGGTAACCGCCTTTAGAAATAATCAGGTGCAGCTTGCTTGGTTTGGTGGTTTATCTGGGGTACAAGCCAGACGATTAGTGCCAGGCTCGCAAGCGATTGCACAAGGTTATGAAGATCAGTTTTTTAAAAGCTACTTTATTGCCCACTACAGCACAGGCTTAGCACTGAGTGAGCGTTTTCCTGATATTACCAACAAAACCTTTACCTTTGGCTCAAAAGGTTCAACCTCAGGTCGATTGATGCCGCAATATTATATCGAGCAGCACTTAAAGCAAAAACCACAACAAGCCTTTAAACGGGTGGGGTTTTCGGGCGACCATAACCGTACTATTGTGCAAGTTCAATCAGGTACTTACCAAGTGGGTGCGGTAAATTATAAAGTGTGGGAAAGTGCCCTCGCCGCCGGTAAAATAGACACTAATAAAGTTAAGGTTATTTGGCAGAGCCCCACCTACCCTGATTACCAATGGACCATACGTGCTGATGTTGAAGCCAATTTTGGCGCCGGCTTTACTGACAAAGTGCAAGCTGCATTGCTCAATATGAATAGTCCTGAGCTGTTAAAAAGTTTTCCACGTTCTGCTTTTGTTAAAGCTCAAAACAAAGATTTTCAACCTGTGGAAGACGTGGCGAAACAAATAGGGCTTATCGATTAATGCTCACCCTTGCCAACCTAAACCTTCATTATGATAAAACTGTTAGCGCTAATTCCCGTAAAAAAACCGGTAAAAACAAGCACTCTACTCAGGTGATTTTTGATCTGAGCCTGACCATCAATGAAGGTGAGAAAGTTGCGATTATCGGTCCCTCTGGTGCGGGAAAATCTAGTCTGCTACACCATATTTATCAAGCGTTAACAGCTCGTGCGGCCCTGTGTTCACAGCGCCAGGGTTTAGTGGATAATCTCAGTATTTATCACAATATATTTATGGGTGCTTTAGCTCGACACCACTGGTTATACAACTTAGTCAACTTAATGAGACCTTTAAAGCAAGATTTACACAATATTGCAGCACTTTGTCAGCAGTTAGAATTAGACCAACCCTTAATAAAGAAAGTGGATCAACTCTCTGGTGGGCAAAGACAGCGAGTAGCCTTAGCCAGAGCTTTGTATCAACAACAAGATATTTTTATCGGCGATGAGCCTTTTTCAGCGCTAGATCCCTTAATGACATCAAGACTACTCAACACCGTATTAGCGCAGCACAACAGTGTCATTATGGTGATTCATGACAGAGCCTTAGCCATCAGTGCTTTTGACCGTGTTATCGCGTTAGATAAAGGTCGCTTGATACTCGATAGCCAACAGCAGAGTATCAACCAAGAGCAAATCACGGCGCTATATCAAACTAGCGCAAGCGCGTAAGTTGCTTTTATGTCGCAACCCAAGCAGCTGCAACCAATACCATCATTGAAAAATCCCCAGTATGCTTTAGGTTATTGGCAGAAAGTCACGTTATCAATCTGGCTTATTGCCCTGATTATTCTGCCTTTTGCTGATATAGAAATTGTGAATTTTGACCCTTTCCTCGAGTTAACTCGTATGGCAAATGGGTTAATCACCCCTGATTTTTTTGCCACTGAATACTTATTACAAGCCATAATGCAAACCGTTAACTTTGCCATTATCGGTGTCTGTTTAGGCTTAGTACTGGGTGCTCCCCTCGCACTAATATACCAACACCCGTTAATATCCAGCTGCTGTGCTTTTTTGCGGGCCATTCATGAAATTTTTTGGGCACTGCTATTTTTACAAGTTTTTGGGCTGTCTCCCCTGACCGGAATTTTGGCCATTAGCATCCCATTTGCCGCCACTTTTGCCCGCGTGTTTCACGATATCATCAATCAATCGTCAGATAGCCCTTTAGAAAGTATTGATAGCCGTGCCGATATGATTAGCCGTTTCACTTATGGTAAAATCGCCCAAGTTATACCGCAACTGATGAGTTACACGCGCTACCGTTTTGAATGTGCCCTGCGCAGTAGCGCCGTACTCGGCTTTATCGGTATGCCAACGCTAGGTTTTTACATGGAAACGGCTTTTAGACAGGGAAACTATAGCGAGGGAGCCGCGTTATTAATGATATTTATTGCTCTTATCGGCACCATTCGTTACTGGTGCCCACCTAAGTTACTCGGGGTTTATCTGGTGATTGCCTGTGTGACACTGATAGATATTCCTGACATCGATAGTAGCTTACTGGTACGTTTTATTAGCCATGATATTTTACCTCCCGCCATAGCAAACGCGGCGACATTGGCTGAGGTTCAATGGTCATCAGTCACAGCTTGGTTTAGCGCTTTGCTCTCAGAGCAAGCTCTTCCTGGGGCAATAGCCACCATTACCTTGGCACTACTAGCTTTGGCAGCCACTCACTTTGTTAGCTTAAGCGCCCATATGATGGCGAGTAAGCACCTATGGCCTGCGCCCCTAACTTGGCTCGGCCGATTGAGCTTATTAATGGGTCGTTCAGTGCCTGAATATATCTTAGCCTTTATCTTTTTAATGCTGCTTGGCCCATCAATGCTACCTGCTATTATTGCTTTAGCCATACATAATGGCTGTGTTATCGCTTACTTGGCGGTAAAACAAAGTAACGCTATTGCGCCCCAAGAAATGCAGATAAGTAAGCTAAATCAATTTAACTACCACATCATGCCAACTATCTATCCCAGTATGATGGCTTTGATGTTTTATCGTTTTGAGATCATAGTGCGAGAAACCGCCGTGTTTGGTATTTTAGGCATTATGACTTTAGGGTTTTATATCGACAGTAATTTCAGCGAAATACGCTATAGTAACGCACTCATTCTTATCACCTGTACAGCCCTGCTGAATGTCGCCATTGATATTATCTCTAGACGGCTGCTCAAATTTGAGCAAACCAGCCAAACAAGCTGCTAAGTATGGCTACTTTGCTAGTCAACTTTGGCAAAACCCTGCTTTTATTTGTTGGTGAGCAAGCTGCAAATAAAATCGCAGCACCATGAACTTGGTTAATGTTAAGCCTGTGCTTTTGTAAAATGAAAAGGCCGTTAGCCAGTAAATATTACATGAAAATGGCAACTTGAACATCTCATAACCGCATTTTTTGGCATAAAACGGCTTTTTTTTGCTATAAGACAGGTATATTAGCGCTTGGTAAGTTTAAAATAAATTATAGCTTAGGGAGATAAATCAAGGTAATAGCTTGATTAAGTTATTACCCCCACACTATTAAAGGCAGATTATTACAGGCACAAAAAAACACGCTCTTGCTGTTGGCAATGCGCGCTTTTATATCAACTTATGTGGCCTATTAAATAATTGAAAGTTCCACGGCAATATTGCCACGAGTCGCATTTGAATAAGGACATACTTGATGCGCTTTATCTACCATGGTTTGTGCTTGTGCTTTATCCATATCGCCTAATGATATTGCTAGCTTAACCGCGATACCAAAACCACCGTCAATAGCACCAATAGACACTGCTGAATTAATATAAGTCTCGTTGGGTAAACTGGTTTTTTCTTCACCCGCGACAAATTTAAGTGCGCCAATAAAACAAGCTGCATAGCCTGCAGCAAATAATTGCTCAGGGTTTGTACCTTGCCCGTCATCACCACCTAAACCTTTAGGTGTAGATAATGCAAGCTCTAAACGGCCATCGTCAGATTTTGCTATACCTTCACGACCACCGGTTGCTGTTGCTTTTGCTGTGTAAGCAATATTTTCTAATACGTTCATCATTAACTCCAAGTGACAATAATTTAAATTTAGTTTGCGTGCAAAACAATATAGTAAACAAATACTGATTGCAAATACTTTGTGTGCAAATTAAAGTGTGGCTTGAAATATCACTTAAAATATCACGTCAAGGAGTAACTTATCTCATTTGAACAATTAACGCTCAAAAATCAGCTGTGTCATCGTTTATATATGGCCTCAAACAGCATTGTTCGTGCTTATCGTGAGCCACTAATGAAGCTTAATATAACCTATCCACAATATGTGGTTATGATGGCATTATGGGAACAAGACAAAATAACCATAGCAGCGCTGGTAGAAAAAACCGTGATTGATGGTGGTGCCATGACACAAATTTTAAAGAAAATGGCTGACAAAGGCTTGTTAGAAATAATTAAAGACCAACACGACAAGCGCAAGCGTCTTGTTGAGCTAACTCAAGATGGCCAGGCCTTGAAAATAAAGGCGGTAAACATTCCTAATGAAATAAGCTGCAGGTTCAATAGTATCGACCGCATGCAAGCAAACCAGCTAATGCAATTACTCGATTTAGTGGTGAATGATCTAGCCGAAAAGTCCTAAACCAAGATCTTTAGCGCATGAGTTTTTAACGTAAACTAACACTAAATTAGCAAAACTAGATTGGCCATAACGTTAATATAATCGGCTCAAAAGTCAGCGTCACGATAAAGTTAAGCTTAATGCTGTCATCAATCAATCTGCTCATTATTAATGGATACAAACAATACAAGATGATAGTTAACTGAAAAAATTCGTATGTTCATAATAGCAAAAGCCTACAGATCAAGCTTTCAGTGCGGCTTGAAACTTAGTGTGGATAAGCTATATTAAAATGCAATATGCCTAATTTTCATTAAGTGCTTGAGGTTTGATAGCAATGAATCCCGACTATAATGTTGTAACTGTTGAAGCACTGATTACAGCTTATGATCCTATATTAGTCTTGCTATCCATCCTTATTGCTATCTTGTCATCATTCAGTGCTTTTGGTATGGTCGAGCGAAATATTTCCAGTCGCCAAAGCAGTCAAAAAATAGCTTGGAATTTATTCGCTGCTTCAGTGATGGCCATAGGTATTTGGGCCATGGGTTTTATTGGCATATTAGCATTAAAGCCTGCAATGCCAGTTAGCTATGATCTACCCACAATAATCTTGTCTGTGCTGCCGGTCATTTGTGCTTGTAGCATGGTTATGTGGTTGATAACACAGCAAGCCTTTAACTATTTGCGACTATTAGCCGCTGGATTGTTATTGGCTTCAGCTATCAGCCTGATGCACTATATAAACATAGCCGCCATCAGATCAAACACAGTGATGTTTCATAACGCGGGTTTAGTGTATCTTGCCAGCTTTATTGCGGTGGCATTGGCCATAGCGGCACTGAAAATACAGTCTCAAGCTATTCAGCAAAGCCAATACAAATTTATAACTAAAAAACACATAGTGAGTGCGGTAGTTATGGGCTTAGCTTTCTCTGCTATGCACTATAGCGCGATGAAAGCGCTGCAGTTTATTCCACAAACACCCGATAAAGTCATTGATGGTCTTGCTACAAACACCTTAGCCTTAATGGTCACTGTGATGATATTGCTACTATTACTCCCCGCGATTATCATTCCGTATTTTCTCCGATACAAGCAGCTAATTAATACAGTGAACGAAGATGCAGCACGTCTGCATGCCATGATGGATACATCACAAGATGCATTAATTCAGATGAATGCCAAAGGCGATATTGTTGGCTGGAGCGCTCAAGCACAAGGTATCTTGGGTTGGACAAATAAGCAAGCTGTAGGACAGGAACTGGCAAACCTGATTATTCCAGTACCATTGCGTGCTGCACATAAAAAGGGCTTGGAGCATTTTATGGTCACGGGTGAAGGGCCTATTCTCAATAAAATAATTGAGGTTGAAGCATTACATCAAGACGGACATAGTCTTCCGATAGAGTTAACTATTTCTTTTATTAAGCTCGCCGATGGCTTTGAATTTAATGCGCTTGTTCGAGATATCAGCCAACGTAAACAAGCCAAAAAAGCACTCATTATTGCCAACGAAAAACTGGCTTTTCAAAATCAAGAGATAGATAAACGAGCAAATGAACTCACTCTTGCCGCGAGTGTATTCACCCACGCCCTAGAAGGTATTGTTATTTCCGATGCTGAAAATATTGTTATCGATGTTAATAGTGCATTTGTTGACATTACCGGTTACTCCCGCGAGGAGGTCGTTGGCCAAGCCCCAGGTTTCTTCCAAACAGACCGTCATCCACCTGAGTTTTATAGCGCAATGTGGCAAGTCATTAAATCTTCTGGCCAGTGGGCTGGTGAAATATTAAGTCATCGCAAAAATGGTGAAAAATATGTTGCTGGCATCACCATCAGTGCCGTAAAAGATGCTGTCGGCAAAGTCAGCCATTATGTTGCCCTCTTTAGTGATATTACCCTGCAAAGAGTTCATCAATGTCAACTAGAAGAGATGGCCCATTTTGACGCCTTAACTAAGCTACCTAATCGTGCATTATTCGCTGATCGACTAAACCAAGCTATGCTGCAATGCCAACGCCATCATAACTCACTCGCGGTTATCTTTATGGATTTAGATGGTTTTAAAGATATCAATGATACCTATGGCCATGCGGTCGGTGATGAACTACTTATTATCATCTCTGGGCGTATGAGTGATACCTTACGTGAAGTGGACACACTTGCCCGTATCGGTGGTGATGAATTTGTCGCCGTATTAAATGATTTAGTTAACGCTGAAGATTACAAAATGGCATTAAAACGCTTACTTCTTGCCGCATCAAAGCCTATCACTGTTGACGATGTGGTATTAAAAGTATCCGTTAGTATAGGTGTTGCGATCTATCCTCAAGATGATGCCGATGCCGATATACTTCTCCGTCATGCCGACCAAGCCATGTATATGGCGAAAAAAGCAGGTAAAAATTGTTATCACTTGTTTGATAGCGCCCTCGATGACGCCGTTAACCTCAAACTAGAAAACATCAGTCATATCAGAACAGCACTTAATGAACATGAGTTCGTTTTGTATTATCAACCGAAAGTGAATATGCCTACAGGAGAAGTCGTGGGCGTTGAAGCATTGATCCGCTGGCAACACCCTGTCCGCGGCTTAGTGCCGCCACTAGATTTTTTACCGCTAATAGAAAATCACGCCATTAGCCTAGAGATAGGTGAATGGGTTATCGATACCGCGCTGAGCCAAATAAGCCAATGGAAAAATATCGGCATCACACTGCCTATTAGTGTCAACATCAGTGCTTATCAACTCCAACAAGCTGATTTTGTTAAACGCTTGGCGATATTATTAGCTGCACACTCTGATGTGTCGCCTCATTTGTTAGAATTAGAAGTATTAGAAACCAGTGCCTTTAGTGACATCAACTATATTATAACGACCATGAAAGCTTGTATTGACTTGGGTGTGCAGTTTGCCCTAGATGATTTTGGTACTGGATATTCCTCCCTAACGTACCTCAGACGCCTACCCGCCAACCTGATTAAAATAGACCAGAGTTTTATACGCGATATGCTCACTGACGCAGATGACTTAGCCATTGTTTTGGCTGTTGTTAGTTTGGCGAAAGCCTTCCAGCTTGAGGTGATTGCTGAAGGAGTAGAAACTGTTGAGCATGGTACGGCTTTATTACAACTGGGTTGTAAATTAGCACAAGGTTACGGCATAGCAAGGCCGATGCCCGCCAGTGACATTCCAACCTGGCTGAGCAGTTGGCAGCCTTATCAAGCTTGGCTACCCTAAATAATATGCTGCAACTATTATAAGTACAAGGCAGCCAGAAGTTGGTAAGTCATCTCAGGTCTACATAGGATTAATTTAACGCAAAATAATCAAAACGTGGCTCTCAATCGTCAAGATAATAAAATATGGTAAATGTGTAGTCTATAGTATTCTTATAACATCAAACAGCCACTTGCTATCACCTGATTAAGGCGTAAATTCCTGACGGTTTAGGCCATATTTTTTTAGCTTTGACGCCAATGTTGTCGGTTTTAAACCTAATAGCTGAGCAGCACCCTTCTCACCATAAATTTTACCTTGGCAATGTCTTAACGCATTAGCCAAGTTGGTTTTTTCAAGTGATTTTTGTTCTTCTACTCTCATCAACTGCGGAGCAACTTTAGGGTTAAATGATTCATGATTAAATACAGATTCATTAGCCAAAAATTCGAAGTTTATTTTATTACTTTTGGCTAAGATTATCTGACGTTCAATAATATTTTCCAGTTCTCTAATATTGCCGGGCCAAGGGTATTGGATTAAATACTGCATTTGCGAAACTGACACTTGTGGTTTAGGTCGATTAAAGTTTAAACACACTTTATCAATAAAATGTGTTACTAAAAGCGGAATATCATCGCTACGCTCTCGTAATGCCGGTGAATGAATAGGAAATACATTAAGCCTAAAATATAAGTCTTCTCTAAATTTATTCTGCTGGACTAAGGTCTTTAATTTTTGATTCGTGGCTGAAATAACTCTGACATCAACATGTCTGGTTTTCGACTCTCCTACCCG
This sequence comes from Colwellia sp. MB3u-8, assembly GCF_014076985.1. NCBI lineage: Bacteria > Pseudomonadati > Pseudomonadota > Gammaproteobacteria > Alteromonadales > Colwelliaceae > Colwellia > Colwellia sp. MB3u-8. The sequence goes on from NZ_JACGVA010000058.1 coordinate 333,928, forward strand.
CTCAAACTGCTGCTCTTGTAATACCCGTAATAATTTCCCTTGCAGTTGTAAAGGAATTTCACCGACTTCATCTAAAAAAATAGTCGCGCCATCTGCCAGTTCAAAGCGTCCAACTCGGTCTGATATTGCGCCTGAAAAAGCGCCTTTTACATGACCAAAAAATTCACTTTCAAATAAGTCTGCCGGTATTGCCGCGCAATTAACTCTAATTAATGGCCGGGCTTTTCGTTCACTGACTTCATGAATCGCTCTAGCAATTAACTCTTTACCTGTACCTGATTCGCCAGTAATGATGACATTCGCATTAGTAGCTGCCACTAATTCTATTTGATTAACCATATGCTGCACCTGCATACTCTGACCAATGATCTGGTGATGATTAAAATCTGCATTTAATTCTTCAAGCAAATACGCATTATCCATTTCAAGACGCTCTTTTAGTGTATCTACCTCTTTTAAAGCGTTTAACAATTTAGCTTGAATAGACTTTCTTTGTGTTATGTCTCGAAAAATAACTACGGCGCCGATTAATAAACCATTTTCAGTTACTGGGGTACTTTTATATTCTACCGCCACTGGCATACCACTTTTTGACCAGAACACTTCGTCATCAACACTGTGTACTTCTCCATCTTTAAAAGCAGCATAAATCGGGCATTTGTAAGCGTGGTAATGCTCGCCATTGGCATGCGAATGATGAATCACGTCATGAATACTTTTCCCGACAAGTTCTGCTTTTTTCCAGCCTAATATTTGCTCGGCCGCTGCATTTACAAAGGTGGTATTCCCGTCAACATCTACGCCATATATGCCATCACCTACCGCACTGAGTAACAATTGATTTTGTCGCTCAATTTCTTCAAATACACTTTCGTTGGCATTCCAATGGACAATACCCGCTTTATATTTAGCTTGCGCTGTTGCTTGGTGGTAACGGGCATAAGTCACTTTGGCGCTTTGACAAGAGAACAAAAGCTTATTGTCTAAAGTGCTAGCGGTAATATCTAAATATATTTTTTCATTATTAATGGTAAGAAATAGATCGTTTGTCCACGCTTCGCCCTGCGCTAATATTTGTTGAGTAAAGTGAATTAACTTATCTAAACAGCCAGTAAAAAACTGCGTTACGCTAACCTTTGTTAACGTATTATTTTCTAGCTCAACGTCGCTTTCGATAGCAAATAATACTGCAGCTTTGTGGTTTAACTGCAAAATTTTATTATTAAAAGGATCAATATATAACAGTGCGTTAGGTGCATTTAAAAATAAGTTCGCTTGCATAAAATATTCCTGATGACTTATCAACTAACCCCACCATTCAATTTCTAAGCCAAGCAATGATATTTCGTGACAAACAGCACGAAATATCGTTTATCACGAAATATCGTTGCCTTGCACAGACCAGTAAAATAATTAATATCAATAAAAATCAGTAGTTTAATTAAGTGCGAGCTATTGGCATAGTTTTCGCAATTGTTAATGTCAGTAGATAACAAGGTTAGTCGTTTAATGGTTAAATCAACGCGTAATTTAAAGTGCTTGCACTGTATTGACAATAACGCACCAAGATTAAACAGCTAACTTAATAAAATAATATTTTTAATCTTAAGGAAGTCACATGAATAAGCTCGATGTAACTGAAGCAATATTTGCAATCAAAAATGAAAAAGAACTTAGTTGGCAGAATATTGCAGACGCTGTGGGTATGTCTATCGTTTGGACAACCTCCGCCTGTTTAGGAATGAACAGTTGGCCTGAAGTTGAAGCTGATAAAATAATTGAATTTTTAGCCTTACCTAAAAACACAAAGCAAGCCTTAATGGCCTACCCAACCAAAGAGTGGGATAAGTCAGTACCACAAGACCCATTAATTTATCGTATATACGAAGTGGTAGGCGTCTATGGCGATACCCTTAAAGAGGTTATTCAAGAAAAATTTGGTGACGGCATCATGAGTGCTATCGACTTCTCTATGGAAGTAGAAAAAGAAGAAAATCCAAAAGGCGATAGAGTCATTTTAACCTTGAATGGTAAATTTTTACCCTATAAATCATGGTGATCTTATTTGGTGCACCAAGCTAATTAAAGTTGTGCAACGCTGGCAAATAAAGCCAAAAAAATCAAGTCAAAAACTACATATTCATTAAAAATCAATGCGTTACATGACTGGCATTCAACTTGCTTTGTTAGGTAAACAGTAAAATGAATTAACCTTACTATTAAATAGAGATATAACAATGGCTTATATAGAACCCAGTGAATTTGTAACCAAGATGGTGGACGCAGGTGAACAGAAAGTTTACATGTCTACCAAAGATACTCTTATACGTGCTTTTATGGCTGGCGCTATTTTAGGCCTAGCTGCGATATTTGCGATTACGGTGGCAACTAAAACAGGTAGCCCTATTTTAGGCGCCTGTCTTTTCCCTGTTGGTTTTATCATGCTTTATTTGATGAAGTTTGATCTACTCACTGGTGTATTTACACTGGTACCATTAGCCTTATTAGACAAGCGTCCTGGTGTAACCTTTGGCGGTGTAATGCGTAACTGGGGCTTGGTCTTTCTAGGTAACTTTGGCGGAGCAATGACCACAGCCTTTTTAATGTCCTTTATTTTAACCTATGGTTATTCGGCTGACGGCGGTGCTATTGCAGCTAAAGTAGCAAGTATTGGTGAAGCAAGAACCGTAGGTTACCAAGAACATGGCTTAAGCGGCTGGATCACTATATTCTTCCGTGGCATGTTATGTAATTGGATGGTATCAATGGGTGTGGTTGGTGCGATGATCTCTACTTCTGCTGGTGCTAAAATGGCCGCCATGTGGATGCCCGTAATGTTGTTCTTCTTTATGGGGTTTGAACATTCAATTGTTAACATGTTCTTATTCCCATTCTCAATGATCATGGGGGGTGACTTTACTGTTTATGATTATTTGGTATGGAACGAAATTCCAACGGTATTAGGTAACCTTGTCGGTGGCTTATTATTAGTAGGTTTACCATTATACTTTACACATGTTAAAACATCGCCAAGCAGAAAAATTGCTTAATTCATTCTTTATCAATGGTTTATTCAAAGCATAAGCTTGTATGAGTCAATTAATAAATAACGAATACCCATTTGATTAAATAAGTGAACTACTTTTTCATGAGGAAAAATGGCTAAATACAAGCCATAAAATTTAGTCTGTAATTATGCTACTTATAAATTTTATAACGCCGTATTTTTCATTGTAATCATTAAAAATGATCAGGTAATTAATCAACTTGGAATAATATCAATGTAGATAAAAGACTTCGTAATTTAGGTTACTAAGTCTTTTTATTGCTTCAAACTTTACCGATTTAAGCTAATTTTAATCCATTGGAAACAAGTAATGAGTCAAGCATTAACTGTGAGTATTGGCGGCGCGACCAATAAAGGTCGAAAAAAAATCAATCAAGACTTTCTCGGCAGCATCATTCCTAAAGAACCCATGCTTAGCAGCAAAGGGATTGTATTTGCTATGGCTGATGGTATTAGCTCAAGTAACGTCAGCCAAATTGCCAGTGAAACAGCAATATCGAGTTTTTTAGAGGACTACTACTGTACCTCTGATTCATGGTCTGTTAAAAATTCTGCACAAAAAGTCATTAAATCGATTAATTCATGGCTTTATTCACAAACACGTAATAGCCCTTATCGTTTTGATAAAGACAAAGGCTACGTCTGCACCTTCAGTGCACTGATATTAAAGTCAAATACGGCCCATCTTTTTCATTCAGGTGATACACGAATTTATCGTTTATCAGGTCAACAATTAGAGCAATTAACCGAAGATCACCGCCGAGTTGTTTCCGTCGATGTTAGCTATTTAACCCGCGCTTTAGGGATTAACCAAACATTTGACATTGATTATCAAAGCCAGCTACTTGAGCAAGGCGATATCTATATTATTGCCACTGACGGCGTTTACGATTTTTTAAGTAATGCTCAAATCGCTAATAGCATTAACAATGCCCAGAGCTTAGATAATGCTGCTGATGCCATAATCTCACAAGCACTTGCCTTAGGAAGTGATGACAACCTCAGTGTTCAAATTGTCCGTATTGATAACGTGCCCAGCTATCAGCTTGATGAAGTGCATCAACTCACCTTATTGCCATTACCGCCAAGACTTTCACCCAGAATGCAGTTTGATGGTTATGAAATTATCCGCGAAATATATATTAGTAGCCGAAGCCATGTTTTTTTAGCTCGCGACAACGACACACAGCAAACCCTAGTGATAAAAACGCCATCCACTGAATTAAGAACCGACAAGCAATACCTTGAGCGTTTTATGCTAGAAGAATGGATAGCTAAACGCATTAACAATCCACATGTTGTTAAAGCGATTCTTCCGAAAAGAAAACGTCATTATTTATATTTAGTGACAGAATTTATTGATGGCATTTCGTTAAATCAATGGATGATAGACCATCCAAAACCAAGCTTAGAACAAGTTAGAAATATTATTGAGCAAACCGCAAAAGGCTTACAAGCTTTTCACCGCCAAGACATGATACATCAAGACTTACGCCCAGCTAATATCATGATCGACAATACTAAGACGGTAAAAATAATAGACTTTGGCTCAACCTTTATTGCCGGTGTTACCGATGCTGACAACGAAGAAATTATGCGCGGTACCATTCGTTATTCAGCCCCTGAATATTTTTTAGGACATTTAGGCACACAGGCATCTGACCTTTATTCGTTGGGCGTGATCACTTATCAAATGTTATCAGGTAAATTTCCATATGGTCGTGAAATAGCACAAGCGAACAGCGTATCAGCGCAACGTAAGCTCAACTATAAATCGATGATCAATGATAATACTGAATTACCCCTTTGGATTGACGATACACTTGAACGCGCCTTAAAAATTGCCCCCTTAAAACGCTACTCTGTGCTATCAGAGTTTATTCATGACTTGCGACAGCCGAATAAGTTATTTTTAGCAAAAACTAAGCCGCCGTTAATGCAGCGTGATCCTGTCATGTTTTGGCAATGGGTTAGTCTTATTCTATTGCTGATGTTGATTGTACAGGCACTTTAAAAGATATTGAGGCCTAAATGTGCCTGCACATTTAGGCTGGAAGATGAAAATAAAAAGCCCTTAGTCGCTATGAAGACAACTAAGGGCTTTAATAAACGGGTTAACTCTAGTCTTTATGACTCACTATAACTAAATTTAAAGTGACAAAATTTATTGCTTAAACATTTTTGATTGCTGCAGCGGTAATAGGTAAATCTCGCACTCTAACACCCGTTATTTGAAAAATAGCATTAGCTATCGCGGGTGCTATCGATACTACGCCAGGTTCGCCCAAGCCGACAGGAAACTCATCACTTTCAACAAATTCAATATCGAGCTCAGGTACGTCACTCATACGTAATGGTGAGTAGCTGTTTAAGTTGAGATTACTCACCTGGCCATTTTCTATCGGGCTTTGTTCATGTAAAGCTAAACTTGTGCCCCAGAGCATAGAGCCTTGAACTTGCGCTAATGCGCCATCAGGGTGAACAATAACACCAGCATCAACAATCATGGTGAGCTTTTTAACGGTTATTTTTCCTGAGCTAGGTTCTACATGAACCTGAGCAGCACAAGCCATCCAAGCTGGCATGGTACGTTCTTGTCCCGAACTTATCGCAACACCTATGCCTTCATTCTTAGCGAGTTTAACCTCTTTGGTTTTTTGCTTAAGAATGTTGAGTACATTCGCTAATCGCTTTGCGCCACCAACACTTTCTGGCGCTTTACCGGCTTGTTTACCTAAACCGTCAAGCATGGATAAACGAAAATCAATCGGATCAGTTTTGCTTTGATGGGCAATTTCATCAATAAATGATTCTAGTCCCCAAACAATCCAACCCTGCCCAACAGATCTTAACCAACCCGGCAGTATGGTTTCTTGTGCTAGGCTATTATTGACCACGCGCACACGATGATTGTCCATGCTGTACCAGTGATCGGCACCACTGGTAGAAAACATATCAACACGCGTTTTTTTATCTAAGCTTTCAGGCATAAATCCTGGTGCCATGGCTAAGGTTGGCCAACCGGCAGCCAGTGCATGCTCCATACCGGTAAATTTATTTTCCTGATCAAACACCGCTCGAAACGAGACGACAGACGGCGATCTGGGTTGATCAAATCTAGAGTCATCTTCACGAGTAAATACCATTTTTACTGGCTTGCCAATTGCTTTAGCGGTTAATACCGCAGGTATCGCATAATCGCCAAATAAACGACGACCAAAACCACCACCAAGATATTGCTGATGCATAACAACTTTGTCATCCGTTACTTGCAGCGCTTTAGCAATGGCTGGCAAAGTTAATGACTGCCATTGATTACCGGTATAAACATGCCAAAGACCATTTTTTTCTTCTACGGTGGCGTTAACCGGCTCTAAAGCGAAGTGTAAAACGGTGTGCGTGCGATAAACCGCATCAATCGCTTTATCGGCTTTAGTGCTTGCCGCTGAGAAATCGCCCTCATCAATAAACAATCCGCCTTCGCTCTTATCGGCAACTAAGCGCTCTCCTTCTTGGAGAATATCTTGCTCACTGACCTTAGCTGTTTTACCCACTTGATAGCTAACCTTTAAGGCATCAGCCGCTTGAATTGCGCCATAATAAGTATCAGCCGCGACACTAACCCAACCTTGAAGGTGGTCACTCGGGTCTTGCAAGAGATAATAACCCAAATAACCTTTGATTTTCTGGGCGGCACTGTCGTCAACATTCGTGACTTTACTGCCATATCGGGTCGGTGGAATAATCGGGCGAGCATAGACCATACCGGCCAACTCTATATCAATACCATAAACGGCTGAGCCATTAGTTTTAGCGGGAATATCAAGCGCTAAGGCCGGTTTTCCTACTAAGGTTCTTTTACTTGCAGGTTTTAACGGTAAAGCGCTAATCTCTTCTGGTGTAAAGGCACGATTAAAATGGCCTTTGGCAACAATGTCACCAAAACTAATTGAGCGATCTTGATAAAGTACCGCGCCATTTTCTACGCTACATTGCTCTGCAGGGCAATTTAAGATTTTCGCTGCCGCTTCTATTAAGGCTATACGCCCTGCAGCACCCGCTTGAGACATGGGCTTAAATGTTTGAAAAACTGACCATGAACCACCCGTGACCATATAACCCCATTTAGGATCGGTGTCGACATGCGTGATGGAGACTTTAGACCAATCAGCCCCTAGTTCATCAGCAACAACCCGTGCTAGTGCAGTGCCAATATGTTGGCCCATTTCTGCCTTAGCAATATTAATGTTCACTTCACCTAATGGGTTGATTTCAAACCAAACCGTTGGGGAAAATAATTTATTTTTCAATGTTTCTTGAGGACTGTCACCTAAGCCTACTGCGCCAACTAAGGGGGCAAAAGCCATTAACAGCGAACCACTGACCGAACCAACTAAAAATCGACGGCGTGATAAGCTGACATTATTTTTTGCATCTTTAATATTTTTCATTGCCATACGCCTTTATGATTGTTGCGTTGAAGAGCTAGGATCAAAAGTTTGCACATCGGCTGACATCACACCTGCCGCATTTTTAATCGCACTTTTAATGCGTACATAAGCCATACAGCGACATAAATTTCCACTCATGTGATCAACAATTTCTTGGTCACTCGGTGACGAATTACTGGCTAATAAAGTAGCCGCTTGCATAATTTGTCCCGACTGGCAGTAGCCACATTGCGGCACCTGTTCATCAATCCAGGTTTGTTGTAATGGATGTTTGTTTTCTAAACCTTCAATCGTGGTGATATTTTTATTTTCTGCTGCTATTAACGGAAAAGAGCATGTTCTAACTGGCGCACCGTCAATATGCACGGTACAAGCACCACACAGACCAATACCACAACCAAACTTTGTGCCTTTAAAACCAAATTCATCACGGATAACCCATAATAATGGTGTGTTTACATCAGCAGCAGAGGAAACCTTGTTCCCATTTAACTTGAATACAATCATAGCTTTCTCTCCCAAAATTGAGTTGAAACATTAACAACTCATCAATCTATTAAGTACGCCACTTATGACAGTGGCTAATTATTTATCTAAACGCGCTTGGCACTCACTGAGATTAATAAAGCGATGTTTTCAAGGAACTACTCTCTCGAAAAAAAACCGCTAGGCCAAACAATGCACCGTTAACATGGCAGCTTATATCTTTCGATATTCATCATTTTTTTGAGGTCAAGAGCCTAATAAAGCCAACGATTAACATCGCATTAATAACGTACTAATAATGCAATAACAATGCACTAACAAGGCCGTTTTTATCATGCACTTTATAACGCTAAGTTTAACACTTTCTATTAATGGCTTTTTATTAAACGGCTAAAGCTAGGCATAATCGTAGGTGCCACCCGATTTTAAGGCTTTTTGATACGCTGATCGAACCTGAAAACGTTTAACGTAGGCAATAATGTTTGGATAATCTTGGTCAACTGTCTTTCTTGCCGCCCATGCTTCTAAAGGAAAACTCATTTGAATATCAGCGCCTGATAGCTGATCGCCAGCAAACCATTCATTATCAGTTAAATGGCGCTCAATTAACGCTAAATTAGCCGTAATATTGGGCCCAACATAGCCCGCCATGACTTTTTTCATAATAGCTTTAGCTATGTATTTAACAAAAAATGGCTTCGATCTTTGCACTGCCTTTTCTAAAATGAGTTTCAACAATAATTGCTGCATCATAGTACCTTCGGCAAAATGTAACCAGTATAAATACTGGCGATGCGCTTCAGTTTTAGTCTCAGGGATGAAATTTCCCTCACCATAAGTTTGCGCTAGATATTCAATAATCGCTCCAGATTCTGCAACAGTAATGTCACCATCGGTAATCACTGGAGATTTACCCAAAGGATGTATTTTTTTAAGGCTAGCAGGCGCTAGATTAGTCTTGAGATCACGTTGATATTGTTTTACTTCATAAGGTACGCCAAGCTCTTCCAAAGCCCAAAGCACCCGTTGAGACCGAGAATTATTTAAGTGATGTACAACAAGCATAGTTTTCTCCAATAAGATAAAATATCAACTAAGCTATTGCCATTCGATTACCATTCAATTGCCAGAGTTAAGCATTGACCTTGGCAATCTTTTTTATGGCCACAACTTAGGGCACAATAGTGCAAGTGTGTGTTATTTTAGTATCTTTATTGTCTACTGTCGCATAGCATTGAACCCTATAACTATACTATCGGACTATTTTCATGCTTTGGACTTCCAGTGTGGTATTACATCATGATATCGAGCAACACCACCATAACCTGCATGAGTTTGTTGTCTGTTTACAAGGCAGTGTAAACATTAGCATTAAGGACGAGGTGCATCACTTTTCAGCTGGACACTCTATTTTTATCCCCGCTAAATATCCACATACCATTGCTATTGATAAGCACAAGGCGACCAAGTTACTCTTTGTCTGCATTAATCCACCGTCATTTGATACTTTATCAAACCCGACTAACCGGCTGTTTTTAAATACGCTATCTGAAGGTGGCTTTTTAATCAACAATAACCCACTTAATACCGATGACAGCACTGAGGAAATGCAAAAAATTGCCCACGAAATCCAAGCATCTCCTGATTCCAGCTCGCTATTGCATGCCAGTTTAAAAGAGAATTTATACTTGCGGTTATTACTTATTCATATGAGTAGTGTCGGTTATGAACAGAAAACAAGTGCGCAATCATCGCTGCGAATGACTAAAGCTCAGCATTGGATTCATGACAACTATGCCATGGATATCACGCTGGAAATGGTGGCAAATCAAGTTAACATCTCGAGAAGTCATTTTGCGCGTCAATTTCGTCAGCACACAGGATTCAGTGTCATTGAATATCTCCTCAAGGTGCGCTGCGATGCTGTGGCTAAATTACTTGCCAGCTCAGACACAGATATAACAGCAGTAGCATTCGCGACAGGCTTTAGTAATTTAAGCCATTTATATCGACACTTTAAACGCCGCTATGGCATAACGCCTGGCGCTTTTCGGCAGATGATTAAAAATCAAGGAAGCACACTAACAAAGTCACCTAATGAAGAAATGCGAAAAATTTAAACTAAATTTAGTGACCAATACATGCTCGGCCTTAAGGCTATCTAGGTGCTATGAAGCTGCTATTTAACTTTAATGTAACTGCAACCTAGCTTTGACTTTAGATCATCAGGTTAAATGAAATTTAACCGCCATAGGTACAAAAAATTAGTGACAAAAACACCCCGCTGCTGATGTTTTTTTGGCCCATCATATGAATGGCCCGCTGAACGGTTTTCAGACTAAAGTCTGACCTACAAAAAATCGCCCAACGTTACATGAATGGCCCGCTTAACGATTGACAGACTTAAAGTGCGACCGACAAAACCATCACTCAGCGCTACATAATCATTAGTAAAATAAATTTTGGCTAACATACTCATTTTTTCTGTAATCCTTTAAACAGGTGACTTTATAGCCTAGAAAAAATCTTGTGAAACAGAGCCTAAAAATGGCATCAAAAAAAAGCTCTTACCTAAGTAAGAGCTTTTTAACAATTTTAAATACTTTTCTATAGGGTTACATACTCAGTGTTATTTAAAATTTGTAGCTTGCTTTAACGTAGACAAAACGGCCTTGGCTATTGTGTGTGCCACTGACGAAGCCCGTAAAATCATGATAAGCAAACGGAGGTTCTTCATTAAACAAGTTGGTGGCACCAATACTTAAGGTGGTATCTTTAATACCGATATAATTCACTGTGGTGTCAACCGTTGTCAATGAATCTATATCATTCATACCTTCAGTAGCCACTGAAGCGTCTTGTTTAAATTCGCCAACATAGTTAACCGCCATACTTGCGTTCCAGTCACCTTGTACCCAAGCCGTGTTAAATGACCAACGTACTTCAGGTTGTTCAAAGTCACCTTCTTGAGTATCAATGCGCATAGAGCTATCAGCATTCGGGCGAGCATCTTCATAAGATAAAACGTAATTTAGAGCATAGGTAAATCTGAAATCACCCATATCTGTTTCTAAGCCATAATTAGCTTCGACGTCTAAGCCTGATGTGGTGATATTGCCAATATTTTCATATTGATCAAAAATACGCACTACTTCACCCGGATCGCCAGCAACACTTGACGGTAAACGCTCAACTACTGAGGGATCATTACCCAAGGTACTAAATTTAAACTGCGTGTCTTTAGTAATAACATTTTCGATATCATAATCATAATAATCTACTGAAAAATCCATGTTATCAGTTAGTTCATAGATTAAACCTAAGTTATAACTTTTAGACTCCTCAGGGCCTAAATCAGCATTACCTGATAGTACTGCGGTATACTCTTGCGGCTCACAGGCTTTATTAACATTGCCAACAGCGGCACAACGTACCGAGTCAACTAAGTTAGGTGACTCATCTGTATTACCTAAACCAATTTGATGTAATGACGGTGCTCTAAACGCTGTACCGTATGAACCACGTAATGATAAAGCATCAGTTGGTTGCCAAATAAAGGCTACTTTTGGATCGGTAGTAGTACCAAAATCGCTATAATCTTCATGACGTAACGCCACCTGTACTTCTAAGGTATCAAGTACTGGAATCGCTAATTCTGCAAAAATAGAGGTATTGTCGCGAGAACCGTTAGCTTGAGTTGCTTCCGTACCAAAAACTTCACCACGCAAGAATTGATCATCAGGGTTATCACTAATGCTCTCTTCTCTGTATTCAACACCTACCGCTAAACCAAGATCGCCGTGTGCCATTTCCATTACTGAACCACTGATTTTACCATCAAATGACTTACTGGTTGATTTACCAATACGTGTGGTAGTAGTTTCAATAAAGTCTAATGATTCCTGACTGTTACTTGAGGGTTCAAATGGGTTCCATAAACCACTGTCAATCGCTTCTTGCGTACGACGAGAATTAGGGAAACCATTTACGCCACGCTCTGTCGATTCACTTTTAATGTAGTTATAAGCAACTTCCCAACTCCAATCTTTAATCTCGCCTTGTAAACCAATAATCGAGCGATAATAATTAGAAGTAACGCGTTTTTCACGATTACCAATATCGAGCATACGTCGACGCATGGTTAAATCTTGCTGATAAAACTCATGTTCAGGTAAATCGGCAAAGGGGTGATTAAGGTTATCTCCCGCCATAAATAACTCGTTAAAACTTGGGCTACCGGCACCACGAATAGTGGTTTTTGAATGTTGACCGTTTAATTCTGCAAAGCCACGTAAATTGTCATTAATTTCGTACTTACCTAAATAAATAAAGCTAGCACGTTCAGTAGCCGGAACTGAGGTCATTACTGGCGCGTAATCATAACGACAAAGGTTACCAACAATATCTGCTTCAGCACAAACATCATTACCAAAGGTATCAGGCAAACGATTAGTTGAGTTACTCGCTAAAGCAATAGTACCTGGGAACCCTGATGAACTTCTAAAGTCTGTAGCAAATGGGTCGTTAGGTCTTAATGCTTTTTGATTAGCTGATTTTGAATAATCTCGATCAGCATAAAGGATTTCTTCGCGGTCAAAGTAATCTAAAGCAAAAGTGTGGCTACTTTTTTCTGTTGAGCTGCCCCAAACAATACTAAGGTTTTTTTCTTTACCACCGCCATCAGCGGTGTCACCGAGTTTGGCTGAAATTTCGGCACCTTCAACATCGTCTCTTAAGATAATGTTAATAACGCCGGCGACAGCATCAGAACCATAAGTGGCTGAGGCACCATCTTTTAGAATATCAACGCGTTTAATAGCCGCTAATGGAATATTATTGATATCAACAAAAGCGGTATCAATATTATTAGCAAATGGTGACACAGAAACACGTCTTCCGTTCACTAATATTAATGTTGAGTCTGCACCCAAACCACGTAATGAAACACTTGAACCACCATTGCTGGTATTATCACTGCTGTTTCCTTGCGTTGAAAAAGTGCCTTGTCCTGCCATAGGTAATTTAGTGAAAAGGCCGATAAGATCAGTCACGCCACTATTGGCAATATCTTCTGCACTTAGTGATGTTAATGGAGAGGGTCCCTCCATGTCAGTTCTCTGAATATGAGAACCGGTAACTTGTATTCTTTCTACGCTGTCTTTTTCTGCCGCAACGGCAATATAACTTTGTGAAGCAAATAATGCGGCGGTAATGCTTAAGGCGAGTGTGTGTTTACGATTATTTAAGACTTTCATGTTTCCTTCCTTTTGGTGCTTTTATAATTATTTGTGTTCTATTAATTAAAATACTATTTAACTAAGATAAATTAGCAGCTTTTTACAACAAATAAAACTTGGTTTTAACAGGTAAGTCCATATGAAACTTAACTTAAATGTAAAGTTATGTTACCAATTGACATTTAACGATGAAAAATGTCAGATATTGGCTGAATAACGAACAAAAATCATAGGAATAACTCATTTATCTGTGCTTTGGCTTTACTCATTGAGTGAAAACATGATCACTCAATGGTAGGCAGGACAGCCTATTACCCTGGTGTTTTTACCGGTTAAAATCGACGAGAACACAGCTAGAACTTAAGGGGAAGCGTGAGCGTAATACTATTTTATTCAAGTGGCTTGAGCCGTGGGACATAGTGTTTTTGACCGGCATGATGAGCTAAAACTTGATGTTAGTTTATACAACTCATAATAGATTAAGCTATTAGGGCTACTCTAGTCCCAACGAGTAACAAGTTAGACACAGAAAATCGTTTACTGCTTTTCATACCAATTTCATTAATTAGGTGGTCTACTTTATACGCAGGAAAAATGGCCAAATATAAGACATTTATTGTAATCACTAGTGGTTCTCATTGTTAAATAAATAACGTAGTAGTGGTTTATTTTAACCCGTAAAAATGATCAGATAATTAGTGAGATTGGTATTATATCCCCTGCTAGGCCTATTTATAGTATTAGGCTAAATGCTTGGTTCAGTATTTTTAAAGGGGTAATCATCTTAGGTCACGAGTCTACTGTTGAGTATAAAGTTGTCAGTTTTATTCTACAGGCTATTTTCATGGTAATTATTTAGGTAAGTATTCACTTAACTTAAGTTAAAAATATTTAGATTTACTAATCTAACTGGGTGTTGATAATAGCGTTAAGCTAATGAATTTGTAAAATGCAGAGAGCTGAAACATAAATAATCATAGTAAGCACTTTGTATATAGCAGACTAGGTGAATAATAGTTTTACTGACATTAAGGGAACTGTCTGTGTAAACAGATCCTAGCCTTATTGTTGCAGCTAAAAAGTATATAACACCAAGGCATCATTATTTACCTTAACTTTAAGACCAGAGCATGCTACCTCACTAAGGTTGACATTATTATAATAATTTCGTCCTTAGCTTATAAAAACAATAATAGAGGCTTACTATAGTGTTAAAAAAAATTATACCTACCCAAAAAAAACGGCTGAGTTTTTTATTTTTTGTTAGTTTGATATTTATATCATCCATTAATATTGCACATTCAAAGAGTAAATTTATATTTACCCAAGCTTACAATACTGAACATATTTTCCATCACACTTCGCAAAAATTCATCGAAAAACTTAATAACAAAAACTCTTCCTATAAACCTGATTATCATCCCGGTGGAGACTTAGGTGACTGGACCTCGCAGTTTGAGCAAGCCATGTTAGGCGTTATTCCCATGACTATTACCTATGGCGCATCAGAATTTGATGCGCGACTGGATTTAACTTGGCTCGGCTATGTCGTTGATAACTGGACAAGCGCTCATGAAGTTTATGGCCCTGGTGGACCTATGATTGACGTTTATAATGAAATTTTTTCTGATCTAGACCTTGTCGCGCTAGGGACTATTCCTACCGGCTTTGGCTCTATTACGATCAGTAAAGGGGTAGGGAAAATCCCTACTCGCTTTCCTGAAGATGCTAAAGGCATAAAAATGCGCGTGATCCCATCGCCCTTGGCCATTCAACGTTTTCAAAACTGGGGGTTTTCGGCAGTTCCAATGCCATATTCCGAGTTATATACTGCGTTACAGTTAGGTACTGTAGATGGTAGGGCATTTGGTCCAGCGGTTGAGATTTATCAGATGCGTGATGTGCTAGAAGCTTACATTCTTACTCGTGATTATTTTGAACATGCCTTTTGGCTCGTCAATAAACAGTGGTGGGAAGACCTTTCTGATCTTGAAAGAAATAAAATGCAAGCCGCCGTGGATAAAACGCTTAATTGGGTATGGCAAGAAGCAGAATCTATTGATAATAATTTTTTAGAGAAAGTTCGAGATGCAGGCATTAAAATCATTGAATTATCAGATGAAGATCTAGCGATAGCTAAAGATATTTTGTATGAGAATGAGTGGCCCTATATGGAAGAAAAAGTGGGTGTCGACATTATGAACTTAGTGCGTGATATCGCTGACATAAGATAGTTTTGTTAGGCTCTCTTTAGCTAAGGTCATCAATTACTTAGGCTTAGCTTCCCTCTGATAAAGAAGATATATATGAATATTAAAAAGTTAGCACCATCAAGCCCGGCACAGCAGTTTAAAGCACCTGGTGTTCCAAAATACAAAGTATTACAAAAACTGGAATCTATACTCGATTATTGCCTTCGAGGGGCAATGGTATTTACTGGTTTGGGATTAGCCGTATTAATGTTTACCCAAGTTATTATGCGATATGTGCTTGAGTCTCCTTTTGCGGGTATTGAAGAAGCGGCTATTTTACTTGCCGTTTGGGTTTCTTTTCTAGGGATGGGTTATGCGACTAAACAGCGCTCACACATTCATGGTGGTATTGTTAGTTTGATTGTTTATGATGCTTTTAAAATCCAAATGCTGCGCTTCATTGTTTCAGTTATTTGTCTAGTTACCGCCTGTATTTTTGGCTATTTTTCTGCCAAGTATGGATTATTTGTCATTGAAAAAGAGCGAATGAGTTTATATCTGCAATGGCCTAAAGGGTTATGGACAGCGAGTATGGTTTTTGGATTTTTGTTGATGTCGGTCTATTTTCTCTTACAAACTCTTAAGGATTTTCGTCAGATGTTAGACATTAAAGATCAATCACACAACCGTAATAAGGGGTAAAGCACTATGACTATTTTCCTTTTATGTATGTTAGCCATCGTTGTGCTTTTATTAATAGAAACTCCTGTTGCCTTTGCCTTTGGTTTTGGCGCGTTATTATTTACTTTTACAACCGGTAATGATATTTCATATTTAGCCACTCATGGCTTTAATTTAGCGAGTGGCTTTGCGCTATTAGCCCTGCCATTGTTTATTTTAGCGGGTATATTAATGGCAGAAGGTGGGATATCAGAGCGTTTACTTGATTTTGTTAATTCCATAGTAGGCCGAGTTAAAGGGGGTTTGGGTGCAGTAACCGTGGTGACCTGTGCACTTTTTGGCGCAATATCTGGCAGCTCTTCGGCGTCTATTGCTGCGATTGGACAGATCATGATCCCTCGCATGAAAAAAGAAGGCTATCCTGAGGGACATGCTACAGCGCTAGTTGCTTGCTCATCTGTTTTAGCATTACTGATCCCTCCTAGCATTCCCATGATTATATTTTCTATTACTGGGGGATTATCGGTCGGTGCTGCATTTTTATCGACTATTATTCCCGGTATTATGTTGACCATTATCTACTGTGGATTAAATTTTTGGTTTTTACGCAATAACACCGACATTAAGGTAGAACCTGCTCTCCCTTTTAAACAGGCTGTACGCGGAGTGGTTCACTCAGGTAATAAAGCATTTTTTGCTTTATTAATGCCCATTATTATCTTAGGAGCTATTTACAGTGGCATTGCAACGCCAACTGAAGCAGCCGCCATTGCGGTAATATATGCGATACCTGTTAGTTTAATGGTCTATAAAGGGCTGACGTTTAAAACACTAGGTAGTGCGACGGTTCGAGCAGTTATTATGACCGGTTCCATCATGGCAGTTTTATTCTTTTTGTTTATTATGAGCCGCGCTATGATCCTTGAGCAAGTACCTAAGCAGCTTGCGGAAGCTTTATTAGACATATCTGAACATAAGTTAGTCATTCTGTTGGTTATTAACCTGCTACTACTACTTATTGGGATGATTGTTGATGATATTTCTGGCGGCGTACTTGCCGCTATTATTTTCTTGCCCGTGGTTCAAGAGCTGGGTATTCACCCTATTCATTTTGCCGCTATAGTTGGCGTAAACTTAGGCTTAGGTAATGTTTCACCACCTTGTGCTCCTATGCTATATATGGCTGGAGGTGTGGCTAAGTTGCCTCTGAATAAATATATTGTTCCAACAGTTAAATTACTCTTCTTTGGTCATTTGCCTATGGTGCTATTAGTCACATTTGTACCTGATCTGGCATTATATTTACCGCGTTTATTGATGGGAATTGATTAAAAGAGTCATATTGCTCTTTATATTTTGGCCGTACATACCAATGCAAGAAAGCTTCAGGGATACCAAAAAAGTAAAATGGCTACCCCTGAAGCAAACTAATTCAGTCACGGTTTTTTCCAAGCAATACAGAGAAAAAAACCAGCTTTGTCAGCTATTTTCTTAGCAAGATAGTTGTTATTGATTAACGATATAGTCCTGATTAACCCCGCTTCATATTCGTTTACAGCCAATGATTCAAGCTGGACTCCCAGCTCTGTGGATTTTGATGAATTTGTGGCAATCCCAGTGCATTAAAACTTATAGCAATTAAAATAAATAATCCATCATGCTAACGTGTTATAAACCTTCAATATCTGCGTTACTTTCAATCCCAATAGCCAGCTATGACTCAATCAAGCGCCTTGCGCTTGAATATCTACCCTCACTTACAATGGATCAATGACTTAATTCAATTGCTATGACTTATAGCCATGCCAATAAATTTACCCACACTGAGCAATATGTCAAAGACTTAGCGCCATGGCATTTATTGCAGACGGTACTATGGATGTAAGACTTATAGTTAGAGGTAGAGGTAGAGCGAAGCAGGATGGCGAAGTAGAATGGCAAAGCCGAAAAGGTTTATTCTCGTTAACAACTATTGCGTTATGCTAATGCCCCACATCCATGTCGGAGCATCTAAAAATCTATAGAGCAGGTAAGTCTTTAAAATAAAACTTTAACCGCTAACTTGCTGGACTATGGATATTAGCTTGGGAAAGCAAAACTTACCCCCTCACGCACACCACTTGAAGGCCAGCGCTGTGTGATAGTTTTACGCTTAGTGTAAAATTTAACGCCATCAGGGCCGTAAGCACTTAAATCACCAAATAAACTACGTTTCCAACCACCAAAACTGTGATAAGCAACAGGTACAGGTAATGGCACGTTAATGCCCACCATACCTACTTCAATATGATCAGAGAAGTAACGTGCTGCTTCACCGTCTCGAGTAAAAATACAGGTACCATTACCGTATTCATGATCATTAATAAGTTGCATAGCTTCTTCCATCGTTTTAACTCTAATAACTTGTAAAACGGGACCGAAAATTTCAGCTTTGTAACTATCCATACTTGCCGTTACGTTGTCGATTAGCGTAGCACCAACAAAGAAACCCTCTTCATAGCCTTCAACGGTTGGGTTGCGGCCATCAACAACTAAAGTAGCACCTTGCTCAGCTGCACTTGAAATATACCCAACCACTTTGTCTTGATGCGCTTGCGTGATCACGGGTCCAAAATCGTTATTAGCGTTTGAGTACTCACCAACGCGTAAACCCTTCATTGCTTGTTGCATTTTTTCAACCAGCGCATCACCTGCGTCATTACCCACCGCTACCGCTACAGACAACGCCATACAACGCTCACCAGAAGAGCCAAATGCAGCACCTACTAATTGATTTACCGTATTGTCCATATCAGCATCAGGCATCACTATGGCGTGATTTTTTGCGCCACCTAGTGCTTGACAACGTTTGCCATTAGCACTGGCCGTTGCATAAATATATTCTGCAATGGGTGTTGAGCCAACAAAGCTGACAGCTTTAACTCGCTGATCAGTTAATAAGGTATCAACGGCTTCTTTATCGCCATTAACTACGTTCATTACGCCATCAGGTAAACCGGCTTCTTTTAATAATTGGGCAATGAGTAAAGTAGAACTTGGATCACGCTCAGAGGGTTTCAATATAAAGGTATTACCGCAAACAATGGCAAGTGGGAACATCCACATAGGTACCATAGCAGGGAAGTTAAAAGGTGTAATACCCGCAACAACACCTAGTGGTTGGAATTCACTCCACGAATCAATATTTGGCCCAACATTTTTGCTGTGCTCACCTTTCAATAATTCAGGCGCGCCACAGGCAAATTCAACATTTTCAATACCACGTTGTAATTCACCTGCCGCATCATGAGATATTTTGCCATGTTCTTGGCCAATTAATTGGCAAATTTTGTCAGCGTTTTGTTCTAATAATTCTTTAAATCTAAACATGACACGCGCACGTTTAATCGGTGGCGTATTTCGCCACGCTGGATATGCTGCATGAGCGGCAGCAATCGCTTTTTCAACCGTTGCTTTGGAAGCAAGTGCTACTTTTTTTTCTGCTTTTCCCGTTGCAGGGTTAAAAACATCTTGAGTACGGTTATTATCGTTATATATTTCGCCGTTAATTAGGTGGCCAATAGTTGTCATATTTTTTCCTTTAATGCTTTAGTTTACTTACTGTAAAAGTAAAATGTGTAAATTAAAATGTGTAAAAATCAATCAATTTCGTTAAGCGTTTCGCCAAGCGCGTTTATCAAGCTGCTTATTTCTGGCAAAGTAGAAGTAAAGGGTAAACCAAGCTGAATTGTGTCTCCGCCATAACGAACATAAAATCCTTTCTGCCACATCTTCATGGCTATTTGGTGTGGTCGTTTTGCCGGTTCACCGGGGGCATGAGCAATGGTGATCCCCCCAGCTAGACCATAATTACGAATATCGAGCACATGTTTGCAACTTTTCAAACTATGCAATAATTCTTGAAAATACGGTGCGATAGACTTTACTCTTTCAGGCAAGTTATCTTTGGCTAGAAGATCCAATGAAGCAAGGGCTGCAGCACAGGCAACAGGGTGTGCTGAGTAAGTGTAACCGTGAGGAAGCTCGAGCATGTACTCAGGACCTCCAGTTTCCATAAATGCATCGTATATTTCTTGCTTAGCAATAACAGCCCCCATAGGGATAACACCATTAGTTAACTGTTTTGCTACGGTCATAATATCGGGTGTTACGCCAAATTCTTCTGCACCGGTATTGGATCCCATACGACCAAATGCGGTAATCACTTCATCAAAAATCAGTAAAATATTATGTTTAGTACATATTTCTCTTAAGCGTTTTAAATAACCTTTTGGCGGTGGAATAACACCTGTAGATCCCGCCATGGGTTCAACAATCACAGCAGCAATGTTAGAAGCGTCGTATAAAGCCACCATATCTTCTAATTCATTGGCTAATTCAGCGCCAGTTTCAGGCATACCTTGGCAAAATTCATTCTCTGGCAACAGGGTATGAGCTAAATGTGCGGCTTCAATGCCTTGTCCGTAAATGGTACGATTTGCACTAATTCCGCCGACACTAATACCACCAAAATTAACACCGTGATACCCCTTTGAACGACCAATAAAACGTGTTTTACTCGCCATGCCTTTTTTACGCCAATAGCCGCGGGCAATTTTCAGTGCTGTTTCAACTGATTCAGAGCCAGAACCAGTAAAAAAAACACGATTTAACCCTTCTGGCATCAACTCAGTAATGCGGTGCGCTAATTCAAAAGATTTAGGATGACCAAATTGAAATGCAGGGGAATAGTCTAATTCTTTAACTTGCTTGCTTACCGCTTCAGCAATTTCAGGACGACAATGACCAGCCCCGCAAGTCCAAAGCCCTGAAAGACCGTCAAATATTTTTCGACCATCGGCATCAGTATAGTAATTTCCTGCTGCTGAAACGATAATTCTAGGATCTTTTTTAAATTCTCTGTTTGCAGTAAATGGCATCCAGTGCGAGTCTAACTGCTCTTGAGTTAAACCGTGGCTTGCGTGTGTATTTTTATTCATTATTCCACCTTACTTTTCATAAAGTTTACCGAAGCGTATATTTAATTGCATGTCTACATTATCAATGATTTAATAGGTTATTAAATTCATATTTTAAAAACTTAAGTTAACCTTTTACTTACCTAATAGCGCCATAGAATGAAAAAAAATAAAAATTTACTACCAAGACAATTAGGCGACGCTCATATTCGGCTGTTAAGAATTTATAAAGTCGTGATTGAGTCAGGCGGTTTCTCCGCAGCAGAAGTTGAACTCAATATCAGTAGACCCGCAATAAGCCTAGCGATAACCGAGTTAGAGTCATTATTAAGTATGAAGCTTTGCCACAGAGGACGTTCAGGTTTTTCAATAACAGAGCATGGCGAACAGGTCTATCGATCTGCTCTACAGTTATTGGGCAGTCTTGAAAACTTTAGAGCTGAAATGAATGCGATAAAGACAGATCTAGTCGGTGAATTGAATATAGGTATTACAGATAACTTAGTCACGATTGAACAGATGCGGATCACACGAGCATTAAGTGCTTTGAAGCATCGCGGACCTGAGGTTTTTATTAATATCCGTATGATTCCGCCAAATGATATTGAAGCAGCAATTTTAAATGGCCAATTGCATATTGGCGTTATACCTGAATTTAGAACACTGCCAGGCCTAAATTATTTGCCCCTGTATAAAGAGCAATCCCTGCTTTATTGCAGCGAAAAACATCCTTTATTTAAGCAGGATTTACATAAAATTAGTGACAGTGCTTTAGTTCAATATGACGCGGTTGTACCTAGTTACCCGCAGTCTGTTGATATTAAGCAGCAACAAAAAAAACTTCATGCCACTGCAACTTCGACGGACAGAGAAGGTATTGCTTTTTTGATATTAACCGGGCGGTTTATTGGTTTTCTACCAACACATTTTGCTCAGAGTTGGGTAGGTAGAGATAAACTACGAGCTATTGAAGCTCATAAAAGAACATTTAATACTAACTTCTCTGCAATTACTAGCAAGGGCGCACGTAGCCATCTGATTTTAGAGGCTTATTTAGAAGAATTGGCCAAAACATCAAAGTAGCGCTAAATTTCAATTAATAATATGTTTCAGCAATAGAATTACTAAAGTGAATATGTAAATTTTGTTTGACGTGATTAGAAATCGGACGTGATTCCCGTGTAATGAAATCAAAGTGAACCATCACTGCCGTGCCAGAAACATGTTTAACACCGTTTTGCCATGCTTGTTGATATACATCAAGCGAGCTTGTACCGATGCGAGAAATATAGGTTTTTATTTCAACATCATAATCAAATAGCAGTGGTAAATGAAACTCGATGGTGCTTTTTGCTAACGTTAACCCCCATTGACTGAGGTTTAAATTAAATTCAGGACTAAACAATCTAAATATTGGGTTTCTTCCACCTTCAAACCATTGTGGAATAACCGTATTATTGATGTGCCCAAGAGCATCTGTTTCACCTACTCGTGGCTTTATTATTTCATAAAACATATTTTTCCTAATCCCCCTAAAACCATCAATGTATAAAATATTTTAAATGCATATTCGAAATAATATACCCATATATGAATATGGTAAATCTTTAATCTAGATTAACCTAAACTATTTGTAGAAATAGTTTCAAGTGAGTCACACAATTTTAAAAATCAACATGTGCTTGCCATCCTGAAGTTTTTAATGATCTACCTCATATTGGTTCAACATATTATAAAAGGTTCAAATACTAAATTTCAGGCATAAAAAATCCGATGAAGAAGTTTCATCGGATTTTGCTTTCTTCTGCCAGTGTTCAAGCTTAATATACTAACTTGTCGGCATTACTGCTTAAACACAGTATTTTTACTTAGGTTGGGTATTATTTTAAGCCAATTTTTATGCTGATGTGCAATTAAAACTGGTTAGAAGTGTTATTCGCACCACCGGCTTTAAGCGCGTTTTCACCCGCAAAGTATTCTTTGTGATCATCACCCATATCAGAACCTGACATGTTTTGATGTTTAACACAGGCGATACCTTGACGAATTTCTTTACGCTGTACACCTTCAACATAACCCAGCATACCTGCTTCACCAAAGTATTCTTTCGCAAGGTTATCGGTAGATAACGCCGCTGTATGGTAAGTCGGTAGGGTAATTAAGTGATGGAAAATACCTGCTTCACGTGAAGTCTCCGCTTGGAAACTACGGATTTTGTCATCGGCAGCTACCGCTAACTCAGTGGTATCATAATCAACATGCATTAAATCAGCACGAACATAGTTAGATACGTCTTCACCCGCGGCTACCATGGCGTCAAAGGCTTGCTGACGGAAGTTTAGTGTCCAGTTAAATGATGGGCTGTTATTGTAAACCAGCTTAGCATTTGGAATTTCTTTACGTACTTCGTTCATCATTGCTGTGATGTCAGCAACGTTTGGTGTTGCCGTTTCAATCCAAAGTAAGTCAGCGCCCGCTTTAATCGCTTCAATGCTGTCAAATACACAACGCTCTTCACCTGTACCTTGACGGAATTGATATAAACCAGAAGGTAAGCGCTTAGGACGAACTAGCTTACCGTTACGGTTGAAACAGACATCGCCTTCAGCCATATCGCTTACGTCAATTTCTTCAACGTCTAGGAAAGAGTTATATATGTCACCTTGATCGCCAACTTCTTTAACTACGGCGATTTCTTTAGTCAGGCCAGCACCTTCAGAGTCAGTACGTGAAACGATAATACCGTTGTCGATACCTAATTCTAAGAAAGCATGACGCAATGCACGAATTTTAGAATGAAAATCTGCATGAGGAACCGTCACTTTACCGTCTTGGTGTCCACATTGCTTTTCATCGGCCACTTGGTTTTCAATTTGAAGTGCACATGCACCGGCTTCGATCATTTGCTTAGCCATGATGTAAGTCGCTTCAGCGTTACCAAAACCTGCATCAATATCAGCAATAATTGGCACAACATGCGTTACGTGGTTATCAATTTGGTCTTGAATAGCCGCTTTGTCGCCTTCGCTTGCAGCGTCTAGGTCACGGAAAAGACCGCCTAGTTCACGGGCATCAGCTTGACGTAAAAAGGTGTAAAGCTCTGCAACTAAAGCAGCTACTGAGGTTTTTTCGTGCATAGATTGATCAGGAAGAGGACCAAATTCACTGCGTAGTGCAGCAACCATCCAACCCGAAAGATATAAGTAACGACGGTCTGTTTGACCGGCAAAATGTTTCTTGATAGAAATCATTTTCTGTTGGCCAATAAAACCGTGCCAACAACCTAAAGATTGGGTGTACTTAGAACTATCAGCGTCAAAAGCTGCCATATCAGCACGCATAATATTTGCAGTATACTGAGCAATGTCTAAACCTGTTTTAAATTTGTTCTGCGCTCGCATACGGGCTACTGATTCAGGATTAATGGCATTCCATGAACTGCCAGCTTTTTCTTTAATTGCTTGAACTGCTTCGATTGCACTTTGATAATTAGACATATGACTTTCTCCAAAATTTTTAACTGACAGTATTTATATGTTTGATCATGTAACTGCTTATGTAAGCTGTCACACCGGACAACATAAATACTAAACCAGTCGCTATTAATAAACAAAATATATAATTAACATCTCTACCATTCATAAAGTAAATAATGGTGTATTAACTCTAAAAAATATAATAAAATAACTCAATAAATTCAAACGCTAAGCCTCCCAGCCAATGAAAGCCAAAGGATAATAAGGATAAGTTTAATTTATGTTTTCCATTGAATTAACTTGATTATCACTATGAGCCATGACATATATCTAAGTTATACTTTTGTTCTAGATTATTAATGTTATGAATATCTCAAAAATTGATTTAAACCTGCTGATTTATCTTGATGTTTTACTTAGAGAGAAAAATGTTACCCGCGCAGCGGGTCAATTAAATATTACCCAACCGGCAATGAGCAATGGTTTAAAAAGATTGCGTACACTTTTTAACGATCCTATTTTAGTCAGAACATCTGATGGTATGGTGCCTACCGAACGCGCTCGGACGTTAGCCCCTGCTATTCGTAAAATTTTATTAGAGCTAGAAGAAGCACTGCAAGGTGAAGAAGAATTTAACGAACTTAATAGTCAGCGGGTTTTTCGTCTTATGGCCAGTGACTATGCGGCTTCTACATTACTGCCTAAATTATTGAAGCGCATTAATAAAATAGCACCAAATGTTACCATTGACATCATGACACCCAGTGATGTTAATTTTCATGATGTGGAGGCAGGTAAAATTGATATGGCCATTAACCGTTTTGATGAGTTACCACAATCTTTTCATCAAAAAACCATTTGGCGAGATTCTTTCTCGTGCCTGTTCAGTGCTAATAATCCGATAGTGTCAAAGTTTAACCTCAACACTTACCTCAGTGCTAAACATGTTTGGGTATCTAAAACCGGCTTTGGGGTCGGTGTTGGGATGGATCCAAAAGATGTGCAAAAATTAGGCTGGGTCGACGAAGCCCTAGCGCGCTTAGGTAAACAGCGTAATATTAAAGTCTTTACGCGAAATTACCACGTGGCAATGCAGCTTGCACTGGAAGATGAATTAGTCGCCACCTTACCAACACGGGCCGCATTAATTCATAAAAACGATGCTAATTATACGGTACTTAAGCCACCATTCGATATTCCTGACATTGAACTTAAAATGATTTGGAGCCCACTGTTGCACCATGATGCTAGTCATATATGGTTTAGGCAGTTGGTTATTGAAGCCGCGAATGAAGGCTAGTAAAGTAATAAGGTTTAGTCAGTGTGATCACGTTTAAGCAAAAAATATTCAAGGCCTTGTATAGCATCTTTGCTATTTTTAGTTGTCTTGCCCTAGGTAAGTTATGTTGGTATTTTGCGCCGATATTACCGAGTAGTTTATATGGCTTGATTATTTTCACCCTGACACTACATTTTCGTCTCTTTAATGCTAATTATATTAAAAGCAGTGTGGTGTGGTGTTTAAAGCATATGGCGGTGTGTTTTGTGCCTGCCGGTGTTGGCATTATGAACCACTTTGAATTGATCCAACAATTTGGCATCGCCATAGTCGCTATTACCTTTCTAACGACCTTCCTATTACTGACGGTTGTCGGTTTACATTATCAGCGCTACGCTGTCGATGAGGAGTAAACTTGATGATGACAATGATCACTGAGTTATTACACAACCATTTACTGTCTTCGATTTTTACTGTCGCTGGCACGATTGCACTGTTTCAGTTGACTGCGGTTTTTCAACGTAAACTCAACGCTATTTGGTTGCAGCCTATGCTGATGTGTATTTTAGTCATTATTGCTATCTTACTTTGGCAAGATATCAGCTTTGAGAGTTATTTTTCAAATGCTTGGCTACTTAATGCTTTGCTTGAACCCGCCGTTGTAGCTTTAGGCTTTCCACTGTATCAGCACTTAGAAACTATTACTAAAGAGTGGAAGAGTATTGTTTTAGTGTTATTGTTTGGCGCCTTCATTGCCATTGTTAGCAGTTTTATTATTACTATGCTGTTAATCGGGGATTACACCATTGCCGTGGCACTTTCACTCAAGTCAGTGACTACACCCATTGCTATCGCCATTGCCGGTCAATTAGACGGTAATACTGCTATTACCGCCTTTGCCATTATTCTCGCCGGATTTTTTGGCGCTTTAGTTGGCCCGCCTTGGTTACGGTTTATTAAAGTTAAATCACCTAAAGCACAAGGCTTGGCTATTGGCGCTGCCAGTCATGCTATTGGCACGGCAACGGTCAGTAATATTAGTTACCAACATGCGGCCTATAGCTCATTGGCTTTAATTGTTTCTGCTGTTATTACGGCCCTCACTAGCCCATTTATTATCACTTTTTTGGCGACGCTTTTTTAGTCTGATTAACCTAATACCAGTTTTATTTGTGAGCTGAGTTAGTTTATAGACACCAAAAGTGACCAAAGATATGGCCATTATTTTTAATCAACCCGAGAGCAATGATTAACTAACCCAGTAACTGGTTATTTTAACGCACTAAAATACTCACAACGTCAGTGAGCTTGATCTTATTTTTCATGGCAAAACTTTGCCTTTAATACCTCGTCATATAGGCTCAAAAAATAAAACAGTCTGATTTATTTTAAGATTTTTACTTGCCTAAGTAAAAATTTATTCCCCCGTTTTCATTGATGATTCATTCGCCGCATGAATATTAAGGATAACAAGGATAACCACAAACAATAATGCCAATAAAGGTATACTAAAATGAAAGCAACGTGCTGCTGATCATAATTAATAGTGAATTAACTTTATGAAGATGTTTAAAAACAAAACACCAGGCTAAAGTAAGACCTATGGTTGACCAGCAGCTAGTGCATCAGATAGACAATATTTCTAAATTGCTGATAGTAGTTTTTCGTCAATGTATTAAATAATAAAATTTTCTTCCAAACTTTCAAACTATTAAAAATAGGTGCCCTATGACAAAAAGAATTTCAATCGCAAATTTGCAGG
Organism: Colwellia sp. MB3u-8; assembly: GCF_014076985.1. Lineage (NCBI taxonomy): Bacteria > Pseudomonadati > Pseudomonadota > Gammaproteobacteria > Alteromonadales > Colwelliaceae > Colwellia > Colwellia sp. MB3u-8. Next base: position 361,517 of record NZ_JACGVA010000058.1, read on the forward strand.
TAGCAGAAGAATTATATAATTTTGTTAACCAGCAAGTGCTGCCAGGTACAACACTAGCTTCAGATACTTTCTGGTCTGGTTTTGCAAAACTCATCGCTGATTTAGCACCAAAAAATAAAAGTCTGTTGTTAAAACGTACCTCACTGCAACAGCAAATAACCGCCTATCATCAAGCACACCAAGCTGAACACTTTGATTTTACGGACTATAAAAACTTTTTAACCCGTATTGGTTATCTAGCAGCCCCAGTAGCTGACTTCACCATTTCAACAAAAAACGTCGATGCTGAATTAGCTACTATCGCAGGACCGCAACTGGTTGTGCCGGTAATGAATGCTCGCTTTGCCTTAAATGCGGTCAATGCTCGTTGGGGGAGCTTATACGACGCTTTATATGGCTCAGATGTGATCTCTGAAGCCGATGGCGCTGAAAAAACAAAAGCGTATAACCCTGCACGTGGGGCTAAAGTTGTCGCCTTTGCTCGCGACTTTTTAGACCAAACTATTCCTTTAGTTAATGGCTCTCACACGGAGGTAAAAAGTTATCAAATAATTAACCATGCGCTTGTTGTTACACTCAGTAATGACGAAAACACCTACTTAGCTGAGCCTGAATTATTTATTGGTTTTACCGGTGAGCAAACGTCGCCCAATGAGTTGGTTTTTAAACACCACGATTTACACTTTATTGTTGAATTTGATCAAAACAGCACGATTGCAAAAAGCGATACGGCGGGTGTTAGTGATATTGCTATGGAGTCAGCATTAACCACTATCATGGATTGTGAAGATTCGGTTGCCGCGGTTGACGCAGAAGACAAAGTGATTGCCTATAAAAATTGGCTTGGTTTAAATCAAGGCACTTTATCTGAAACTTTTGAAAAATCAGGTAAACAACAAACTCGTTTGATGCACCCTGATAAATCTTTTCAAAAGCTTGATGGTACACAAGGTAAACTAAAAGCTCGCAGCTTAATGTTTGTGCGTAACGTTGGCCACTTGATGACCAACAATGCCATTATTGACCAGCACAACAATGAAGTACCTGAGGGCATCATGGATGCTGTTATTACCTCATTAATATCCACATACGACGTTAATCAAAAAAACACCTTACGCAACAGTGACACAGGTTCAGTTTATATTGTTAAGCCTAAAATGCATGGTCCTGAAGAAGTGGCTTTTGCCAATGAATTATTTGACCGAGTTGAAGACCTATTAACCCTACCTCGTCATACGGTAAAAATGGGTATTATGGATGAAGAACGCCGTACCAGTGTTAACTTAAAAGCCTGTATTTATCAGGCAAAAGAGCGCGTGGTATTTATCAATACTGGCTTTCTTGACCGAACAGGTGATGAAATTCATACCTCAATGGCTGCCGGCGTTATGGCCAGAAAAGCAGATATCAAATTAACTAAATGGATTTCTGCTTATGAGGATAATAATGTGGATGTTGGCTTAGCTTGTGGTTTTAGTGGTAAAGCACAAATAGGCAAAGGCATGTGGCCAATACCTGATCAAATGGCCAATATGTTAGCCACAAAAATCAATCATGTTAAAGCGGGCGCAAATACCGCATGGGTGCCCTCGCCAACCGCAGCAACCTTGCACGCTTTGCATTATCATAAAGTAAATGTATTGCAATTGCAGCAGCAACTGAAAAACCGTGTACCGGCAAACGTTGATGATATTTTAACCATACCTTTAGCAGAAAATACTCAGTGGTCAGCACAAGAAATTTCAGATGAGTTAGACAACAATTCACAAGGAATTTTAGGCTATGTGGTGCGCTGGATTGATCAAGGCGTTGGTTGTTCAAAAGTGCCTGACATTAATAATGTTGGTTTAATGGAAGATCGCGCCACTTTAAGAATATCAAGTCAGCATATGGCTAATTGGTTACAACATAACATTTGCACACCAGAACAAGTGCTAGCCAGCTTGAAAAAAATGGCCGCCATTGTTGATCAACAAAACCAAGGTGATAGTCAATATCACGCTATGTCGAATGACTTTGACAACAGCATAGCTTTTCAAACGGCACTCGCATTAGTGCTGCAAGGCGACAAACAACCTAACGGTTATACTGAACCTTTATTACATAACAATAGGTTGTTATTTAAAGCTCAAGCTAAATAGGACTAAAGCTTAAGCCAGCTAAAGCTTGGTGCTAAATAAAGGCCAGTGCTGATAAATCATGGTATTTATCAGCACTGGCCTATTTTTATGGCTAAAAACAGCTAATTCTGTGTGATTTATTCAACATCGCAGTAAGTATAGAGCCAAAATTTACTGAACTAATGTACTAAACTAATAGCTCTATAAGTAAATTAGGCCAATTATAGACTAAATAACGTTATTGGCCTGATAAAATACCCAACTCAACGTATTGTTGTCGCGTAAACACAAGCCCTATCTATATTAATTTGTAACACAATGGTACAATCGGTACACCAAGTAAGGATACGGGTAACTATTTAATGAGAATAACTAAAAAGACAAGACCAAGGAAACCTAACTTAAGTAGCGCTATATTGCTTGTGATTGGTTTATTTGGCTTATACTGCTCAGCAACTCAAGCAGAGCCGAAAGTGAAAGACCAAGCTAATGTTGTTTTAATAATAAACAAGATTGTTAGCGAGGTAAAATCACCAACAAATACCCATGTTAATAACTACGCTTACCCTAGTATTACTAGCGAAGTATTCAATCAATACAATCAAATCGCTATGCAGTCAACGACTCAAACATCTCAACAACCCTCGCTAGGGATTAAAGTCACTGATTTTGCAAACTTAATACCAAGTAAGTTTACTAAAAAAAATTCTCTCTTTGAGTTTGCGGCTAAATTTAATGACAAGCTGCAACAAGTACTCGCCTATTTTGACTTTTCAGACACCAACACCGATAGTAAAAACAAAAAGATTCGAAGCAAAAATCTAGTTCGATTGCTAAAAATCACCATAAAGCATTAAAGGCCAATACTAGTGTCAGTAAAAGTTGATAGCAATTTATACTGAGCACTAGTTAAGGGCACTGAATCTGACTGATGATAGTAAAAAATCGCCCTTTAGCGATTTTTTAATGCCAGTGTGTGACTTAAACCTAATCACTAAAAATTCCTACCAAACCATAGCCAGTGAACATAATCACTGAACATGGCCACTAAAAAGAGTTACTAAACTTAATCACCTAGCTTTAGCCCTAAATAGTTTGGCTCTTGATGCAAGTTACGGATAAAAATAAATTTCAATTACGCTTGCCTTTTACATTAGCAAAACCTAATATAAATACATTAGGTTTTTCTAATACAAGTGCATTAGGTTTTACTAATGTACCTAATAAAGTACATATGATGACTTTAACTTTAACTTAAAAGGATATTCTCATGACACTGAATGAAGCACTTCGTCTAGTCGCTGGTATTATGATTTTAATCTCACTTTATTTAGCCGTCACCTATTCGCAAAATTGGTTATGGTTTACCGCTTTTATTGGCCTTAATTTATTACAATCATCATTCACAAAGTGGTGTCTAATGATGACTTTTTTAAAAAAAATGGGCTTAAAAGATACTTAATAACGTGAGCAACACCAAAGAGTGTCATATGCAGTAAGCTTTAATCCAGTCACTATTATGATCAATGACTTGAGTTATTAGATGAAATGAAATACCACCCTAGGTGTTATAAGTACCATCAATACTATTTTTAACTCAGGTTTTATTAAGCATAATTTAACATAAAAATAGTCATAACTAGCTAAAATATAGAAACAATAACTGGCCATGTAGGAAAATACCTAGATAATTGCCCCTGTAACAAAATCTATGAAATTGATAATCAATTAAATTATCAAGAGATATACGCTCAATTTATCAGGTTATTTAGTTTGTCGGTTATACCCCCTTTACTTTAAGTAACATAATTTATCTTTTTGGCTATTCTATTCTCAAAAAAAATACGTTAAAGTCCACCGATAACTTTTAAAGTAATGAATAAGAGAGACACAATGTCAAAAGCGTCAGCACGTCATATATTGGTAGATACTGAAGAGCAATGTCTAACATTAAAGCAACAAATAGTCGCCGGTGAAGATTTTACAGTCATCGCACAAGCGCATTCAAACTGTCCTTCTAAAGCGCAAGGTGGAGCATTAGGCTCTTTTGGTCGCGGCCAAATGGTGCCAGAGTTTGATGAAGTGGTATTTACAGCGCCATTGAATGAAGTTCAAGGACCTGTTAAGACTCAATTTGGTTATCACTTGCTTGAAGTTACTGCTCGAGACGACTAAGACCAAAGGATTTAATACCCTTAGGTATCGCATCTAAAATAGAAAACGAAGGCTAATGCCTTCGTTTTTTTTGACAAAAAAAACAATCACGATGACTTAAACCAGCGCTTAATTTTATCTTTGCGTAAAATTAATAGCAATATAGCCATCATAAAATATATCATGGGTTCAACAATGTCAGATTTTACTGACCAAAAAAAGTGCAGTGCAATCAGTAATACCGCGAGATAAACCCCGTTGTGTAACTTTTGCCACTTTGCACCCATTTTGCGCCTTAGTGCGTTTATTGAAGTGAGCGCTAAAGAAAAAAGTATCATTAGCGCTGCCATACCCACAGTAATGTAAGGCCTGTCAATAATCTCGTCAAAAAATAGCACAAGATCAAATTGCACTTCAAAAGCTAAAAAATTCAGTAAATGAAACATCGCATAGGTAAAGCTATACAAACCCAGTAATCGCCTTATTTGTAATAAATAGCCTTGGCGATATTTTTTCGCAACCGGTGTTACCAGCAGAGAAATCAGTAATAAATTAAAGGCGCCCATACCGGTAAAGTGAATAACCTCTTCTACAGGGTCTGCACCCAACTGCTCGGTAAAGGCTAAAAAATACAGGACAAATAAGGGTAAAAAAGCCAGCAAGTGAATCGCAATTTTAAGTAACATAACTCTATTGCGTAAAAATACGGCTTTGAAAGCCTCTTTACTCACCCCAGTTGCCCTAGTTTGCACTAATAGTACTTCCTTAAATCCATATTTTTATACAAGTGAGCAACCTCCTCACCATAGCCATTGAATGGCAAGGTAGCCATACGATTACGGGCAAATAGGCCGCCAGTGGTTATACGTCTCTCACTTGCCTGACTCCAACGTGGGTGATCTACGGCTGGATTAACATTGGCATAAAAGCCGTATTCCCTGTCAGCGAGTATATTCCAGGTTGTGGGTGGTTTATGCTCAACTAATTTTATACCGACAATGGATTTAATACTTTTAAAACCATACTTCCACGGCACAACTAATCGAATAGGCGCACCATTTTGCGCAGGTAGGGTTTTACCGTATAAACCTACGCTCATAAACGTGAGCGGATTCATGGCTTCATCAATACGTAAACCTTCTACGTAGGGGTATTGTACACCACCACCCATTCGACTTTTTTGTCCTGGCATCTGCTCTGGATCATATAAAGTTTCAAAGGCGACATATTTTGCTCGTGAATTAGGTGCTGCTTTTTTAATTAACTCTGCTAAGCCAAAACCTACCCATGGAATAACCATTGACCATGCTTCAACACAGCGTAAACGATAGATACGTTCTTCTAAGGGAAAGTATTTAAATAAATCATCGTAACCTAAGGTATAAGGTTTATCGACTTCACCAGAAATGCTGAGTTGCCAAGGGTTAACCTTAAATCCTTGCGCATTTTCAACGGGATCGCTCTTACCCGTACCAAATTCATAAAAATTATTATGGCTGGAAATTTTAGCTTCAGGGGTGAGTATTTGTAAAGATTCGCCTGCTGGCGCAAACTTTAAGGCTTGGCGCTTAAACACCTCGGCTTCTTTACTACTGAAAAAGTCTAGTGCGCCAGCGTTAGTGCTGGCAGATTGTGCTAATAAACCACCCGCACCTAGGTAACCAAGCTTCTTTAACAGCTCACGTCGACCATAATAAACTGACTCGTCTGTTACTTGCTGCTCAGACAGTTGATGGTTTTTTTTCGTGTTAATTAACATTTTCACCTCTGATCGATCTAGTTATAGCCATCTGATTAACTTGCAATATACAGACCCATAAAGAGGTGAAAAAATTCTTAATAAAAGCTCAATATTTAATTAAAAGTCATGTTTAATTAAAAATGGCACTTAACGAGAAAACTTCTCTAAATAGTCAATAATCTCACCTGATTCATACATCCAAGTAATTGATTGATCTGCATTGATAATTTTTAAACAAGGTACGGTTCTTTTACCACCTTCTCGGATCAACTCTTCACGGTATTGCTCATGCTGGTTTATATTGCGTAATTCAATATTTAAGCCTAATCGCTTCATAGCGCGACGGGTTTTCACACAAAATGGACAAGCAGGTAATTGATACAAGCTTAAATGTGCCGTACTAGCATCCACTTCTTTTTGTAGTTGTGGCGAGCGTTTTGGCGCACTGGGAGAAAATATAAAATTTAATAACAAAATTAAACGGCCAATCGGCCAACGAATTAAAAACATAGTAGGGTTTGTGCTCACTGTTAAGTAAATAAACTAAAATAATGACATGATTTTATTACCACATCATATCATCAGGAATTTGAAATTCTGCGTAAGGGTCATCTTCAGCAATAACTTCATCAGCCACCTTGGTGTTTTGCACCAAAATAACCGCTTTATCTAAACTCGCTACTTTTTCTGCCGTTTCGGTGGTAACGATATAAGTGGTATCATTGACACCACATAAGGCTAAACGGCCATTAACTAAGGCTTTATGGGTGACAGCATCAACAAATAACTTCTTAATTTTACTATTAAAAGTGTAATTATATTCTGCTTCGCCTTTAACATTGCTCACTTGATGATGTTGCAAAATTTGTAAAATTCTCTGCTGTTGCTCTTTTGCTGCTAAGGTTTGTTTTCTTTCGTTATTCAAGGCAATATCATGGGCTAGCTTGTCTTTTTTCGCCAGCTCAAGCTCTTGTTTAACTTGCTCTTGTAAGCTGGTATCAACCTTGACGCCACTGCGTTTTTGTTTGCCTGTTTTGCGTTTATCACTATTTGCTTGTCGTGCTTTTTGCTTGGTGGTTAAACCTGCTTTAAGCAACTGGTCTTGTAATGAAGCCATCTATTTTCCTATGGTAGAATACCAATTGAATATCGATTGTTACTATTTTATCAGTTCGTTTACCATTTTACAGCATTCAATAAAAAAGCAGCATAATTTGCTGCTTTTTTCTGGTTAACTTACCAAATTAGATTGGCCGCTAGCACAGCCTAAAACCGCTGCAGCTAGCTAACCATGGGTATTTACACTATACCATATTTTTTTAATGGCAATTCTCGATAACGTTTACCTGTGGCATTAAAAATAGCATTACAAATAGCAGGGGCAATAGGCGGAACACCCGGTTCACCGACACCGCCTGGAGGCGCGTCACTGTCAATTATTTCTACATGTGTGGTTGGGGTATCTGCCATTCGAGCCACTTGATAACTATCAAAATTATTTTGCTCAATGACCCCATCTTTCGCGCTTAGTTCGCTAAAAAAGGTAAATGATAAAGCAAAAATAGCCGCGCCTTCCATTTGCGAGCGAATGCGTTCAGGGTTTACCGCTAAACCACAATCTACTGCCATCCAAACGTCATTCACTTTAATTTTCCCGTCACTGTTTTCTGATACTTCAACAATACAAGCCACATAACTGACGAAGCTTCGATGCATGGCAATACCTAGGCCATGGCCTTTAGGTAGCTTTCTGCCCCACTTTGCCATGGTACTGGCTTTTTCTATTACCGCTTTCATACGTGCGGTGTCAACAGGGAATTTCTCTAGTGTTTCACCATAATTTCCGTATTTGGCCTGCTCATTCGAGAAGTCAATTTTACGATCTGTACCTAGCATGGCGATTAAATTGTCTTTGCTGTCTAAACCTTTTGCTTGGGCCAGCTCATCAACAAATGAACTTACTGCAAAAACATGGTTGATATTAGTGACTGAACGCATCCAGCCGATACGAGTATGAGCTGGCGCTTTGCCGGCAGCACAACTGACATTAGCAATATCATAGGGCATATCAATTAAGCCTAAATCAGCTTCTGAGCCAATTAAGTCTTCACCTTGGCTGAACGTTGAGCCAATAGGCGGCTCTGCCACATGATGTTGCCACGCGGTAACCGTGCCATTTTCATCAATACCGGCCGCAAGCTTTTGATAACTAACCGCATGATAATAACCATTTTGAATTTCATCTTCGCGAGTCCACATCACTTTAATGGGCACATTTAACTGTTTAGAGAGTATCGCGGCTTCAACAATAAAGTCTGGCTTAGATTTTCGACCAAAGCCACCCCCTAACAAAGTCACATTAATATTGACGTTTTCTGGCGTAATACCGGTAATTTGTGCCACGGTACTTTGCGCTGACTGCGGTGTTTGAGTACAAGCCCAAATATCAAAAATACCGTCATGAAAATGTGCGGCAGCGGCTGGCGGCTCCATGGGGACATGAATTAATTCCGGCACATAATAGGATGCTGTGATCACTTGCTTAGCCGCTATTAATGCTTTGCCTACATCACCTTTACTGCGCAACACTTTGCTCGGGTTGTCACAACTGTTTGCTAATGCTTGTTTATAGTCATCGCTGTTGTAACTTTGATGCGCACTTTCATGCCATTGCATTGCTAATGCTTCTCGACCTTTCATTGCCGCCCAAGTGTTTTTAGCAATAACGGCAACGCCTCCTAAAGGTTTAAATACCGCGGGCTCTTCTAAATCAGGTAGTTGCACTACATCAATAACACCCACAATGGCTTTTGCCGCAGCGCTATTAAATGATTTAACCTTTGCCCCAAGTACCGGTGGCCTAGCAATAACAGCATATTGCATCTGGTCTAATTCAACATCAAAACCGTAGGTAGTAGCTCCTGTTGCGATTTTTTCACCGTCAACTAAAGCCACATCCGATTTACCAATAAGATTAAAATCTTTCTTATCTTTTAATATCAAAGCAGATTGTGCAGGCAAGGCTAGCGTGCTTGCTATGGCAACTAAGCTGCCAAAAGATAATGTTCGACCCGTTTTTGTATGGACAATAGTGCTGTTTAGCGCTGCGGTTTCACTCACATCAACTTGCCATTGCTTGGCTGCGGCTTGTTGCAGCATCATACGTGCCGCAGCGCCAGCTTCTCGCAGTGGTTGATAAAAGCGTCTTACCGAGCGTGAACCATCCGTATTTTGGCTACCATATTTTTTATCACCTAAACCTTGTACAACCGTTATTTGTTGCCAGTCAGCCCCAAGCTCGTCGGCGACAATCATAGGAATACTGGTTCTGATCCCTTGACCCATTTCTGACCTATGCACGACAATACTGACTATATTGTCGCTGCCTATTTGGACATAAACATTAGGTGAAAATTTATCAGCGGCTATAACGCCTGCCAAGGCTTTTGGCATAGTTAGCATTGACGGTAATTGCACTCCAAGCACCAAAGCCGTAGAACTGATGCCGAGTGTTTTTAAGAAGCCGCGACGGCTAACATTTTCAATATGTTTCATGATCCGCTTCCTTTTACTTCAGTGCCCAAGTCAGCGGCAAGGTGAATCGCTTGTTTGATGCGTTGATAAGTACCACAGCGACAAATATTACCACTCATGGCGAGTTCAATATCTTCATCGTTTGGTTTAGCTTTGCGGTCTAACAATGCCACCGCTGACATCATTTGTCCTGACTGACAATAACCGCACTGTGCCACATTTAATGCTTGCCACGCTTGTTGAACTGGGTGTTCTCCATGTTCAGAAAGTCCTTCAATAGTGGTGATTTTTTGCTGCGCAATAGCCGACACTGGCATAACACATGACCGAACGGGTTGGCCATCAACATGGACAGTACAAGCGCCACATAAGCCTTTACCACAACCATACTTGGTACCGGTATATTTTAAAATGTCTCTTAATGCCCACAACAAGGGCATATCGCCATCATCATTAAATTGATGTTCTTTACCATTGACCGTTAAGGTGATCATACAATCATTTCCTTTAAGTTTGTTAAACCTTGTTTTGGTTAGGTTAGCCTAGCGTTAGCGAGTGATGTTATGCATTAATGCCAAGCTTTCTAACCATGTATTTTAATTGCTCTGGTGTATCTATATCAATAAACGCATGCGCGAGTGGTACTTTTAATAATTTATCTTGGTATTGTGCTAGCAAAGGTTTTGCCCCTTGCTGACCTGTTAACTGGGTTAATTCAGTAAAATAGTCTTGAGAAAATATCACCGGCGGGCCAATGTTTTCTTTTTCGTTTGACGCAACTGCCCTTAGGTCTTGTGCAACAATAATAGCATGAGGATTAGCTTGCCAATAACTTTGATGACGAATCAAATCAGCTGAGGTTAACTGCCATTGGTCAACTAATACGATCATAACCGCTTTTATATCAGAAGCTAATCCTGCAACACCAACAGCAATCGATGACGCCATGCCGTCTGAGAACTTGCTATTAATAATAGTCTTGATGGGGAGATGGTCAATACGCGCTTGAACTTGGCTGGCATTAAAACCTAAAACGCAATAGACCTGACTTGTCACCTTTAAAGCTTGCGCTAATTGCCATTCAACTAAGCTTTGTGCGTGGATATTAATTAATTGCTTCATCTGACCTAAACGAGACGACTGCCCTGCTGCCAACACTATGATGGCAAAATTATTATTTGCGCAACTCGTCATTTTAATTTTATCTCTAGCATCATTTTAAGCCTTTTGTTGGTAAACCATTTTAATACCAAACCATCTGAATACCAATAGGCTGAGTGTAACATCAAATAAAATCAGCAAGGCGATTTCAACCAAGCATCGGACTTTATCCAATGTATATATGTGATGAGTGTATATGTAAGTGTAATCTATAGTTAGGATGAATTTATCGAATCATCAAGATTCAAACTTCATTTGTTTTAAGGTACTCTAAGCTATCGAAATTGTTTACTTTGCTAAGCCTAATGAAACATTTAAAAAATACGCTGATCGGCATACTATTTATTCTCTTCTTAGTTATCGCGACTTTGAGTACTTGGATATACAGTCAAATCGACAGTGCCTTACCGCAATTAGACGGTAAGCAAACACTCTATGGCTTATCTGCCAGCACTATCGTCGAGCGAGACTCGCAAGGCATTGTCACCATCAAAGCAGATAATCGCTTAGACATCGCTATCGCCACAGGCTTTGTTCATGCTCAAGAACGCTTTTTTCAAATGGATTTATTACGCCGAAATTCAGCTGGCGAACTTGCCAGCCTATTTGGTGACGCCGCAATAGCCTATGACAGTGACATTCGCCGCCATCGTTTTCGTGAACGCGCTACTCGCATAGTGTCACAATTATCAACCGCAGATTTAGACCTGCTAAAAGCCTACACTCGTGGGGTAAATCAGGGCTTAAAATACCTTAAAGCGCCACCTTTTGAATATTTACTGCTACGCCAAGCACCCGTCGAATGGCAAGAAGAAGATACCATTTTAACCGTACTCAGTATGTATATCGACTTACAGTATCAAGATGGAAAGCGCGAACGAACTCTAGGCTTAATGCATTCACTCTTAAGCTCTGAAGTGTATGCATTTCTTAACCCTAAAGGCAGTCGTTGGGATGCTGCCATAGATGGCACTGAGTTTCCTGCATCGCCATTACCAAAAGCAGCTTGGCCTTCTGCCTCAAGTGAAGGTATGGCGGCTTTGCTAAAGCATCAAGCGCTAGACCCGCTAATAGCTGACAGGATTCCCTCACCACTGGCCAGAAAAAAATCAGCTTTAAATGAAGAGTTCCCAGGTTCAAACAATTGGGCTATTGCCGGTAATATCAGTTCAACCGGCAGCGCTATGGTTGCCAACGATATGCATCTGGGCATTCGGGTACCAAACACTTGGTTTAGAGCCTCCTTTGAATATCAAAGTGTCGATAATACGGCCGTAAAAGTCACCGGCGCAACATTACCTGGCACACCCAACATGATTATTGGCAGCAATGGTCATATTGCTTGGGGCTTTACCAACAGTTATGGTGACTGGAGCGATGTGATCATTCTTGAAACCAATGCCGATAAAAGCCAATACTTAACGCCTGATGGCTACCAGAACTTTATCAAACGTAAACAAATTATCGCGGTAAAAGATCAAGAAGCGGTCGACATAACGGTAACTGATACCATTTGGGGGCCAGTTATCGGTGAAAATGCTCAAGGCGATTTACTTGCCTATCGTTGGATTGCTCACAACAAAGCCGCCGTTAACATGGCTATTGTTGAATTTGAAACCGCTACCAATGTAGAGCAAGCCTTCGCTATTGCGGCTCGTGCCGGCTTACCAGCACAAAACTTAATGGTGGGCGATAAACAAGGTAATATTGGCTGGACCATCATGGGGCCGATCCCACAACGCAGCGCAAATTTTGGTGAAATACCGACATCTTGGGCCAATGGCGAAAATAAATGGTTAGGACTTTTGCCAGCTGAAGCGTATCCCAAAGTCATCAACCCAGACAATTCGCGCTTATGGACAGCAAATTCACGGGTTATTGGTGCCGATATGTTGAGCAAAGTCGGTAATGGCGGCTATGCCATCGGTGCGCGATCTTCACAAATAAAACAAAACCTCGAAGCTAAAGCATCATTTGATGAAAAAGCCTTACTCGATATTGCCCTTGATAACCGCGCTAAATTTTTATTACGTTGGCAAAGATTTATCTTGTCTGATGTGCTCACTGACGCCATGTTGGCTAAGCATAATGACTGGTATAAAGTGAAGAAAATTATCGACGTTGAATATTTGTCAGCAAGCACAGATTCTGTTGCCTATCGCCTGATCAGAAATTTTCGCTTAACCGTCAGAGAGCAAGTGTTTGCAATTTTCAATGAAAACATGACCAAGCTTGATAAAAGTTACAGTTTTCATAGCATACGTCACCAAATAGAAACGCCATTATGGCAGTTAATCAATCAGCAACCCGAGAACTTTCTCTGGCGTAGTCATGAAAGTTGGCCAGCCTTATTTGAAGCTAGCCTTGAGACAACACTCAGTCAAATGACCGAATCAAGTACATTGGCGAACGCCACTTGGGGTAAACAAAACATCAGCAAAATTCAGCACCCCTTAAGTCGTGCTGTACCATTTATTGGCCAATGGCTTGATATGCCTGAAGTAGAATTGCCCGGTGATAGCTACATGCCAAGAGTACAAGGACAATCATTTGGTGCGTCACAGCGCATGGTTGTTTCTCCTGGACACGAAGAAAGTGGCATTTTTCATATGCCTACTAGTCAATCAGGTCATCCTTGGAGCCCATATTATGGTTTAGGACATGAAAGTTGGATAAAAGGTCAGGCATCTAGCTTTTTGCCTGGCCCAAGCAAGTACACACTGACGTTACTCAGTTACTAGCTTACTCAGTTACTCGCAAAGCAAAGCAAAGCAACCCATCAACATACTAAGGAACAATAATGACCACTTTAATTATTTGTTTATTTATCGCCACCCTATTACCTTTTATTGCCAAAATTCCAGTTGCCATTGCCATGAATAAAATGGGCGGTTACAACAACAATCACCCTCGTGATCAACAAGCTAAGCTAACCGGCTTTGGTGCTAGAGCTTTCGCTGCACATCAAAATGCCTTTGAATCCTTGCTTATATTTTCCCCCGCCGTTTTGTTAGCCATAGCGACACAAAACACCGGCGTTTTTATCGAGCAACTCGCTATTACCCATATTGTTGCCAGAGTGCTTTACAATATTGCCTATTTAATGAATATCGGCGTCATACGTTCATTAATATGGGGGGTTGGCATCATGAGTTCTTTCACTATTATCTATCAATGTATTTAACTGACAGATAATAGTTATTAGCTATCCGTTTTAAGTTATTAGAGCTCAGTTTTTCCTTGTGTATTGGTCTAACCTCTTGCTGATAAGCCTTTTTTATCCCTTTAGATAAAAAAGGCATAAAGAAACGGTTGTACTCTGGTGTGATGGTGGCTAAAGTAAAGCTATGCAAATGACAAAACTAGCCTTTTTCTTTAACACTTTCTTTCTCTCAGTTCTCTGAGCGCGCTTTAGGTTTTGGCATTCACTAAAAAACCTCCTAATGGAGGTTTTTTAGTTTTAGTGGTCGCAACAAGTAACAGTAATAAATAACTCGCAGAATATGATAATAAAAGCGAATAAACTCATAACTACCTATTAGGAAAACGCGGTGAACGAAGCATTAGATTTAAATAAAATACGTGAAAAAATTACCCTACTCGATCAGCAACTATTGACATTATTTGCTGAACGCCGCGCCCTGACTTTAAATGTTGCAAAAAGCAAAGCTCATCTCATTCGTCCGGTACGAGACCAACAGCGCGAACAAGAGTTACTGATCCGCTTGATCACCCAAGGTAAAAAACTAGGTTTAGATGCGCATTACGTGACCCGTGTGTTTCAAACCATTATTGAAGATTCCGTACTAAATCAGCAGGCTTACCTGCAAACCTTAGCAAATCCAAATATACAAGAGCCGGCTGTCAGTGTCGCTTTTCTTGGTGATAAAGGTTCTTACAGCTACTTAGCAAGCCATCGTTATTTTTCTCGCCGTGCAGCAAAAATTATTGAAAGCGGTTGTCAAAGTTTTGCTGAGATTATGCAGCAAGTTGAATCTGGCTCGGTTGACTATGGCATGTTGCCAATAGAAAACACCAGTTCAGGCAGCATTAATGAAGTTTATGACGTACTGCAACATACCAACTTGTCGATTGTTGGCGAAATAACCCAACCTATTGAGCATTGCTTACTGACCGCCGTAAATACCAAACTTAATAAAATCAAAACCATTTATGCCCATGGTCAGCCATTTGCGCAATGTAGTAACTTTTTAGATAAACAAAGTGATATTCGCATTGAATACTGTGAGAGTACGGCTGATGCCATGGCTAAAGTCTATCAATTGCAAGACGACAGTGTTGCGGTTATTGGTAGCGAAGAAGGCGGTAACTTATACCAACTTCAGGCTTTAGAAAAACAGATAGCCAACCAAATTGAAAACCATAGTCGCTTCATTTTAGTGGCGCGTAAACCTATTGAGGTTGCTGAACAAATTCCAGCAAAAACAACCTTAATTATTGCCACTGGTCAAAAGCCTGGTGCATTAGTCGAGTGCCTCCTGGTACTGAAAAACAAAGGCATTAACATGTGTAAACTTGAGTCTCGCCCAATTCAAGGGCGACCTTGGGAAGAAATGTTTTATGTCGATGTAGAAGCCAATTTGAAGCACTTAGCTTTACAAGAGGCGATTAGTCAAATCACTGAACAAACAAATTTCATTAAAATTCTAGGTTGTTACCCTATCGAACACATTAGCCCAACCAGTGTCCCAAGTAGCGCACTCATATAAGCGCTAATGCTTAACATAATAAAGGGCAGATAAACTGCCCTTTATTAATACATCTACTTTCTAAATGCTTAGCTCTCAATGCTTATCACACATCACTGCTTAATCTCAGTCCAGTTTAGATAACTACCAGTTTGCGATTTTTTAGTCTAAAAATAATAGCACTAAACACTAAGATAAATAATATGGGCATAGCGGCGAACATAACGCCTGAAAACATAAACTGCCCCATTAACAAGGTTAAGCTAATAAAGCACATTGTTGGTAATAATAGCCAAAACGTATGTTCACTGGCACATAATTTAAATCCTTTATGCATAAAAAACAGTAACAATATACTGACCATACTTGCGGTAATAGCCGTCACTACACCAGGGTAATAGTCCAACATAAAATCAGTATGGGGGTGAAGTATGCTGGGTACTGGCACCCAATTACCGAGATGAACCAACCAAACTAATGAACCCGCAATTAGGCAACCAAAATTAAAAGACCAAAGTTTTTTATTAACCTTAAACATCAATATTTCCCAAATTTATTATTATTATTTTCCCTATTTATATCCCAAGTATAGTTTTTAATCAAGACGTCTGGTTTTTATGCAAAAATAATCAGCAGTAATTTAGCCTCAGTGTTTGGGTTATACCAATTTCATTAATTAGGTGGTCTACTTTATACGCAGGAATAATGGCCAAATATAAGGCATTTATTTAATAACTAGTTGTTCTAATTATTAAGCATAACCTGCGTTAAATGTAAAAAAGTCCCTATAACATGACTGCTATAGGGACTTTTAGATACTGGCGCTATTGAGTAGCAATTAAAATAAATAATCGATCATTTAAGATAGCCTAAGCAGCCAAGAACTGTGTTGCTTACCATCACAATCGCCCATTATTGCTTAATCAAGCGCCTGACTCTTAACTACTTGTCTTTACTTATCATTGCTCACTGCTTTAATTCAATTGGTATAACTACATTTTCTCTATAGCGGCTTGAGCTTGCTGGTGCTCAATTTCTTTAGTGATCACTTGTGGTGAGCCTGTATTGCGGCACAGCCAATAATAAGCCCCAGGTACAACAAATAAAGTAAAAATACTGGCCAATGATACACCCGCGAAGATCACCACGCCGATCACCATTCTACTTTCAGCACCAGGCCCCACCGCCAGCACTAATGGGATAGCACTGGTGACTGTGGTGAATGTGGTCATCACAATAGGTCTTAAACGTTGCGTGGCTGCGGTGATCAATGCTTCTTCAAAGGCGATGCCTTTGTCACGTAACTGATTGGCAAATTCAACAATTAAAATACCATTTTTTGCCGCTAAACCAATTAACATCACAATGCCAATTTGACTGTATATATTCAGACTCATCCCCATCAGTTTCAGGCCAGCTAAAGCGCCAACTAAGGCTAATGGCACAGTTAACATAATCACAAAAGGATGAATGAAACTCTCAAATTGGGCTGACAATACTAGGTAGGTTATCACTAAGGCCAAAATAAAAATAAAAGCGATAGAGTTACCTGATTCTTGTAATAATTGCGACTGGCCTTTGTAGGCCACTTGCGCTTGTTCAGGCAAATGCTCAGCAACCGCCGTATTTAAAAACGCTAAGGCATCACCCAAGGCATAGCCTGTGGCTAAGTTGGCACTAATAGTGACACTGCGCAGGCGATTGAAACGATTGAGTTGCGACGATGTGGCACTCTCTTCTATTGTGATCAAGTTCGACAAGGGTATCAATTTATTACTGACCGTGGAGCGAACAAAAATATTATCAATGTCTTTAGGTTTTGAAAAATCATTTTTCTCGCCTTTAACCACCACATAATACTCTTCACCGCGCTCAACGAAGTTAGTCACGCGACGTTGACCCAACATGGTTTCAAGGGTGCGGCCAATATCGCCAACCGACACGCCTAAGTCGAAGGCTCTGTTGTGATCAATATTAACCAGCAATTGTGGATAGGTTTCTTTGTAGTCACTATCAATACTGTGCAGATTGGGGTTTTCTTGCGCTTTAGCAATAATAATATCACGCCACTTTGCTAACTCTTCATAGGTGTTACCTTGCAAGACGAATTCAACCGGTGATGAAGACCCGCCACCACTTAAGCCTCGGCGCATCATAGCGAACGCTCTAACATCTGTTACTTTAGCGAGCTCACCATTTATTTTATTAATAAATTCGAAGGTATCTGTAATGCGATCTTTCCAAGCGGGCATACCCACAATGGCAATACCACCCGCACCACCAAAACCTGGCACACGCACAAGCACTCGGTCAAGCTCTCCACTTTGTTGATGCACGAGTAATTCTTCTTCTATTTGCTGCATATTTTTGACGTTATTTTCATAACTTGCCCCTTCTGCACCACGCATCATGACGAAGAAGTTTCCACGATCTTCTTTTGGTGTGTACTCTGAAGGTAATTGATTAAATAAACTGTAGACCGCAAATAGCGACAAAATAATCACAATACATATCATCAGGGGTTGATGGATACTGGCTTTTAACGAACGCCCATAAGCGGCTTCACATTTAGCAAAGCCTCGATCCAACTTTTGACCAAACGATGAGCTACGTTCCTTATGTTTTAGCATTTTTGAACACATCATTGGCGTTAACGATAATGCTGTTAAGCTAGAAAAAATAACCGCTGCCGCAATCGCAATAGCAAACTCAGTGAATAATCGTCCGACGTTACCTGATAAAAAGATTAACGGCACAAACACCGCAACTAGCACTAAGGTGGTCGCAATAACCGCAAACGCCACTTCTCGACCGCCTTCGTATGCAGCGAGCAAAGGGCTTTGCCCACGCTCAATACGGCGGTAAATATTTTCCAGTACCACAATGGCATCATCTACAACCAAACCAATGGCTAGCACCATGGCCAGTAGGGTCAATAAGTTTATTGAAAAACCAAACCACGATAGCACCATCATGGAACCAATTAGCGCCACAGGTACGGTGACGGCTGGAATAAGTGTTGCTCTAACGTTACCCAAAAATAAAAATATAACCAATACCACCATGGTCATGGCAATAGCCAGTGTGCTGTATACTTCGTCAATTGAGCCTTGAATAAACACTGATGAGTCATAGCTATTAGTGATCGTGGTACCTATTGGCAAGCCACCACGAATCGACATCATCTCTTTTCGCGCCGCTTTAACTACTTCGAGGGTATTGGCTTTTGACTGTTTAATAATGCCCAAACCCACCATGTTTTTGCCATTGCCACGAAACATGTTTTCTTCATCTTCCGCCGATAAGGCAATTTTAGCCACATCACCCAGATAAACTAATGATTTATCATCATTACGCGCCACCACCATAGTGGCAAAGTCGTCTTCGGTTAGATAACTGCGTTCAACACGAATCGAAAAATCTCGGTCAATTGATTCCACTTCTCCCGCCGGTAATTCAACATTTTCAGCGCGCAGGGTTTGTTCTATATCATTAACAGTGATGCCTCTAGCGGCCATAGCCTTTCGGTTTAACACCACATTCATCGCATAGGTTCTACCGCCACCAACTTGCACTCGTGCTACGCCATCAACTACAGAAAACCTGTCAACAATATAACGTTCGGCGTAATCAGTTAGCTGTAATGTGCTCATTACCTCGCTTTGTAAAACAAACCAAACTATGGCACTTTCATCATCATTTGCCTTAGACACCTCAGGCGGTTCAGCTTGTTCTGGTAAGTTGTTTAACGCGCGCGAAATTCTGTCACGCACATCATTTGTCGCGGCGTCAATATCACGGTCCAATTCAAATTCAATTGAAATATTAGAACGGCCGACTCGGCTAGAAGAGTTGATGGATTTAACTCCTTCAATGCCACTAATTCTATCTTCCAATATTTGCGTGATTTTACTTTCAACAATTGCAGCCGACGCGCCAGGATAAGAGGTATTAATACTCACTACCGGCGGGTCGATATCAGGATACTCGCGAAGGGGTAAGGTTAAAAAAGCGACAATACCAAAGGTAATCAAGAGTAAATTAATTACTGTGGCAAAGACTGGCCGCTTAACTGACAGGTCAGATAAAATCACGATTTATTCCCTATGGTATTTACACTAGTACCATCACGTAGTTTTAAAGCGCCTTCGACAACTACTTCTGTGCCTACCTCTAGACCACCAATAACCTCAACAAAACCACGGTAGCGACGACCAATATCTAAGGGTTTCTTAATAGCTTTACCCGCTTCAACAATAAAAACAAAATGTTGGTCTTCAATCGGAATAATGGCACTTTCCGGTATCTGTAATATTTGCTCAACTTTGCGTACCACATGCAAATTTAACAACATGCCCGCACGTAACTGATTATTAGCATTGTTAATTTTTGCACGTACTTTTAAGGTTCGTGTAACACTGTCGATGCGAGAGTCTATCGAGGTGACTTTGCCAACAAATACTTTGTCTTTATAAGCTATATTGCTCGCTTCTATGCGCTGACCAATCGCTACGGTAGTTAAGTAACGCTCTGGAATTGAAAAATCAACTTTAATAATACTCAGATCATCTAAACTGGTGATCACATCGCCAACATTAATTAACGCACCGAGACTAATTTCGCGAAAGCCTAAGATGCCTGAAAATGGCGCTTTAATGGTAAGTTCAGCTAGCTTTATTCTGGCACTGAGTAGTTGTGCTGCAATGGCCTTAGTTTTTGCTTCTTGTTCATCAACTAGCGACTTAGCGGTGGCTTTTTGTTTGTACAAACCTTGAAAACGATTCAGTTGCGCGACAGATTCGGCAAGATTAGCCTGAAGTTCTTCGACTTTAGCCGCTTCCTCTTGGCTATTTAGTCGTACTAAAATGTCATCTTTTTTAACCGTTTCGCCATCTTGAAATAAAACCTCAACAACAACATCTGAATATTTACTGGTAATATAGACCTGCTCATTCGCTCGTGAGGTACCTATGGCCTCGACTGAATCGTTAAAATCAACTAAATCGATTTTAGCCGTTTTTACTGCGACAACACGTTGATATTTTTCTTTGCTGGAGGTCTTTTCAGGCCATTGTAAATAAACAACTAAGGCAACTAACATTCCAACAAGTAATAACAAAGGTAAGCGACGACCAATGGCAGTAGACATAAACAAAGCTCTCTAAGATTGAATAAATTACAATAATATTATTATAACTTAGATACTGACAGTGCTGGAGACAACTTAGCCTAAGATTTAAGGCTTTGGTCGCAAATTAGAAAAAATAATTAACTTTGTCCTTATTAAGATATAATTTAATGAGACATAAACCAAATGAAGTATAGCGAGTATGCGCGATGCTTCATTTTTACATTTTAAGGATTGATCTCGTGAAAATTATTGCCTCGATTATTATTGTTTTATTATTACTGAGTGGTGGTGCTCTTTGGTTTTTAGCAGGAAGTTCACTGAATGGCTACATTAAAGGTCAAATTGAAACTGTGGGCAGCAAAGTCACTGAACAAAAGGTTACAGTAAAAACTGTTGATATTAAGATCGCTAGCGGCGCAGGTAGTATTTTAGGTATTAACTTAACCAACCCTAAAACTTATAGCCAACCAAACGCTTTCGCTTTAGAGGAAGTAACCCTTGATATTAATTTAGAAAGTTTAGCCTCAACACCTATTATTATTGATGCGATAATCATCAAATCACCGAAAGCATTTGTCCAGTTCACCCAAACCGGTGGCTCCAACATTAAAGATATTCTAGATGCTATCAAGCGTAACACCCCTGACGCTGAGGCAAGTGCTGTTGAAACTAACAGTGCTGAAGAGCCTAAAATAAAAGTCAGTAAAATTATCCTTGCTGGCACGGCGCTAACGCTTGATTTAAGTGCTTTTGGTAATAAAGCACATAGTGCCACGTTACCAGATATCACATTAAGTAATGTCGGTGGTGAAACTGGTTTGCCTGCAAGCCAACTCGGTGCCGAGATTGTTAAACAAGCATTATCTCAAATTTGGCAACAAGCAAAAGCCACGCAAAAGAAAAAGTTAACCGACAGTGCTAAAGATAAATTGAAAGAGAAGCTAGAAGAAAAAGCCAAGAAAAAACTGACTGACTTATTTGGCTAATCTTAATTTTTAGCGGTCTTAAAACTCAGCCAAAATTGGTCAAAGCTGGCAAAAATTAGCCACTACATTTGGCTGAGTTTATAAAAAATAAATCACAGGACACCTTGTCATGAAAGTAAATAGCCGATTAACACCACTAACAATGCTTTGCACTTTTTTGTTATCACATGCCGCTATAGCACAGCCATTAGAACTCAGCGTTATGTTCGGTCAAATATACGGTCCAGACTTGGTTACCAATGACAATAGCGATATCAATATTGACTCTGGCAATAACATGGCTGTTGGTATAGCGTGGCAAGAAAATGTTAATGCCCAAGGTCAGATACTCTTGAACCGCGTTAGTCATGATTTTATTGGCGAAAATCAAGCTAATAATGAGCTAGATATCACTTATGCACATTTTAATGGCATCGCTTTGTACCGTCAGCAAAACTATGTAACAACTTTGAGCTTAGGGCTAGGTGGTGCTTATTTTGATGCCGAACAAGGTAGTGAAGAATTGTATCCTTCTGCCAGTGTCGCCTTGGGTACTCGCTATGAATTCTCTTTGCAAATGGCGTTAGTGACCGAACTGCGCGCCTATGCCACCTTAATTGATGAGGATGACGCCCTGTTTTGCCAGCAGAATATGTGTAGCGCAAACTTTAGCGATTCACTCTGGATAGAGAGTTCAATTGCGGTCGGAATCGCCATCAAATTTTAGCTGGATAAGCACTTAAATCACCTGCCAACATGTGCCTGTTCTTAGCTTAAAGCTGTTACTCTGTGCAATATATAACATTATAAAAAGTAACCGCTTGATCAAAAAGAGCTATAAAACTTCAAGTACTTACTTTCGTTACCATGCAAGGAGTTCATACCTATTGCAATATTTTAACTCACCATCTGCTAAGCCGGCACAGCGGTACTTTATAGTCGCTTAATCAGACGACAAGCTATAAAGTCTACTTATCTATTAAGCTATTATCAAAAAAATCGCAGAGAATATAATTCATCGGCGATTTTATCTCTTCATGCTCATACTTACATTGTAAACTAAGCTATAACATCGCTGAGATATCAGCGGTTAATGACACTTTTGGACGTTCAATAATACGACCAATTTCTTTATCGTTTTGATAAACAACAAAAGTGGGGGTATATTTTATATCCTGGTTTTTAGCTGATCCGCTTGGCTCTGACTTTGCATAATCGAGGGCAATTAAGCGATTTGAAAGCGCTGGGTTTTGAGCCACTATTTTTAAAAATTTAGGCACTTCACGCACGCTGTCATGGCACCAAGAGCCAAAGTAAACCTCTACGTGTAAATCCTTTGGCCAACGGTTAATTTCAGTAATTTCAAGCTCAGACAGTTGAGATGCCTGATAACTTTGCTGGAAAAGCTTATGATTAGCCATCAGTTGCTGTTGGCTAATTTCACCAATGGCCATCGGCGCTTTTTCCACCTGACTATTAACGCAGCCAGAAACAACAACAAGCATAATACTTAATAGCGTCACCGCAAACTTTCTCATCTCAGTCCTTGTTTAGTATTTTTTTAGTTGGTCTGCTTTTGCCAACATCACTTTACTTTCCTGCATAAAAATATCAGCATAATCACCAAAGTAATCAGCAACCTGTGAAAACATCTCAGTAAAAGCTGCTTTATCATTTGATTGCACGTCTTCAAGTAATGCTAAAAATCGATAGGCAAATCGCTTCATCATAGCAATGTTGTCTTGATTAGCGAAAATAATATCAGTATAAAGTTCTGGGTTTTGAGCAAACAAACGCCCAACCATAATCAACTCCAAACGATAAATTGGTGAACTCATCTCCACCAATTGCGCTATATCTGCGCCTTCAGTCATTAAGTGATAACCATAAGCTATGGTTGAGAAATGTCGCATGACTTGCACCATAGACATGGCTTGATCATGTGTGTGTGCTTCAACCGGATATATTTTTGCCCCCCAAACATTAAATTGCTCTAGTAGCCAATGATACTGTTGTGGAAAACGACCTTCGCAAGCAATAATAGTTTGTTTAACTAAACCGGTGACATCCGGCCCAAACATCGGATGTAATCCAACCACGGGGCCAGCATGTACTTTCATCATTTCATATAGTGGCGCTTCTTTAATACTGGTAACGTCTGCCAAAATACAATTTTCAGGCAAGCTGCCTAATTTTTGGATAACTAAAGTGGTTAATCGAATCGGCACAGCAACAATGACCAAACTCGCCTCGGCTAAAATATCAGCACTATTTGGCCAGTCAGCTTGCTCTAAAACCTGTACTTGATAGCCAGAACGAGTAAATAAATCAACAAAAATGCGCCCCAATTGCCCCTTACCACCAATGACAATAACTTTTTTGCAATCAGGATTGACACAACGATAGCCACTAGCATCTTGGCTGACATAAGAGTCTTGCATCAAGCGGCGCAGAATATCTTCAATTAATTCTGGCGACAAACCGGCATCTATAGCTTGCTGGCGACGCACCTTTAATAAGCTTGCTTCACGCTCAGGGGCAAAAATTGGCATACCGGCGGCGCTTTTTAATGAACCCACTTTGGTGGTAACAAGGCGACGTTTTGCCAATAATGCCACTAATTGACCATCAATATCGTCAATTTCATCGCGTAACACACCTAAATTTTGCTCAAATGTAAATTCACTGTTCATTGTAGCTGCTTATTCCTATTCACTAACGGTTGAATTAATCCGCTGTTTTAAAACCACTTCAAGTTTAGCACTCGCCGCTGAAATAAGCTGCTCTGTAGTTTCAAAATCGATACAAGCATCTGTCACAGAAACGCCATATTTCAGCTGGTCAATGGGTAACTCTGAACTTTGATTACCCTCATTTATATTACTCTCTAACATAATACCAATAATAGTCTTATTGCCGGCACAAATTTGATCGAAAACATTATCAGCCACTAAAGGTTGACGACGGTAGTCTTTATTAGAATTACCGTGCGAACAATCGACCACTATACCCGGCTCTAAATTTTGTTTGGCTAGTTCTTCTTCACATAAAGCGACATTAACCGCATCGTAGTTAGGCTTTTTGCCGCCACGCAAAATGACATGACCGTCAGGATTGCCAGAAGTTTTAATCAGTGCCACTTGCCCTAAGCGATTGATACCCATGAAACGATGTGAAGAGGCCGCTGACTGCAAAGCATTAATAGCAACACCAAGACCACCACTGGTACCATTTTTAAAGCCAATCGGCATCGACAAGCCGCTGGCCATTTCCCGGTGCGTTTGTGACTCTGTGGTGCGTGCACCAATAGCCGACCAACTAAATAGCTCAGCTAAATATTGTGGGCTGATTGGATCTAGCGCTTCAGTCGCCAACGGCAAACCTAACTCAGTTAAGTAAATCAATAATGCACGGGCTTTGCGAAGGCCAGTTTCCACATCAAATGAACCATCCATATGCGGATCATTAATCAGACCTTTCCAGCCGACCGTAGTACGCGGCTTTTCAAAGTAAACTCGCATAACAATGTATAAACTATCTTGATATTTATCGTGTAATTTTTTTAGTTGTCTTGCATAAGCTTTGGCACCTTCAAGATCATGTACAGAACAAGGGCCGGCAATGACTAATAGGCGATGATCTTTTTTGTGAATAATATTAGCAATGATTTCTCGAGCATTTTTAACAAAAACACGTCCTGCTTCTGGCAACGGTAATTCTTCTCGTAAAGCATTAGGGGTAATTAAGACCTCTTCTGCATTGACGTGAATATCGTTCAGCCTGCTTTTAGGTATTTGGTTTGCATCTGACGCCGTTAAAGTATTGTTTGACATGATTCTTTCCTAAATATAGAGCAATAAATGTGAGTTTTAAGTAAAGCATTTTGGCTAGTTACTATTTCTACCAATAGCAATGCGACTAGAAGAGCAACTAGTTAAAGTATGGGAGGTAATAATATCGATACTGCAGATTGTACAATTTTTACGCTCCTTTTATTGTAAAGTAAAGTTTACTTACTTTGTATCATTTATATTACACTATAATTTACTCACATACAGCCCTATTATCAAGAATATGATATAAAAAAAGCGCCAAATGGCGCTTTCTCCTTAATCATTTATGTATACAACTTTATTTATGCACAATACGATTCTTAACTAAGTTCTCAACGACAGCAGGATCAGCCAAGGTTGAGGTATCACCTAGCGTATCTACATCATTCTCAGCAATTTTGCGTAAAATACGACGCATAATTTTACCTGAACGGGTTTTAGGCAGTCCTGGAGCGTATTGAATGTAGTCAGGTTTAGCAAAACGCCCTAATTCTTTCGCCACAAACTCAGTTAACTCACGCAGTAACTCATCTGACTCTGTCGCATTACTCATTAAGGTGACATAAGCATAAACACCTTGACCTTTAATTTCATGCGGATAACCCACAACAGCGGCTTCAGCAACGGCGGGGTGCAATACCAAAGCACTCTCAATTTCAGCAGTACCTAGTCGGTGACCAGAAACATTCAACACATCATCAACACGACCGGTTATCCAATAAAAACCGTCTTCATCACGCTTAGCACCATCACCGGTAAAGTAATTTCCTGGATATTGGCTAAAGTAGGTTTGATAGAAGCGATCATGATCGCCATAAACACTGCGTAATTGACCAGGCCAACTGCCTGTCATCATTAATAAGCCTTGGTTTGCGCCTTCAAGGGTATTTCCGTCTTTGTCAAAGAGTGCTGGTTTAACACCAAAAAACGGTTTACCTGCTGCCCCTGGTTTCATATCGACCGCTCCAGGCAAAGAGGTAATTAAAATGCCACCCGTTTCTGTTTGCCACCATGTATCAACAATAGGACAATTACTTTTACCCACAACCTCATAATACCAATGCCATGCTTCTGGATTAATCGGTTCACCTACCGTACCTAAAAGGCGCAACGATGATAAATCCGCTTTTTCAACAAAGCTATCACCAACACTCATCAAGGCACGAATAGCGGTTGGTGCGGTATAAAAAATATTGACTTGGTGCTTATCGCACACCTGCCAAAAACGACTAGCATCAGGATAAGTCGGCACACCTTCAAAAACGAGCGTAGTTGCACCATTGGCTAACGGTCCGTAAAAGATATAAGAATGGCCAGTGATCCAGCCTGCATCTGCCGTACACCAATAAATTTCACCGTCTTTGTAATCAAAAACATATTTATGGGTCATAGCGGCGTAAAGTAAATAGCCACCACAAGTATGTAACACACCTTTAGGTGTGCCTGTTGAACCAGAGGTATATAAAATAAAGAGTGGATCTTCAGCGTCCATCACTTCCGGCTCACAAACTGCAGGAAGCTTAGCGACTTCTTGTTGGTAATTCACATCAATTTTATCATTCCACGCCACATCACCACCTGTGCGTTGCACAACAATAACTGAGTGAACATTTGGACAATCAGCAACGGCTGCATCAACATTGACTTTCAATGGAATAACGCGGCCACCTCGAAGACTTTCATCCGAGGTAACAACGACTTTACAGTCAGCATCAGCGATACGTGAACGAATAGCTTCAGTAGAGAAACCACCGAATACCACTGAATGCACGGCACCTATGCGGGCACAAGCTAACATGGCATAGCCAATTTCTGGAATCATTGGCATATAAATACAAACACGATCACCTTTTTTCACGCCACGTGCTTTTAGTAAGTTAGCAAAACGACAGACATGATCATGCAGCTCTTGATAGGTTATTTTTTTATCTTCGCTAGGATCATCACCTTCCCAAATAATAGCGATATCATCCGCTTTGCTGACTAAATGACGATCAATACAGTTGTAACTAACATTTAATTTACCACCAGAAAACCATTTGATATTAGCAGACTTAAGGTCAACATCTGAAACACTATCCCAAGGCTTATACCAATCAAGGAACTGTTCAGCTTGCTCAGCCCAGAAAACATCAGGTTGTTCAATTGACTGCTTGTACATAGCGTCATATTTCGCTGCATCAATATAGGTGTGGGCTTTTGCTTGTGCTAATACGGGAAAATGGCTTTTTAGTTTTTGCATGCTTAATCCTTGAAATCTTGTTATTTAATGGCTTGTAGAGACGTCGAAGCAAAACCTCATTCAACTATCGATCAATTTTTTAACTTACCAACATAATAGCCTAAGTTTTCGTGATGGGACACACCACTTAAGTCGAATATTAATAGATTTTTCATATTAATATTATACAAAAATCACATTATTTAAATATCGACAGCACATTGAATTGCCTTTAATAATAAAAAAAAGACATCAAAATTAGAAAGATAGAAGCCTCAAATGAATGATTGAGGCGTGACAATAAAATAGGTATTGGCTCTGTAATCGACGATTATCCAGTGTCAATAATATTAAAGCATATGTAACAAAAAGCTTTGCCCCTAAGCCCTGAACAGAATTGCCGCTAGTACTTATTATTGCTGCTGTCGGTTCAAGTTTTGCAGTATAATAACCAATTTAACGCGTTTATTTATTTAAGTTATTAAGTTCTTTTTCTAAGTCTTTCATTGCCTTTTGTGCTTTGAACTCTTCATAAAGGGCTTCTCGTGAGCTAGGGTCTAAACGCTTACCAGATTTAGCGACAAGGTTACTAAAGGTTTCTTGTGTATTACTCATGACGACTAGCGCACATAATTGTTTTTGACCATCTAAACGCGCAAAAGCAATTTTTTCAGGGATAGCACCCACAATACTTTGCTCAGCAATTTGTTTACTGACCTGCTCAAAGGTACCACCGATATTTAGCTGCTCATTACTTTGTGCTTTACGTTGATATAAGCGATCCATCACACTTGCTTTGACTTGTATTTGTTGCACTAAATCAGCCCGCGAAGCGGCAATGGCTTGTGCTTTATCTGTTGTCATATTACCAGACCAGCGTACACATGAAGAAGAGGCTAGTCCTTTCTCCGATACAGGTAAGAATACCCAGCTAGGCACAGAATCATTTTTTGCCAGAGGTTGCGATTGATTTTTCTCAGTGTTTGAGCATGCGCCTAAAGCTAAAGCGGCCATCACGGGTAATAACTTTTTCATCATTAAATTCCTTTAAGTTGTTCTTGATAATAAGCGGTTCGTTTTATCACTTTTTGTAAATAGTTGCGTGTTTCCTGTGCGGGTAATTTTTTTAGCATTAAATTATAAACGTTATCTGAAGTCATTGAGTTAGCGGCAATACTTGCTTGATTAAGCGAGTTAATACCAGACAATGTTTTACTGACATTCCCAGGCCCTGTGTTATAGGCCGCAATGCTCATATAGAGTCGAGATTTTTCACTATGGACATGCTTAAAATACCGGTTGCTCAGTATATGGAAATAAGCACTGCCAGCTTCGACATTATTGTCTACTTGATATAAATACGCTGGACTAAGTAAAAGAGGTTCACCTTGAAGTAAGTTACTGACATCCTTACCTGCGGAGCCTGGCACTATTTGCATCAGTCCAAAAGCAGGGATAGGTGAACGGGCAAGTGGATTAAAGCTTGATTCGGTATGAATAATAGCTAATAGCAAAGCGGGTTCTAAATTCCACCGTTTGGCTTGTACTTGTACTTCGGGTAAATAACGCTTGGCTTGTTGTGATAAGGTATTTTTAGGTAATTTATAACGAACAGTGACTCGGTTATTATTTTTAGTTACTTTCGGTCTAGCGGCTAAAAGAGTTTCAGTAACCAATTTTTCTGGTAAGACACTTTGATCAACAGCGGCTTTTAGAGGCACTACCGTTAATGATTTTTGAGTCTTAATTACCTTTTTTTTCTTAGGGTTAATTGTGGTGACATGGTTTATATTTAAGG
This sequence comes from Colwellia sp. MB3u-8, assembly GCF_014076985.1. Lineage (NCBI taxonomy): Bacteria > Pseudomonadati > Pseudomonadota > Gammaproteobacteria > Alteromonadales > Colwelliaceae > Colwellia > Colwellia sp. MB3u-8. The sequence continues at coordinate 390,884 of NZ_JACGVA010000058.1, forward strand.
TGTGATTTGCCGCAATATAAATGGGATCTTTTAACAGCGTTTTATTTACACTGACTTTTGATAATTCAGTTAATTGTGCTTTAGCGTAGTCAATGGCTTGTTTATCATTGGCACTTTTGAGCAATTCAACAATAACCTCACCACTAGCAAAGTTAACCGTGGTTCGGTTATTTAAATCATCACTGTATTTTACCCATATCTTACTACTAGGTAAGTTAGGGTCTGGCCATTTCTTTTTAACCTGCTTTAAATATTTACTTTCAGCGTCTTTCCAAGCACTAACGAACAGCTCAAAAGCTTTATTTTGTTGTTGTTCATAATGATTAAATTCACTTTGTCGCTGTTTTAAAAAGGCTTCAAACTCTGCATTATCGCTTGTTTGAGCAAGAGAATATAAACTAAAACTAAAACATGCTATCGCGCCAAGTTTGAGCAAGTAATTATTTTTTACGTGCATTGATTACGCCTTTATAAAGTTAAAAGTAGCTTGTTAGATCATCCGCTGTGATTTGTTCATATTGAGTTTTTGCAGCTAAATTTAAACGCTTGCAATCTATACTTTCACAACCATTCATCAGTGATATCACTTGTTTATAGCGCTTGTTCTCAAACCAGATTTTAGCAACAAAGAACTTTGCTACCTCTAGTGACAGCCCAGTTACATCAAGGTAACTATCAAGGTATTGTAAACGTTTTGCTGCCGGAGATTGTGCTGCCACTAGCGCAACTGCATCGGCTGCCGTTGTTACATGGCTCATGGCAACTTTAAGTAAAGGCCTAATGTTTTTTTTGTCTTGTTGGTCACCGACCCACCAAGCAGCCCTTAAGGCTAAACCAGCCTCGTTAATATCAGGTTTAGCAGCACTCACTTCACCGGTACAGGTTAGCCATTGTTGTTGATACTCTTGTTTATAATCTACTATTTTTGCCGCTATATAGCTGATTTTTTCTGGTAGTGTAATAGCCAATTTTTTAGCAAGAGCAGCTTTAATATCTTTTCGCGCGGGTAAGGTAAGTGCGTTACGACACGCCTTTTCAAGCGCGGGTTGCGCGCTTGATTTTAACGCCATAACTCGGGCGTATTGACCATTAGCCTGACTTTTAATAAAAGCCGTTTGTTGAGTAATGGTTTGCTCTGAGTCGAAAGTGGCCGAAGCCACCAAGGCTAACGTTAAAACAGGCGTGAACATTAAAGCTCCTCTTCAGTCGTTACTTTGCCAGAAACGCCTTTAGGATTTGTAGCTTGATCGTTTAAACCGCCATGCGCTTTAATCTTTCTCCCTTCACGGGCAACACCATTAGCCGTTTGGCCGTTATTACCTGTCATTTCTTTAGCTGCTTGGCGAGCTGTGGCTTCTAAGCTTGGTGCGTAGACTGCGACGCTATATTGCCAAAAACCATCATCACTCTCAAAGCTTTTAACACTAACACCCGGTGGTAACTTTCCTTTTGCTAATGTCGCGTATTGATCAGACATTTTTAGTTGATTCAAGAAAGTGCTACGATCTTCTTCAAGTATTTTTACTTGTTGTGGATCATTAAGGTTTGGATCGTCATACTCAAATTGTTGAGTACCTTCCATTTGATTTTCATCAAAACTGCCTTCCCAGTAAACCTTTTCACCTTGCATAGTTGCTAAAAGAGCTGAGCGAGCGCGTGTTTGAGATTGTGACTTTGCTGCACTTTTTAGCTTACGTGATAGGCTCTTGTTTTTATTTTGACGAATAATAGCTGAGCCATAGCCCATAACGATCACTTCATCTGTATTGATATTGGTTAGCACTTTAGCGCCAACCGGAGGTAAAACCCCTGTTTTCACATCACTAATGACTTGTTGAAAAATAATATTAGGCTCTGTTGTGATCGCAACAGCACCACGGTTTCCTTTGATTTGTGAGCGTGTTTTCGGCGTTGAAATCAAGCTGACACGCACACCTTTTTCATCCGTATTATCGAAAACATCATAAGTGACAAATCCGGCTAATGAACCTGACACCGACTCTTTACATGCTTCAAGCATGCTCGTTTGTTCATTCGCAACACCCTCAACACCGGTATCAATAACATCTAAACGTGCATCAACAACATTGGCACATTGATGCTCTACGCCTTTCATATTTTCAATCAGTTGCTTTTTAGCAATAAGGTAAGCTTGGTTATAAGCGCCACGCTTTGAAAGTAACGTCGCGTTGACATTGTCATAGGTGTTATAGCTTGTACTGCCAATGGATAAAATACCGGTACCACTGCCAACTTGAATCATTTTAATGCCATCTTCATTATCATCAATTAGCGCTTGATGAGCGACGGCAACAGCGAGTGTACTATCATCGGCTAAAACAATATCTCCAGATACTTTTACTTGCTCAGCATTAGCCACTTCTGTACCCGGCCGAGCTGGGATCATATCGGTTAAACTAAACTCTTCGCTCGCCATAACTGGCATAGTTAAAACCATCGCCAATGTGAATACTTTTAATCTCATCATCTATCCTTATTTGTATCTGAGGGTAAAATCGTCTTCGATTTTAATTTTTGAAAGTGTCTTTGAGGTAATTGTGCCGATTGCCTGATCAACAGCATTAGCCAATTCCCCCGTATTTCCTTTATACCTTAAACTTGCTACCGTGTAGTCATTACGTTTATGAATAGCAACGTCACTAACGCCACCTAATGTGTTTAATACATCGTGCAGCATTTCAGGCTCTGTGAGCTTTTGATTTGGCAGTAATATTTCGCGCACTAAACCGCCTCGAGCAACAACTTGAGTAAATGCCTGATTAAGGGCTAAATGAAGTGCCCTTGATTGTGATGGGCTAGCTAAGTATACCGCGAGTAAGTCTTGCTCAACATGCGGGTCTTTGGGTAGCGACATAAGCGAAGGATCATTTTTCCAGTTACCGTAGATATTTCCTGATAAATCGCGGACATCAATACTTAAATGCAGACGGCGATTATTTTCACGTTTGACCAGTTCAGATTGAGCGTAAATAGCTAGGCTTGCTGAGTCTCCAACCTCAATACCTTGTTGATTTAACCACGCTTTCAATTCTGTTTTTAAGGGCTCTGGAGCAAATACCTTTACTCGCGGTGAACCTATAATGCTGAGTAACTGAGATGCTTGTTGTACTAAGGGCGCTTTTTCAACAACGGCAAGAAGAGTGACTTGCATGCCAGCACCTTGTAATGCTTTAGTTTTTAACGTTTGCCATTCCTTTACTAGCCCTTCGCTGTGGCTTGATAATTGTTGACCAATCAACTCACGCATATGCATTGACTCATTTCCGTCGACAATACTCATCTCTGTACTTGACGATTGAGCATATTGCTGTGATAGCCAAACGCCAACGACTTGAGAAACTGCTCTTTGCAGTGCGTCTTGCTCTGCGTTAACCAGTGCTGATTTGCCTTTTTTAGCCCAACCTTCACCAATAACCGTAACGCTAATATCATGAGAGTCTTCTTGCCAGTTCTGTTCTTCTGACGCCCCTAATTGGTTAGGATCCAAGCTAACTTTCATGCAGGTATCATTACCACTCAAAATTGGGCTTGAATAGTTTAAAGGCATAGCCATGCTATTTAACCCTGCTAACATTAAGCTGCGCTTTTTCTGATAAAGTGTTGCTGCATCATCCGTTAAACTACTGCTTATCTGCTGAGTGGTAGCTTGTGCACTTAAACTTTTATTGCCTTTAATAAAGTTGGCCAGTTCGATACTTGCTTGATTTTTTGCCTCTAGAATAGCGACACTGCCACGACCATAGGCGCAAGCTGTAGTCTCAAGCGTACCATTGGCTAGAACATTAACTTCAGCATTTGCGCTTAACGAGCACAGCGCTAAAAGACTGAACTTTTTTATCATGTGCGGTTCTCTAGAAAGTCAGCTGGTGTTCCAACAGAGACAGCAAATATCTTGACACCATTTGCCGGACGATAAATACCTTCTTTCGAGTGACTTTTAATTTCATCCGCAATGGATGAGTTTTTCCAACGGATAATTTCACCGTTTGCACTACTGCGAGAAGGTTTAACGTTAGCCACACCTATAGGTTCAACAAAACCCGCTTCATAGGTAAAAATAATCATGGTCTCATTCGGTAGTACACCCGCATTTTGACCTCTATCGAGACTTATTTTATTTCCTTTAATACCTAAAACTTGAGCAGTTGCTGGCATTTCACTTAGCATACGAGTGAGTAAAATATCAATTCCACGTGAACCCATATCACTCAATACGGCATTAACATGTGCACTTTGGTCAAGATGAAATCCAGCAACATAACGTCCACTAACCATAGTGTATTTAAGCTCAGAGCGATCACGAACATCTTCAGATTTAACGCGTATTTTACCTAAATTAGGGTGTGAGAGCTTTTCACGTGTTTGCGGGTTAATAACACCGGTTGTGAGCTCCAGTGTGTAATCGGCCCAATCGGTGATAGATCCTTCTGTTTTTAGTGTTCTTAAAGAATCAATTTTCATAACAAAGTCAGGAAGTAATGCTTTTACTTCGGCTCTTTTGGCTAAAACTTTTGTCCCTTGCTGCTCTAAAACTATTTGCTGCTCCTTTGAGATGGTATCGTCATCACGCGTGACAATTCTGAAGCGGTTAATACCAGCAAACTGATTTTCAAGCATAAGTAATAATTGATTGTTATCAAATTCGCGCATAGCATCTACGCCAATGCCACTGCCACTAACGCCAGCTAAATCAAAGTACATACGAATAATGGGCTTTTTAAGCGGGCAATTATTGTTTTCGTTATTGCTATCAAAGATGCAGTTTCCAAGACCTTGAGTATCAAAATAGGCAGGCATTGTTATATCTGAATTATCAAAGTCGTATGCACTTTTGGCGACAATTGCATTAGATGCTCGGTTACTGACTTTAGCAACTTGTGTTGAACTACCTGGCTTTTGTGTTGATTGACACCCAGCTAACAATGCGAGAGTTAATGCTGATAAAGTTAATTTTTTTACTAGTTTCATGATTATTCCTAAATATCAAAGAGCCATTGGCTAGCAGGCTTTTTAAGTTGCTGTACTAATTTTTTTATGACGTCTTGTTTGGCCTTTTCACGTGTTAAGGCACGTCCTTGGGCTATAATGTTATGCTTCAACAGGACTTTAAAAGGGTTGGAGTTTTGTGTTAAGGCCAAGGTTAAAAAGCCCTTAGCAGAATGGTGGTTATTTTTTTTTGCATATTGCCAGCGTAGCTGTGGGCGCATCCATAATTGCGTACTGCCACTATGAGGTAGTGCAGAATTAAGTGCAGAAATAATTTCGTGATCTGTTGTGGCGCCAATAACCTCACATGCAATTGCTGCCAAAGCCTCGGATTGTTGAGTTAATAAGTACTCAAGTGTTGAGCGTGTTGAAACGGCTGGTCCAGACAAATGCTCTACTATTGCCAATTTCTTTGATGCTTGGCTAAGTACTTCAGTATTTTGCAATGCCCAGATAAAACGCTGTTCAATATTTTCATTGGGAGGTGACAGGCGAGAAAGGACTAATAAGTCAGATGTTAATGCACTGACTATATCTGTTTTTTTAACCCCTATTTGTAAAGCAAACTTACGGTCTTGCTGACTAAAGTTTAATTCTTTAATACCCGTTAAAGTCATAGGCAAGCTTTTAACCGTAGTTATCTGTTCAAAGTAGCCGCTTGCTTTCGCCTCTGTTTTTATGAGCAGTTGCAACTGTTGAGTATTTACATCGACACTTAACTGAGTAACGATATCCGCTAAAGCCGCTTGTTTTGCTGCTGTGCGATTATCAGCAATGCCAACCGCAGTGATATAATCATCACTTTTTAGCGGTTGGCTTACCCAGTTAGGCCAATCTGTAGCTGCACAGCTGCAAGTAAATGCCAAAAAACAGGCAAATAGACTAGTTTTCATTAACTTTTAGCTTCTTGCTCTAATTGCAGGTTATTAATAGCTGTTATTGTTAACTGCTCAAGTTCAATAATGTCGTTGGCTTCTAGTGCTAAAAAAAGTTGGTCTTTAGCCTTAATTAACACAGTCGCAATATCTTTTGAATCTTCAACCTCCTCTTCTTCCTCATCACTTGAAAAAAGAGATGTTACGGCTGAAGCACCGTAATTAATAGCGGTTATTTTTGCAATTTCAGGTCCATAGTTACTTAAAATGATGGCTGACTTAGCAATTTCAATGGTTAGTTGCGTCGCAAGTTCGACATTTTTTTGGTAGATGCCTTCATTAGCTTTATTATATGATGCTATTTTGTCACCTATTTTTTCATTTTTATTTGTCGCACCCGCATCAAACTTGGTTATAGCTGCTTGTAATTCTTCCGGCGTTGATTTTTCATGAGCATATAAAAATGCTTGAACATCGCGGTAATTGTCGGTTTGCGTACGATAATCACCCATAACATTGCGCTGACGCTCTAGAATCATCGCCGACATATTTAAAAACTCATCAATGCCTGGCTGTACTTCTACAGGGTAATAATAACCTAAGTTATCCATGCGGGTAGTGAGCTCTGCAACAGCAGCGTTTCGATCTAAATTAGCGGCTGAATCAGTATTGGATGTGGCCATACAGCCGACAAAGAGGGGGGTAAAAACAAGTGCAGATAAGATAAATTTTTTCATAAAACATTTCCCTATACATTAAAAAAGACTACAGAAGCATAGAGCTAAGCTATTGACTTAATTCAATCTTCCTTGATTGCCGATGTAGAATTACTTAATTATCATCAAATTGCAACATAAATCCTTACAATTTTATCAATTAGATCAAATATACGGTTACCTGGGATACGAATGTGATGGCATATTTTAAGCTTGTGGAGCCAAAAAAATCAATGCCCGTGGGCTCTCCTTTAATCATTTATAAATAGGCACAGATAGGAATAAGTAGCACAGAAATTGTGTGTGAAAAACGCATGTAACTCAACAAAGTAGGAAAGTTATTCCGTCAATACGTTTGAATAAACCAATAGAAAAGTTCTTGAAAGCTCTATGGTTTGATTGATGAAAAGCAATGACGAGAGCCATGCAATCACTCGTAGACAACGTTGACTGACGTCTTCGTTTTTTAGTAACATTAGCGATCAATTCAGCTTCCCATATAGTTAAAAACTGATTGCAAAAATCATCAGAATCGCAAAAAAAATCTATTAACCTATTCATCTGCCAACCTTTTTTCTTTCAAATATTTTTTAGTCTAAAAATCAGCTCGATAGGTGAGCAATGAGTTCAATCCTTATCCAATTTTCAGGTTATCGAGTTGCACATGTAATAATTAATCGCTTTTATATGATTAAAATTCATAAATTACATTGAGTTAGTTTCTGGTAAAAGCAGATAACAAGCATCGTCTACTAATTAAGGTATAATTGATGCCTTTCCAAAAAAATAAGAGGCTTCGCAGTATGCTTCCAAGCGATTTTATGCAATAGGCAGGCTTGGCATATTTTTACCAGCATAAGTGGGCAGTAGCTTAATGACATGGGTGTTAACTAATTCAGTAAAAAACACACAAAAAAGCCTATTTGGTTTCCCAAACAGGCTTTTCTCAAACTAACTAACAATACGCGTATTAAAGGGGAATTATCTTTTTCCCAATTTCTCTTTAATACGTGCTTTACGACCAGATAGCTCGCGTAAGAAGTATAGCTTAGCTTGACGTACATCGCCGCGACGTTTGACTACAATTGAGTCAACGATTGGGCTATGTGTCTGGAATACACGCTCTACACCAACACCGTTCGAAGTTTTACGAACTGTGAATGCAGAATTGATGCCGCGGTTTTTAATAGCGATTACAACACCTTCAAATGCTTGAAGACGTGATTTTTCACCTTCTGTAACTTTTACTTGTACAACAACTGTATCGCCTGGGCGGTAGTCTGGTGCATCTGTTCTCATTTGCTCGGCTTCGAGCTGCTTAATAATATTACTCATAATACCTTCTTCCTAGGTTTCACAGTCATCAGCAGTATTTATATTATCAGCCTTAATGGCAATTAACATTTTTTGCTGCTCTGCTGTCAGAGCTAGGTTAGTTAAAAGTTCCGGTCTTCTAGTCCAAGTTCTTTCTAACGACTGATATTGGCGCCATTGCCTTATATGTTCGTGATTACCACTTAATAGCACTTTAGGAACAGACTTTGCTTCGTTTACCGAAACGTCCATAACCTCTGGCCGAGTGTAATGTGGACAATCCAATAAACCGTCAGAAAATGAATCCTGCTCAGCTGATTGTTGATGTCCTAATACTCCAGGCACAAAGCGTGCTACGGCATCGATTATGTTCATAGCAGGTAATTCCCCACCACTTAAGACATAATCGCCGACCGACCATTCTTCGTCAATTTCAGACTCTATTAGTCGCTCGTCTATACCTTCATAACGTCCTGCTATAAATATCAGTCGGTCATGTTGTGCTAATTCACGTACGCCAGCTTGGTCCAATTTCCGTCCTTGCGGCGACAAATAAATAACCTTCGCTCTACCCTTGTCTTTAATAAGATCAAGGCTGCTATCTTCATCTGCAGCTTTTCTTGCAGCTTGTATAGCATCACGTAATGGTTGAACCATCATAAGCATCCCTGGGCCGCCACCGTAAGGTCGGTCGTCCACAGTGCGATGTTTATCATGAGTAAAATCTCTTGGGTTCCACTTATGAAACTCAATTAGACCATTACGTATCGCTCGGCCTGTCACCCCATACTCAGTAATTGCGTCAAACATTTCGGGAAAAAGGCTTATCACCCCAATCCACATTTTCTTATCACTAAGCATGTTTGTTAATACACTCTTACTCAAGTTAGAAACCTGGGTCCCAGTCAACACAAATTTGTTTATCTTCAGCGCTTATCGAAAGTATAACTTGGTCCATTAAGTAAGGTATTAACCTTTCTTTTTTACCAAAGCCATCTTTCAGATTAGCTTTAACAACCAGTACGTCGTTAGCGCCCGTTTCCATTATGTCGGAAACCCGACCCAGGTCGTAACCTTTGTCAGTAACTACGGCCATGCCGATTAGATCACGCCAATAAAACTCACCTTCAGGTAAGTCTGATAACGCCTCTTCGCTGACAAATATCTCTGATCCCACTAGCTTTTGGGCTACATCGCGATCATCAATACCTGCAACTTTAACCACAAGACCATTGTTATGTTTGCGCCAATCGGTAATCTCTACTGATTGAATCTTATTCCCTAATTTTAAAGACCAAGGAAAATAGTCTAGAATGGCTTCTTGGTCATCTGTGAATGAATGAATTTTCAACCAACCCTTGATACCGTAGACTGCGCCTACTTTACCTAAAGTGACATCTTTACCAATAACTTCCACAACAAACTCCTAAAACCTACCAATTAAATTAAGCTGCTTTGTTAGCATCTTTAATTAATTTGGCCACACGATCAGATACAGTTGCACCTTGACCAACCCAATGGTTGACACGGTCTAAGTCTAAACGTAATTTTTCCGCTTGACCTTGCGCTGTAGGGTTGAAAAAACCAACTTTCTCGATGAAACGACCATCGCGAGAGTTACGGCTATCTGCAACAACAACCTGATAGAATGGACGCTTCTTTGCGCCGGCACGAGCTAAACGAATGGTAACCATATCGTCCTCTATATAATTTAAGTGTTAAAACGAATTTCCCAGACATTTCCGTCGACTAAGCAACAGAAAAGCTCGCGTATATTACGCTTTTCTGTTGACAAAGCAACCTAAAGCTAGCCTTCGATGAATTATTTCGCAAATTAGTTACCTGTGTTACCAATATAACGATATAATCCACGTCTGCAAAACTAGGCGCCATATACCCGCGCTTTAATTCACTCTTTCTAGCTAGGGAAATCTATGACTCAGCTTGCAAACACTAGTATAAAAGGATTAATGCTAGCGATGACCACGGCTATTATGTGGGGATTACTGCCTTTAGCGCTAAAATCTGTTTTACTATTAATGGACGCTTATACTATTACTTGGTATCGCTTCGTATTCGCTGCATTTTTCGTGACCCTATTTTTATCAGCATCCAGAAAAATACCTAGCTCAGCACTGCAACAAACTAGCGTCATGAAACGACTATTGCTTGCTGCCATTCTGTTGAGTTTTAACTACATACTGTATCTAGTTTCATTGCACTATATACCCGTAGAAACTGCACAAATGCTCATTCAAATGGCGCCATTTTTCATGTTACTGGGCAGTGTTGTTGTAATGAAGGAACACTTTAGCCGTGGTCAAATGGTCGGCTCTTTGGTACTTATCTCGGGTTTGTTATTGTTTTTTAATCAACAATTTATTAATAGCAGTGGCATTGATAGCAATGATTTTTTATTTGGTTTTATCATTATGTTTGGGGCGGCAATAACTTGGGCGGCCTATGCAATCATGCAAAAACAAATGCTACGTTATTACAGCTCAAACCAAATAATGTGGTGTATTTACTTATTAAGTGCCCTGTTTTTTTTACCCTTGGCAAGCCCGGAAAAAATAAAGTCTTTAGATAATACTGCATTACTTTTGTTACTTTTTTGCTGCGCTAACACCCTCATTGCCTATGGCACTTTTGCCAAGTCATTAGAATATCTGTCAACCGCCAAAGTGAGTGCAACCTTGGCGATAACCCCCTTACTTACCGTGATGTTTGCCACTATAGCTGAGCAAATTTGGCCAACAGCATTCCAAGCACAACAGTTAAATGCTCTCGCTTATATCGGAGCCAGCTTTGTGGTACTAGGCTCAATGCTAACAGCCCTAGGTAATAGAATACTTAATAGAAAAAATATCAATGCAGTTAAAGCGTACTTTAGATTTAAAAATAAAAGCGCTTGACTTAGCCGCTATGACCCACATTGAATTAAGGAAAACAATAGACTATAGCATTGATTTATAACAGGTTTCTGTCATCAAACTCTAGAAAATAAAAGTGTAGAAACCAAAAAAGGTAGCCATATGCTACCTTTTTTAGTTTCAAAATATGATTTAGCTTAACAGGTTAACGCCCCGGCATACCGCCGCCCATGCCACCACCTGGAGGCATCATGCCTTTCATTGAGCGCATCATTTTTTGCATGCCGCCTTTACCTGACATTTTTTTCATCATTTTTTGCATTTGCGTAAATTGTTTAAGCAATTTATTGACGTCTTGTATTTGCGTACCCGAACCGGCAGCTATACGACGCTTGCGTGAGCCTTTAATAACGTCAGGGCGTTGTCGTTCGGCTTTGGTCATAGAGTTAATCATAGCCTCCATGCGAATGGTGACTTTATCATCCATTTGGCCTTTAACTTGTTCTGACATATTGCCCATACCGGGTAATTTATCCATCATGCCCATCATGCCACCCATGCTTTTCATTTGCACAAGTTGGTCACGAAAGTCTTCTAAATCAAAACCTTTACCACTTTTTACTTTTTTCGCTAATTTTTCGGCTTGTTTGCGATCAACCTTTTGCTCTACCTCTTCAATTAAAGAAAGTACATCGCCCATACCCAGTATACGAGAAGCAATTCTGTCTGGATGAAAAGGCTCTAAGGCTTCAATCTTTTCGCCAACCCCCATAAACTTGATAGGTTTACCGGTAATATGGCGAATAGATAACGCCGCACCACCACGGGCATCACCGTCAGTTTTGGTTAAGATGATACCGGTTAATGGTAAAGCATCATTAAAGGCTTTAGCGGTATTAGCCGCATCTTGACCTGTCATGGCGTCAACCGTGAACAAGGTTTCAATGGGGTTAATGGCGGCGTGTAACTGTTGGATCTCAGCCATCATTTCGCCGTCGATGTGCAAACGTCCGGCGGTATCAACAATAACGACATCAAAAAAGTTTTTCTTCGCGTGGTCAATCGCACCGTTGGCAATATCAATAGGCTTTTGGTTAATGTCACTTGGGAAAAAGCCAACATTAATTTCAGTGGCTAACATTTCCAGTTGCTTAATCGCTGCGGGGCGATAAACATCAGCACTCACCACAAGTACTTTTTTCTTTTCACGCTCAGTTAAAAATTTAGCTAACTTAGCAACAGAGGTCGTTTTACCTGCACCTTGTAAGCCGGCCATTAACACAACGGCTGGCGGCGTTGTTTTTAGGTTAAGGGCTTCGTTAACTTCACCCATCGCCATTTCAAGTTCAGTACGAACAATTTTTACAAAAACCTGACCTGGCGTTAAGCTTTTAGAAACATCTTGCCCAACAGCACTTTCTTTTACTTTGGCAATAAAATCGCGAATAACCGGTAAAGCGACATCAGCTTCTAATAATGCCATCCGTACTTCACGTAAAGTTTCTTTTATATTGTCTTCAGTTAAGCGACCACGGCCACTGATATTTTTTAGTGTTTTCGTTAAACGATCGGAAAGATTTTCAAACATAAATGACTCAAATATTAACTTTGCGCAAAAAATTACCTCTATTATACCCGTACAATTAATTAGCGAAAGTAGAAGTTATGTTTTTAAGCTAATGATGAGATTTAATCTCACAATATGTAGACAGAAAAGCGGGGTTATAGATCAATAACAGTGAAAAAATTTATGATAAACTCTCGGTAATTACCTCACTTTTGGACCAAGTGTGAATACCTTTATTTTATTTTTTGACAATTTATTACAGCTCAGTGTCGAAGCTAGCCCATGGCTATTGCTCGGTTTGCTTATTGCCGGCCTAATGAAAGCTTGGGTATCCACTAAAATTTTAAGCCGGCATTTAGGTCATGGTAATAAAGCCATTATTAAAGCGGCATTTATTGGTGCACCATTACCGTTATGTTCATGTGGCGTGATCCCTGTGGCGACTGAACTACGACGCTCAGGAGCTTCAGCTCCTGCCACTGCAGCGTTTTTAGTCGCAACACCTGAAACTGGCGTAGATTCGGTGTCGGTTTCCTATGCTTTGTTAGGGCCTATTCTCGCCATTTATCGCCCCATGACGGCAATATTATCGGCAATTTTTACCGGTATGATAGTTGCAACATCCAAAGAGAGCTTTACCCGAGTAAAAAGCCACAACACGCATAGTGAATTAACCCCTTGCTGTGCAAAAAGCACAACCCCTATTGCGGCTGAAATGGCTAAAAAAACAAGCTCATGCTGTACGAGCAAGTCAACAAAGCTTAGCCATTCAGTACTTAGCTATTCAGTAATAGCGAAAACATTGGCCGGCATTCGCTACAGCGCAACACAATTAATTGATGACTTAGTGCGCTGGCTATTATTAGGCTTATTGTTTGCCACTGCGGTAAGAACATTTGTACCTACATCATTTTTATTAAGCTATGGCAGTGGCTTAGGCGCTATGTTGATGATGATTGCACTGTCGATTCCTATGTATATATGCGCTACTGCCTCAACACCTATTGCCGCTGGCTTTATTATGGCAGGCATTTCTCCAGGTACTGCATTAGTCTTTATGATGGCAGGGCCGGCCACTAACATTTCTACTTTAGGCGTTATTAAAAATGAAATGGGTAGTAGCGTATTAATAAAGTACCTTTTAGGCATTAGCATTTCTGCCATTAGTTTTGGTTTATTATTGGACTGGGGGCTAGTTTATTTTAACATTGATATTAGTCAGCAAATGCAACACAGTCTCCAGTTAATACCTTTTTGGTTTGGCTTAACTTGTCTTGGCATATTAACATTCTTAGCCATTAAACCTTTGCGTAAACTCTTGATATAAAATAAACAATAGTATGGAGTCTGCTAGCGGTTCTGCTAGAATCGCTATAGTAAATATTAACTAGCCGTATTATTTACCTTGTGGACAATTTTTAATTTTTTTGGAGCTCTTTGTGGAATTTTCAAGTATCAGTTCATTTGCTGCGTTTGTATGCTACAGCGTGGCGACGATATCAATTTTATCGCGTTTATTTCATCCGAAAGGACCAAACTTAATCATTACCTTGATTTTTGCCTGTTTGGCGATTGTTTTTCATGTATTAAGTAGCTCACAATTTTTATTTACCCATAACCACCTTAATTTCTCGCTACCTAATGTGGTTTCTCTGGTCAGTTTAATTATTACCTTAGTTATTTCTACGGTCGCTTTACGCTTCAAAGTTAATTTATTATTACCCGTGATTTATGGTTTTGCCGGCCTTTGGCAACTCAGTATGATTTTCATTTCACCGATAGGTAATATGGAGATTGTTACCGATAAGCTTGCCATGTTAAGCCACATTACCTTAGCCCTTATTGCCTATTGTATTTTAGTTATCGCCACTTTGTATGCCTTTCAAGTAGCCTATATCAATAAAAAATTAAAAAGTAAAAATATACAAGCCGTGCATCACTTACCGCCTTTAATGCAAGTTGAACGCCAGTTATATATTATTTTACTCTTGGGAAGCATCTGCCTATTGCTCAGCCAAGCATTAGGCTTTTTGTTTCTTGACGGCATGATCTCAAAAGTAAATGCGCATAAAACTATTTTATCGCTGATCGCCTGCAGCATTTACTTCTTAACGTTATGGGGACATTTTAAACAAGGTTGGCGCGGCCAACGGGTACTCATATTAACCGTAATTGCCACCTTCATACTGACTTTGGCCTATTTTGGTAGCCGATTTGTGAAAGAATTTCTCTTATTATAATTTTTAGGGTATAAGTTAACTTTGTATTACTTTTCCACTTTGGTCTTGTAATACTGGTTATAAATAACTCATCAATAGGATCCCTTTTGGATAACATCTCTACCGATATGCTGTTTGTCGTACTCGGCATTCTCATATTCATATCAGCCTATTTCTCTGGTTCTGAAACGGGCATGATGTCGATTAACCGGTATCGGTTAAAACACCTAGAAAAACAAAATCATAGTGGCGCAAAAAGGGTGAGTAAATTACTGGCAAAACCAGATAAATTAATTGGCCTGATCCTGATTGGCAATAACTTAGTCAATATTTTTGCCACCCTAATTACCGGCATCATAGCGCAACGATTGTACGGCGACGCAGGCGTGTTTTATTCCGGTTTGTTGCTGACGTTAGTTATTTTGATTTTTGCTGAAATAACGCCAAAAACCTTAGCCGCACTGTATCCAGAAAAAGTCGCGTTTCCGAGTTCATTAATCCTAGTTTTACTTTTAAAGCTACTCTACCCTTTCGTTATTGCCGTCAATTGGATCACCAATGGCATATTAGCCATATTAGGGATTAGTTCAGAACAACGTGAACAACACAGTTTAAGCTCTGAAGAATTACGCACCGTGGTAAATGAATCAGGTGCCTTATTGAAATCTCAAGATCAAGACATGCTAGTAGGTATTCTCGATTTAGAAAATGTCACTGTTGAAGATATTATGATCCCGCGTAATGAACTGGTTGGCATCGATATCAATAACGAGTGGAAACGCATCCAAAAACAACTTACCCAGTCAAACCATACCCGAGTATTATTATATCGTGACAATATTGACGATGTAGTAGGTTATGTTCACATGCGTGATGCCTTGCGATTAGTCTCAAAAGAACAATTTACCAAAGCAACCTTGTTACGTGCTGTGCGAGAAATTTATTTTATTCCTGAAGGTACTCCCCTCAATGTGCAACTGTTAAAGTTTCAACATGCAAAAGAGCGCATAGGCTTAGTGGTTGATGAATATGGTGATATTCAAGGTTTAGTCACCTTAGAAGATATTCTTGAAGAAATTGTCGGTGATTTCACTACAACGATGACGCCAACCACCAGTGATGAAGTAAATATTCAACCCGACGGTAGCTATTTAGTCGATGGCAGTGCCACCGTACGTGACGTGAATAAAGAAATGGCCTGGAATTTCCCTACTGATGGCCCAAAAACGATCAATGGCTTAATTTTGGAATACCTTGAAGATATTCCAGAAGCAAACTTAAGCGTTAGAATAGCAGGCTACCCGCTAGAAATTATCGCAGTAAAAGACAATATGATCAAAACCGTTAGAATTTTACCTGATTTTTATGACGGTATTAAATCTTAGCGATTTAAAGGCTAAACTAGCTTTTCGCGCAAAGACACCGTTGAACCTAAGTCAAGGGTGTCTTTTTTCTTATGAGTTCTTCGATAACTAAGCTTTAATAAGTTAACTTTAATAGCGAGCTACCGTCCTCAATTATTCATTTCATCTTATAATGCCGATCAGTAAATAACACTTACCCCAAAGCATTTCCAGCTCATTTATATAGCTTTTTGTGGATAGAATGTTCGCCAACGAGACTTACTAACAAGGTTATGCACAGCTCTAGATCTGAAGACGATTTTTCCACAATTTCTGTGGATAACAAATGCGAGCCCTCTAACAAATAGCCTTTGAATTTTGCAATCTATTTTTCGAAATAAAATGAAGTTTTTTTTAAAAATCACTGAGTTTATTTTCCAGCCCTTATTCACACTGAGTTGTTAAAAAATAATACTCTTTTTATCAACTTTGGCAAGAACTATGCTATGGAACTAACTACTAAAACGTTGCAGTAAAGCGGTGTAAGACACAGGTAATTTTAAGTGGGGTAAAGCTTACCCTTGGTTTAATAACGGCTAGTAATCTTGTTAGTAATAAAGCGAAAAAATAACGAGAGGCTAAAAACTTGTTAACCTCTGTCATAGTAAACGAATTAGCCACCAAAAAATAAACGCCATAACCAACCATGATTAAGTTCTTCTTCACAGCTTTTAAGCTGACTTGAATAACGCTTACCACGACGATCGACTTTTCGGGCCACCTTACTTAACCAAGGTTTTTTCTTATAACTTTTATGTTTAAAGCCGCCCCAACCTTCATGATAATTTAAATACTGGTTGTAGCCATCCCATTTAGAGACCTTATTAATTTTTTGAGTTTTAAAAATAAACCAACCCATAAAATCGATAGCATCTTCAAAGTCATCACGATCAGCACCGGCATTGTCAGTTTCTCTCACGTAGTCTGCCCAAGTCATAGTTTTTGCTTGTGAATAGCCATAAGCGCTGCTAACTCTACCCCAAGGAATAAACCCTAGCAGGTAGTCCCTAGGAGGCAATGCACCTGCTTTAAATGAGCTTTCTTGATACATCATACTCATCGGCACATGAATAGGTACACCCCAACGTTCGCGCACTTCTTTGGCAATAAAGTACCAATCTCTATGTTCACGGAATATTTCGCATAAATTTTCAGGATTTTTTGGTGGGCTAGTCGCGCAACTTGATAACGTTAAGCAAGCTAACGCAGAAATAATAAGTGTTTTAAAAAAGGCCATGAATGCAGTTACTTAGTTTTGAGTGATAATATCATGCCAGAATATTGTCGAATTTTCAGATTAAAGTCGCCATATATGACACTTTTTTCTAACACCCGCTTGGAGAGCTCTATTCTGATGCATAACTTTCTGATGCATAAAATAAAAACACTATAATCACATCATATTCAAATAGACTCTACATACTATATAAAATTTATCTAAGTTTTGGCACTGATTACCTTTTTAGTTATGATAGTTACATTTCGGGAATAAGCGCGTACTAGCTAGTAACTTTATTTATTTCACAGCAGATTCATTGTTTTAATCTACAATATTAGGCAGCTTTTTTTACCCTAAACTTATTTTAACTATTAAGTTAACTTTGATGAACTTGGTGGTGAATCATTCTGATTATAAAATAGGCAAAATAAACGTCCATATCATGGAGGCAAGCTACAGCTACTGCTGAGTGTTCATTTAGGAAGTAAGCAAGAGGAAGAAAGAACAAATTAATCGTATGAAAAATGAACTAACAACGAAGTAGCCAGTCATAATACATGAAAGTAAGACCTTCCTGGATTGCTTTCTTATTATTTACAGCGCGTTACTACCTTAACGCGCTTTTTTTTGCTGAAAGTTTTGCCAACAACTTAGGTAACGGTTACGAACGATCATAACCGCCACGGATAATGGCAATCAAATTACCGTGATATTAAAAGCTAAATGTTACTCAGGAGAAGTAATCCTGTAAAAACGTATCAAAATCTACTTTATCGTTTGCTTCAATATCGGCATTTTTTTGCAATGAATCGGCGACGGTTTCAATAAAATATTCTGCGTTAAACTCTTGATAATCATTAGCTAAAAGCTGTTGGCGATAATCAACAGCCTTAGCAAGGGCCATCTTCGTTAATGATTGATTTTCATCCACCACTGCCGCTAAAATTTGTGCTGACGGCGTTAAACTCGCGTCGTTAATTTTAGCCGCTTCCGCCGCCAGTACTTGGCTGTATAACTTACTGTCATTAGCTTGATCTAATAACGTAGCGATACCTGCCATTTTAGCGAAAATTTCGCCACCCCATTGCTGTACAGACTTTTCTGCTGCGCTGTTTTCTAGCTTGTCTTCTGTACTACTTTGGGTAATATCTCGTAATAATAAGCTTGGATCACGACCTCTTACTACCACAGCATCCATATTTTCTTCACTGGTTGCCTGTGCTTTGCAGTCAAGTATTGGACTCGTTTCCAGCATACAAAAAGTCAGAAAAATGTCTAAAAACCGCACTTGTTCAACCGTTATACCAGTGGCAGAAAAAGGGTTAACATCAAGTGCTCTAACTTCAATATATTCAACACCCCTATTTTTTAAAGCTTCTGATGGCTTTTCGCCGGCTTTAGCAACACACTTTGGTCGCACTGGCGCGTATAATTCGTTTTCTATTTGCAAAACATTGCTATTGAGCTGTTGGTATTTACCATCCACTTTAATACCAATTTTCTCAAATTTTTTCGACGGTAAGTTAATCGCGTTTTGCACCCCGTCTAAGTAGCCTGACAAGTTGTTATAGCAAATTTGCAACGATGACTGTTCACTGTTGGTATAACCTAAATCGCTCATACGTAACGACGTGGCATACTCAAGGTACAAATAACCTTTTTCGGTTTTTTTAAACGGTAAATCAGTCGGTTTATTTTTTAAAAAGGAGCCACAAATAGCGGGTGAACTGCCATATAAATATGGGATCAGCCAGCAAAAACGTTTGTAGTTTCTTAACAATGCAAAATATTTATCAGAAGTAAAATCATCAATGTCATCAGTATTTTTTTCGATGGCTTGCAGCGATTGAAAAAAACTTTGTGGAAAGGAAAAGTTAAAGTGTATGCCAGAGATAACCTGCATCATGCTGCCATAGCGATTTTTTAAGCCTTGGCGATAAACAGTTTTCATTCTACCTATGTTAGATTTACCAAACTGAGCTAAGGGTATTTTATCGTCATCATCAACAAAGCACGGCATACTCATTGGCCATAATAGCTCACCATCAAGTTGGCTTAAGGTAAACTTTTGCACATCTTCAAGTTGGGCAATAACCGTTTCAGGTTTATAGCTCACCGGGGTGATAAATTCCATCAAAGTTTCTGAGTAGTCGGTGGTAATATTAGGATGGGTTAACGCCGAGCCTAATCCTTCACTGTGCGGGCGTTCAGACAACCCGCCTTGTGGTAGCACCCGAAGTGCTTCACGTTCTATACCTCGACCAAATTGGCTCAAAGAAGT
The DNA here is from genome assembly GCF_014076985.1 of Colwellia sp. MB3u-8. Classification (NCBI taxonomy): domain Bacteria; kingdom Pseudomonadati; phylum Pseudomonadota; class Gammaproteobacteria; order Alteromonadales; family Colwelliaceae; genus Colwellia; species Colwellia sp. MB3u-8. The sequence goes on from NZ_JACGVA010000058.1 coordinate 410,358, forward strand.
TTGATGCTTTTCTTGAGTAAAAGCCGTGATATATTCGTTTAATGTTAATGTCAAAATAGTTCCTGATGCGTTACGCCAGTGAGTGACTGTTATTTAAGGGTGAAATGTGAATTTTTCAATGGCTACAATGATTTATTATTCTTTAAATATGAGTAGGTCAGGTAAATAAAGTACCAACAAAACGGTAAAAATTTGCTCTCTAACTTTAAACTCACCACCTTACTCTGATAAAATATACGCTATATTGCTGCACTTATCTTTATCTAACTCAAATATTGCAGCAATTCAGTCAAAGTATGTTTCTTTTTTTGAAAATTTTATCCTCAGGTCTGCCAGCATACAGTTTCTTATTGAATGAGCTTACGGTAAAGTTAGCTGCTGTAAATTTTTAAGTTATAGCTACAAGTTCCTCCCCCCAACATAAAATAATAAAGGTTTACTATGCAAGACAGTGTTTTTAGCTTACTCCCCCCACTTGTTGCTATTATCATTGCCATATGGCGAAAAAAAGCACTTTTTGCACTTTTATGTGGTGTAATGCTTTGTTATGTCATGATAGCAAATGGCAATCCTATTGACGGTTTAACTGGCACTACCCTGGGTATTACGCAAGTATTTACTTCTTTAGGTAACGTATATATTGTCAGTTTCAGCTTATTAATTGGCGCGTTAGTCACCTTGATGAATCAATCGGGCGCGGTAAACGGCTTTATTAACCACCTAGCCTCATTAAACTTAGTGAAAAACAGCCGACAAGCTAGCATGTTACCCACAGTGATCGGTACCACCATTTTTACTGATACTAATCTCAGCATGTTTACTGCCGGCATGGCGAGTCAAAAGCTATTCGATCAGCACAAGCTTAGCCGAGCTAGGCTAGCTTACTTGGTTGATTCAACCTGTGCGCCCATCAGTATTTTATTTTTGATTAATGGCTGGGGAGCTTATGTTTTAGGCTTACTTGATGGTTATTCATTTAAGGATCCGGTCGGTATTTTAATTGCTACCATTGGCTATAATTTTTACGCCATTATTGCAGTGGCTTTAGCTTATTACACCGCCTTTAGTGGCCGAATTTTTGGACCATTAAAGCGTGCTGAATCGGTAGTACAGACACAACAAAAAACCACGGTTGATGATGTTGCCCCCGCCTATATTATGTGGTTCCCGATGCTAACGCTATTAATGGGCACTTTTATACTGCTTTGGTTTACCGGTGACGGTGATATACGTCGAGGTTCTGGTGCTTTCTCTGTGTTTTGGTCTGTGGTTGGTGCGCTAGTATTCTTAGTGCTCTTAATTATGGGCCACAAGCTCATGTCATGGTCGACTATCGTTAAAACCATTGTTACCGGTATTAAATATATGTCACCTGTTGTCGCCATTTTAGTCTTGTCGTTTGCTTTTGGCGACGCTATTAAAGCGCTTGGTACGGGGGTTTATGTCAGCCAATTAATTAATGTTGAAGTGCCATTATTTTTAATGGCACCCATTTTATTTATTGCCGCCGCTATAATGGCCTTTGCAACCGGCACATCATGGGGCACCTTTGCGATACTGATCCCCATTGCTGTACCTATCGCGCAACAAAGCGGCTTGCCTATTGAATTTTTGGTGGCTGCTGTGCTCGGTGGCGGTATATTTGGCGATCATGCATCACCTATTTCCGACACCACCATTGTCGCCTCAATTGCCAGTGGCTGTGATCACTTTGAGCACGTTAAAACCCAATTACCTTATGCCTTAGTGGGCGCGGTACTCACACTCATTATTTATATCGTCATAGGGCTGAGCTTTTAATGACTGAGCAAGCCTTAACTGTGATTGATCACCAAGCTGACTTTATCGTCATTGATAAACCCCAAGGGCTGAGTTTTCATGATGAAGAGAACCTTGGCAGTGGTTTATTTTCCCAAATAAAAGCTCAGCTAAAAACCCAGTTTGCCCTCACTGAGCTTTATCCTGTTCATCGATTAGATAAGATGACCTCGGGGCTGATTATAGTGGCTAAAAATAGTGCCACCGCCAGAGCGTTTCAACAACAATTTGAGCAACACCAAGTGCAAAAATATTACCTGGCAATAGCAGAGGGTAAGCCGAAAAAAAAACAAGGCTTAATTAAAGGTGATATGGAAAAAAGCCGCAGAGGTATGTGGAAATTGCTCCGCACTATGGATAATCCCGCTATCAGCCAATTCTTGTCTTTCACTATCGCCCCTAAACAACGGCTCTATTTAATCAAGCCTCATTCGGGTAAAACGCATCAAATTAGAGTAGCGCTCAATAGCATAGGCGTCCCCATACTGGGTGATCCGCTATACAACAGTGCACTCAATACAGATCGAGGTTATCTACACGCCTTTGCCTTAAGCTTTAGTTTGCACAAGAAACAATATCAGTACTGCCTGCCGCCAAGCGCGGGGACTGTTTTCAACCAGACTTCAACGCTTGCGGTTATAAAGCAACTGACACCACCATGGCAACAATCATGGCCGGCATTATAATCTATACTTAACAAGCATTCTGGCACAAAATAGCATAAGAAAAGGGAGCTAAAATAGCTCCCTTTTTCATCACTAAATTTTCAAGCGGTTTTATTACAATGAATGCCAGAAAACAATAGCGATTGCGGTTGGACAAACAAACTTAGTGTACCAAGGCCAAATTTTCCAAAATAACGAATGTTCGACCATATCATTACCTTGCTTAAGTTCATTTAAAATATCGTTACGAAACCAAATCCAGCCGACAAACACACAGCACAACATTGCAATCAGTGGCTGACCATAAACGGTAGACATCGAAATAGCTAAACCAAAAAGCACATCAAAATTAAATACGATTAAGGTACTTAACATAAAGATACCCAAGCCAATAAAGGTGGTGGCTTTTTTCCGTTCAATATTATGACGTTCTACCACAAAAGAAACCGGCCCTTCTAACATTGAAATACTGGATGTTAAGGCGGCAATTGACATTAAAACAAAAAAACCAAAGCCAACAAATAAACCAATAGCCCCCATACCGTTGAATAAGGTCGGTAAGACATCAAAAACCAAATTAGGACCAGAAATTAAACTGCCATCTGCACTAAAGATGGCGACACCTTGTGCCTGAGCAACATACATGGATGGAATAATAAGCAAACCGGCCAAGAAGGCAATCGAGACGTCAATTAAGGTCACTTGTGCACCAAGTGATACTAAGTTTTCACTTTTAGATATATATGAACCGTAAATCACCATCACACTAGTCCCTAGTGACAAAGAAAAGAAAGCTTGCCCCAATGCGCTGATCAGTAAGTCGGGCTCAAGTATACGAGAAATATCAGGGTTTAAATACGCAGCGAAACCTTCTTTTGCCCCTTCTAAAGTAAAGACATAGAAGATCAATAATATCAGCAAACCTATTAGCATAGGCATTAAGCGCTTAGACCATTTTTCAATCCCCTGCTCAACACCTCGGCGAATAATCGCGATAGTAAGCATCATAAATAACGCAGAAAAAATTAAATTACGCGCTAAAGATTGTGAGGTTAGCCAGTTTGACGCTTCATTAAAGCCTAACAAAGTCGTCATCGGCTCAATCGCAAATGACATCATCCAACCCGCTAAAATGCCATAAAAACTTAAAATTAATGCCGCACAAATAATACCGCCAAAGCCAACGACAAAAGCAAAACGTTTGTGAAAAATATTGCGTGATATTTTTTGTAGTGATGTCACCGCATTGGCTTGGCCATATCGCCCTATCAGTAACTCCGCCATAAAAGCGGGATACGCTAAACAGAAGGCAAGCACTAAATACACTAGCACAAATGCAGCGCCGCCATTACTTGCCGTTTGGGTTGGAAAACCCCATATATTACCTAACCCTACCGCAGAACCCGCCGCCGCCATGATAAAACCAAAACGAGAACTGAACGCACCTCTAGAAGCAGCCATTTAAAACCATCATTATTATTGTTTGAATAAGTTAACTTACTTAAAATATTAAGAAATAAACAGCGTTTATTGCTGAAAAAGGTCATGAAAGTGCTTTTAATCGCTGTTTTTCGCGTAAACATTTCATTACTGGCTAAATTACAGTCAATCGTCTTTTTATTACTAGCTATCGCTTTGCAAAAGATTAAAGCAAAAAAAAGAGGCCAAAGCCTCTTTTTAAAAATTCGACACTAACCAATGGAAACTAACGCTATGATTAGCGCATTAATCTCTAAAATTATTATATTGAAATGATTGTTCAAACTCATTTTCTCTGAGTAATTGCATTACCGCTTGTAAATCATCACGCTTTTTACCGGTAACGCGCACTTGTTCACCTTGAATTGAAGCCTGCACTTTTAACTTGCTGTCTTTGATCAACTTAACCACTTTTTTGGCCACCAATTGTTCGATGCCTTCTTTAAAGGTCGCCTCTTGGCTAAAGTTTTTCCCTGTGTGCTCAGTGTTACTCAGTGTCAGCGCTTTGGCGTCAATATTGCGTTTGACTAATTGGCTTCTTAGCACATCCGCCATTTGCTTAAGTTGAAAGTCAGCATCACCTTTCATCGTTACTGTTGGCGTTTTCCAAGTAAAGCTTGCGTCTGCACCTCGAAAGTCAAATCGAGTCGATAACTCACGGTTAGCATTTTCAGTTGCGTTTCTAACTTCTTCCAAATTAATTTCGGAAACAATATCCATTGAAGGCATGATGATTCTCTATCTAACAATAATTAGCCATATATTATCAATATATGAAATTAATACCAATGCACAAGATAACAAATTATGCCTTTGACTAGGAATAATGCTCGTTGAATTAACTCAGTGAGCGATTATTTATGTTAACTGGAATAAAGCCTTTAGTTCAAAACAACAATGATAGTTTTCGTTGCTTAGCACTGATATGATTAATAACATCTGATTTTATTAAGCATAATGACCAACACCGCAATGAAAAGTCGCTATCACTTATCTATTCTCGCCATTATTGTTATGCTATTTTTTTGCTTTTATTTTAGTTCTGAAGACTTGAGGCGCATCGCTTTTCGCAGCACAGAAATCGACTCTATTGGCCATATTATCAGTTTTTTTTGCTTAACTTGGGTACTACACAGCATAGTAAAACTGCCGTTATTTAATACCATGTTAACCGTCGCTTTTTACGGAATACTCACCGAGTTAGGACAGTATTATTTAGGCTTTCGCAGTGCGCAAGTAAGTGATTTTATTTCTGATTTAATCGGCATAGCATTATTTGGCGTTATTAGATGGGTAATTTTGATCTATCGTAATCGTTCTAGTAATAACTCAACATCATGAATATTGTGGTTATTGGCCAAGGCGCTATCGGACTGCTCTGGTATCATCATTTAACTAAAGTGCAGGAAAACTCAGTCAGTTTATCCTGCTCAGCAAGCGCAAGCTCTGTGCCTAAACATTACCACTTTACTGACCTTAAAAACCACAGCGAACAGGGTGTATTAACGCTCGCCAATAACACTACCTTTGCCAATGCAGACTTGATATTGCTCTGCGTAAAGTCTTATCAGGTCAAAACCGCCATAGCAGCTTTAAACAATAAAATATCAACTCAAGCCATCATTGTTTTTTGTCATAATGGTATGGGCGCATACCACGACTTAGCCAAATTTCAGCAACCTTGTTTAGCGTTATTAACCACCCATGGCTGTAAAATAACCCGCCCTTTTCATGCTCAGCATACGGGTTTAGGTCACCATGATTTAGGCCTGATCGCTGGCGATATTAGACCATCAATACGTGATGAACTTATCGCTACATTGGCCCAAGCTTTGCCAACATTGACCTTTACAGAGAATATTAAAGACAAGCAATGGCTTAAATTAGCGATAAATTGTGTTATTAACCCAATAACCGCGATAGAAAACATCAATAATGGTCAGCTACTTGATGATAAATTCAAGTCACTGATCACTAAATTAATTCATGAGATCATCGCTGTAGCAGCTTATGAAAATATTAACTTTGACTTTAACGAGCTGCAAGCAAGCATACTGCAGGTAGCGAGAAACACCGCTAAAAATTGCTCTTCAATGCGCAGTGATATTCTACAGCAACGAAAAACTGAGATTGATTATATTAATGGCTACATTGTTAATGTGGCTAGAAAGGCAGGTCTTGGTACACCCCAAAATGAAAAAATAATACAGCAAGTTAGAGCGTTAGAAGTATAGTACTCTGACATGTTAACATTAAAAAACCCTTAAACAATGACTTAGTGGAGGGTTTTTAATGTTAACTAAAGCCGTTGAATCTATAGCGTTATTTAGCTGTAGTTGTAGTTTTTTTTTGTCGTCTCAAATAAAATAAACTGGGCTATTCATAACTAGGCTATGCATATTTTGCCCATCAGGTTAATTGCCTCTTGAACGCTTGACGGACTGAAGTTCGAGCTACAAAAAATTGCCCAACACTCTATTATCCCCCCTAGGTTCTATTTAGGGTAGACTCCATCAGCGAGCAAAATTGTGCTGAAATAGAGTGGTTACTTATGGCCGATACACTTTCACATTGGTAAAGCCTGCGCCTAATAAATAGAGCGCCTGTAATTTACTCATCACACCTTGGTCGCAATAAAGTAAGTAATCTTTAGACTTATCTAAGTCGCCAAATTGACTGGTTAGCTTGTAGAAAGGTAAATGTATAACCTCTACACCTTCTAACGCTAATGGATTGTCATCTTCTTCGTCGGGACTACGAATATCGAGCACGACTGCATTGGCTGGAATGTTATCTAAGGTATCAACCGCATGAATTTCTGCTTCACTTTCTTTACCAATATCACGAATATCAAATACGCGCGTTTCATCAACGACTTTGTCAAGAATTGAGAAGTCAAAGTTTGCTTCTTCTGCCTCAACTTTAGACAATACCGCTTTTACCGTTGGTTTTTTAGAAATAACACCACAATATTCAGGAATGGTTTTGGCAAAGTCTTCCGTACCAATTTTACGCGCAATATCAATAATATCTTGTTTATCGTAGGTGGCTAATGGTCGTAAAATCAAGGTGTCTGTCACCCGATTAATAACGTTTAAGTTAGTTAATGTTTGACTAGATACCTGGCCTATTGCTTCACCGGTAACTAAAGCTTGAATACCCATTTTGTCGGCTATTGTTGTTGCCGCTCGCATCATCATACGCTTAAGCACAACACCCATTAGACCGTTTTCAATGTTTTCTAGTATTTCTGCAACTACGGGTTCAAAATCTACCGCGAAAAACTTCACTCGATGTGACGCGCCGTATTTATTCCATAAATAGTAACTGACTTGCTTAACACCCACTTCGTGCGCCGCACCGCCTAAATTAAAAAAACAATAATGCGTTCGTGCCCCTTTTTTAATCATTTGATAACTAGCAACACCTGAGTCAAAACCACCCGACATTAGCGATAGCACATCTTCTTGTGTGGCAATGGGAAAACCGCCCATACCTTTGTGACGCTGGGTAACAATATATAAATTTGTGTTTTTAATTTCTAAATACACAGTAACATCAGGTTTTGTCAATTTAACGCTAGCAGATTCAACGTGCAAATTTAATCCACCGCCGACATATTTTTCGACGTCCATAGAATTAAAGTCGTGCTTACCTGAACGCTTTACTCTGACAGAAAATGTTTTGTTTTCGATATTCTTAGCATGAATCGCTAAGGTTTTTTCATAAATATCATGAAGGTCAGTAAAGCTGACTTGTTGCACTTCGAGAAACGTCGGAATGCCTGGCGTGGATTTTAAGGTCTCGATTAATTTTAAACGGTTTTCGGGGCTATTATTGGCCGTATTAACTTCAATGTTGTCCCAGTGCATTTGTGTTGTCACTTGTTCATCAACACGACGTAGCACATTTTTTATACTTGATTCTAAAATTTTAGTAAAACGCTTACGCACTGGGCGGCTTTTTATGGTTATTTCAGCTTGTAACTTAACAATAAATTTCATCAACAACGCCCTTATTTAGAATGGCGCGCATTATATACCTGTTCTACTCTAATATGCAATTTCAACGCTAAGCACCCTAATGTAAAATGATAACGGCTTATCTGCTAGGTAATAAACATTAACAATAAAATAATACCAAAGCGTTTTAAGTCCTAGTATCAAGTTTGCAGTGCAACAATAGCCATTAAATGAGGGAAGCTATTCATATTAAAACCTGTTATTGCACAATAGTTGCCGTATATCTGTATGCACAAAAAACAATCAAGGTAGTGGCATCTGCTTAACGCACAAAAATCTGCCTATTTAAAAGCAGTGGCGATAGACTAGCTTTAAGCTCAGCCATAAAAAAGGAGTACCTCATTGGTACTCCTCATATAATTTGCTTTCAGGTGAGATAAATTTTTATCATCACTGAATGGAGATTGGCGCTGTTTCTTTCGCTTTACCTTGGTTAATAGCAATTTCAACCCGACGGTTTCGACGACGATTTAAGCGATTAGTATTAGGCACTAATGGCCGTGTATCCGCGTGGCCAACAACCAGTAAACGAGACTGGTCAAAATCAGGCACTTTAATAATTTCATGCGCAATAGCCACAGCGCGTTTACTTGATAAGTCCCAATTAGAGGTAAACAATTCAGAACTAATGCCTTGGTTATCTGTGTTGCCAGAGATCATGATCTCACCGGGCACAGTATTTAATAACAAACCAATTTCTCGCATTATGGGTTTAAATTGTGGTTGTAAGAATGCTGAGCCAGATGGAAATGAGCCGTTTTCACGAATGCGAATAATAACTTGCTGCCCCAATGACTCTAACTCAATAGCGCCGTCTTGAATTTGTTGTTCTAATTGCTCGGCTATTTTTTTCACGAGATCATTAACTTGCTCTTGTGACGCTTGCTCTAGCTCATCTCTAGCTTGTTGTGATGCCGCTGTTGAGCTGGCATCTGCAGTGCTTTGTGATTGACCACCGCGTTGGGTGCCGCGTTGCTCTTGTCGACCACCCGCGGAGGTTTCATCACCGGCTTGAAATTCCAACATTTGCTGGGTCATTTCCATGGTTTGTTGTTGAATAACTTCAATCGGGGTTGGCTCAGGCTTACCGGGGCGAAATTCCTGAGCAATAATACTGGTGCCTTTAGGGATGTCTTTTACTTCTATTTTATTTTGTACACCAAAGGCAAATTTCATTGAACCCGCAATTTGCTTAAACTTTAATACGTCCATTTCAGAAAATGATAAAAGTAAGACGAAAAAACACATCAATAGCGCCATTAAGTCGGCAAATGTGCCCATCCATGGTGGTAATCCTGGGGGTGGGCATTTACATTTATCTGCCATAATAGACTCCCCTACTCTTCAGTTGTATTAACAGCTCGCTTACCTTCAGCAAGGTAGCTCTTTAGCAAGCCTTCAATAACACGTGGGTTTTGACCATCCTGAATACCTAAAACAGCATCAAGTACGAGTTCTTGATTCATTTTCTCTTCTGCTAAACGTAATTTTAATTTAGACGCGATAGGTATCGCAATAACATTCGCCAAAAATGCACCGTATAAGGTTGTTAGCAATGCGACCGCCATGGCCGGACCAATGGCCTTTGGATCGTCCATATTAGATAACATAGCAACCAAACCAATCAAGGTGCCTATCATGCCCATAGCGGGTGCAATATCGGCTAGGGCCATCATCATATTTGAGCCGGTTTCATGACGTTCGGTCGTGAGGTCGATATCTTTTTGCATTGTGGTGCGCACAACATCAGCATCATGGCCATCAACCAACATATCGACACCCTTTTGCATAAAAGCATTAGAAATTTCAGCTTCCTCTAGGGCTAGAAAACCGCCTTTACGAGCTGCATCAGCCATTTCTACTGACTTTTCAATTAACTCTTCAGGTGTTTCCAACTTAAACATGAAGGATTTAGCAATAATTTTTCCGATACCAAAAAATTGGCCTAAATTATAATTGGCTAACACAACAAAAATCGAGCCACCAAAGACAATAATCACCGACTGAGTATCTAAAAACATGCTAATGTCGCCAGCGAGTAACATCGCCATAATCAGTAACCCTATTGCACCGACTATGCCTATTAATGTTGCTAAATCCACAAATGCCTCCGATAAATTTTCTTAGATATACTCATTAGGCTGATAATACCTGATGAATAGGTCTGACGCGAATACTTATATTTTTCGTTATACCTGTGTTATCGCCCATATTGTCAATAACTTAAGGAGCTAATATCAATATTATCGCTATCAGCATCAATTCATCATTAATTGACCCCACGCCCTAGCTAAGGTAAGTTTGCGCCTAGAGTTCATATCACGCAAAAAAAAGTCCATGGCCAGAAAAAAAATTGAAAACTTAAGCTTTGAAGAATCATTAGTTGAATTAGAAACCATTGTGAAAAATTTAGAGCAAGGTGACCTTAACCTTGAAGACTCAATGGCCTTATTTGAACGTGGCCTACACCTGAGCCAACATAATCAAGAAAAACTTAAAGGTGCAGAACAGCAAATTAATATTTTGCTAGAAAAAAACGGCCAAGCGCCCTTAGAAAAATTTAATACCGACGAGACTAACATCTGTGACTAAACTCGCTCATATTGATGATGTGCAAACGCGCATTAATAATTATCTAGCCAAAAAGCTTGCAAGCTTAACCCTTAACGATGAAAAGTTATTAGCCGCTATGCGCTACGGCTTACTTATTGGTGGTAAGCGTATGCGACCATATTTAGCTTATATTACGGGGGCAACATTAGACGCTACGCAAGAGGATATTGACGGTGTAGCCGCTGCCATAGAGTGCATTCATGCTTATTCACTGTTGCATGACGACTTACCGGCAATGGACGACGATGATTTGCGTCGCGGCCAACCCACTTGTCATAAAGCCTTTGATGAAGCGACCGCTATTCTCGCTGGTGATAGTTTGCAAACGCTAGCTTTTGATATTATTGCCAACCATGAATTTTCTGAGGCCGTGGACAGTAAGCGCATTAATTTATTACGCCACCTGGTCAATGCCGCCGGTTATCAAGGCATGTGTGGTGGCCAAGCATTAGATTTAGCCGCCACTGATAAAGCCATTTCACTGGCCGCATTAGAAAATTTACACTCGTTAAAAACCGGCGCTTTACTTGAAGCTTCGGTAAAAATGGCCGCAGAATGCAGCCATAAAGCCACCTTATATGACAAAGAACAGTTAGCCCTTTATGCTAAGCTTGTTGGCTTGGCTTACCAAGTACGTGATGACATTATCGATATAACATCAACAGAAGAAGAGCTAGGTAAACCCACGGGTTCTGACCTTGCCGCCAATAAAAGTACCTATCCCGCATTGTTAGGTTTACAAGGCGCACAAGAAAAGGCCGAAAACTTATATCAACAAGCGCTTCAAGCTTTAGCCACTTTGCCCTACAATACCCAGAGCTTGTCCGACTTTGCGACTTTCATTGTCAGCCGCAAACATTAATTTTTAAATTTAATAGAATCATATGACTATAAACTTAACTGAATATCCTTTATTGGCCAAGATCAATTCTCCGGCTGATTTACGAAAATTAGAGCAAAAGCAATTAACAAAAGTCAGTGAAGAGCTAAGACGTTATCTTTTAAATTCTGTCAGTAAAAGTAGCGGTCACTTTGCCTCGGGCTTAGGTACCATTGAATTAACCGTTGCCTTACATTATGTTTATAACACGCCATTTGACCATTTACTGTGGGATGTTGGACACCAAGCATACCCACACAAAATACTCACTGGCCGACGTGATCAACTACACACTATTCGACAAAAAGACGGCTTGCACCCGTTTCCATGGCGTGAAGAAAGTGAATACGACGTGCTTAGTGTCGGTCACTCAAGCACCTCAATTTCTGCTGCCTTAGGGTTAGCAGTTGCAGCTGAGCAAGAAGCAAAAAATCGTAAGGTGGTTTCGGTCATTGGTGACGGCGCCATGACAGCAGGCATGGCTTTTGAAGCTTTAAATCATGCCGGCGATATCAATAAAAACATGTTAGTTATCTTAAACGATAACGAAATGTCAATATCGGAAAATGTCGGTGCGTTAAATAATCATCTAGCAAAATTACTTTCTGGCAGCATATATACCGGTATCCGTGAAGGGAGTAAACGCATACTTGAAAACATTCCACCGATTAAAGAATTAGCCAGTCGTGCTGAAGAGCATTTAAAAGGTATGGTAGTGCCAAGCTCCTTATTTGAAGAACTGGGTTTTAACTACATTGGTCCAATTGATGGTCATGACGTAAATGGCTTAGTGGCGACTATTTCTAATATGCGTAACCTCAAAGGTCCACAATTACTGCATATTGCCACTAAAAAAGGTAAAGGTTATCAACAGGCAGAACAAGATCCAATCAAGTATCATGCCGTACCTAAATTTGATCACACAGAAACAAGCCTACCTAAAAGCGCACCCAGCTTGCCCACTTATTCAGCCATATTTGGTGATTGGTTATGTAAAGTGGCTGAGCAAGATAGTCAGCTTGCCGCAATTACGCCAGCCATGCGTGAAGGCTCAGGTATGGTGGAGTTTAGCCAACGCTTTCCCAAGCAGTATTATGATGTGGCTATTGCTGAACAACATGCAGTCACTTTTGCTGCCGGACTAGCTATTGGTGGACAAAAACCTGTGGTGGCTATTTATTCGAGCTTTTTACAACGCGGTTATGATCAATTTATTCATGACGTAGCGATTCAAAATTTACCCGTATTATTTGCCATTGACAGAGCCGGTATTGTCGGCGCTGATGGTGCGACGCATCAAGGTGCATTTGATTTAAGTTTTATGCGTTGCATTCCAAACCTCACTATCATGACACCCTCTGATGAACGCGAATGTCAGCTAATGCTAAATACCGGTTATCAGTTAAATACCCCTGCCGCCGTGCGCTACCCTCGTGGCAGTGGCAATGGTGCAACACTACCGGCAATATCAGAAACACTTGAGATCGGTAAAGCTAATATTATTCGTGCGATAGACGATAGCACCCAAGTGCAAAGTAAAGTGGCTGTGCTTAACTTCGGTACCCTCTTAACGCAAGCGAAAATAGCGGCAGAAACCCTTAATATTACCTTAGTTGATATGCGCTTTGTTAAACCCTTAGATCAAGCGCTTATCAAAACACTATGTGCCAGTCACGACTGTATTGTCACCGTCGAAGACAATGCCATTGCTGGTGGTGCTGGCTCTGGTGTTAACGAATTTATCTTAAGCCAAGGTATTGCGAAAAAAATTCTCAATATAGGCTTACCCGATAGTTTTATTAAGCACGGCACCCAAACGGAAATCCATCAAGAATTAGGTTTAGATAGCCAAGGGATAATCGATAAAATCAGACAATTTATGCAACTATAAAGCCTTAATTCACCGCGAGTAGCAAACACGCCATTTGACAAAGCAAATGGCGAACTTCCTTATTCGACACTAAACATAGTACAAATATAATACAAACACATTTCGTCAAAAATTTTTACCTCTCATGCTAAACCTCACTACCACGTTTAACCACGCTTACCTTTAAGGCTAGACAAGTGGCTTTTTTTAACCTTATATAAACGTACAAATAATAAAAGGAAGTACTATGCGAATTTTTATTAGCATTATAGCAGCGCTCATGCTCTGCACTTTGTCAGCTTGTTCAAAAAAAAACATAAATCATCACGAATTAACTGTGACAAAAGTTCACCGCATGATGGAAAATAAACAGCTAACAAGTGAAGTCTTGGTCAACTATTACTTAGCGCGAATAACCAAAATTGATGACCAAGGCCCACAACTAAACGCTGTAGTTCAGCTCAATGAAAATGCGCTTAAAAGAGCGCAAGAGCTTGATGCGATTTATAAAAAATCAGGGAAAGTAGGACCGTTACACGGTATTCCTGTTTTATTAAAAGATAATATCGATACTATTGACGGTATGGCCAATACTGCAGGCTCTTGGGCGTTAAAAAACCACTACCCTAAAAATGATGCTTTTTTGGTTCAGCAACTTAAAAATGCTGGTGCGATTATTTTAGGAAAAACAAATTTAAGTGAGTGGGCAAACTTTCGTTCAACCTCGTCGTCAAGTGGTTGGAGTGGCCTATGGGGTCAAAGTAAAAACCCATACGACTTTACTACAAGCCCATGTGGGTCTAGTGCTGGCTCTGGCGTAGCCATTGCAGCAGATCTGGCATTATTGGCTGTAGGCACAGAAACAGACGGCTCTGTAACCTGTCCATCGGCAATAAACGGTATTGTCGGCATCAAGCCTACTTTAGGTACCATAAGTCGAGATGGCATTATCCCTATTGCCCATAGCCAAGATACTGCTGGCCCAATGGCGCGCACAGTGACTGACGCTGTGCTCCTGCTGGCAGCATTAACTGCTGTTGACAACAGTGACCATGGTGCACTATCGACTACGACTGATTATATTAGTCATTTAAAAATAGGCGGCATCAAAGGCAAACGCATCGGGGTTGCCCGAAACCTTACGGGTTATCATGGCCAACTTGATGCGGTCTTTGAACAAGCTATTGCCGACTTACAAGCCCGAGGCGGAATTATTGTTGATGCAACTAATTTCACCAATACTGATGCTTGGGGTGACGCAGAGTTTGAAGTGCTGCTATACGAATTTAAACAGGGTTTAAATACTTATCTTGCAGACACAGGTGATAATATCCCTAAGTCACTTGCAGCCTTAATTGCCTTTAATCTTGCAAACGCGGATAAAGAAATGCTTTATTTTAAACAAGAAATATTTGAGATGGCACAAGCTAAAGGACCATTTACTGATGAGCGTTACCGTGCAGCATTACTGCTAGCAAAAAAATCAACGCAAGATGAAGGTATTGATGCCCTCTTGGCTGAACACCAGCTTGATCTGATAATTGCACCAACAACAGGGCCAGCTTGGAAAACTGATTGGATAAACGGTGATCATTATTTAGGCGCAGCGTCTTCTGCTGCAGCCATTGCTGGTTATCCCCATATTACAGTGCCGATGGGCTATGTTCATGGCTTACCTGTTGGTTTATCAATGTTTTCAGGTAAATTACAAGAAGGTAAATTGATTGAAGTTGCCTATGATTATGAGCAATCAACGTTACATAGAAGATCGCCAGAGCTTTAAATATTGTTGACCTGACTATCATATGGCATCAAAAAAGCGATTTGAATGACTTCAAATCGCTTTTTTACTTGGCGCACATTAGCTCTATCGCACTCACTTGGCAGTGAAATAGTCACAATATTCACTAAAACATCGTTTACTCAGCAATATATTCCACGACTTCTAAGCCAAAGCCTGAAAGCGAGTGATATTTCGTTTGTGAACTTAATAAGCGCATTTTACTGACACCTAAATTAGCTAAAATTTGCGATCCAACACCAACGTTACGTGAACCAACATGACGTTTCACTTCTTTAACGGTTTCACCCGCGTCAAGCTTAGCGTATTTCTGTACTTGGGCAATAAGCTCTATAGGTGACTCGTGCTTGCCTAATAAAACTAATACACCACCCTCTTTGCCAATTTTTTCCATCGCACTCGACATCGGCCATTTAGCGACACTTTCACGTTGACTCAATAGTAGATCTTTAAAGGTATTTTCTAAGTGCACACGCACTAATGTTGGCTCTTCAGGCTTAATTTCACCTTTAGTTAAGGCAAAGTGTGCTTGACCGTCAATCGTGTCTTTAAATACGGTTAGATCAAAGTCACCAAATTCGGTCGGTAATTTACACTTTGAGATCCGTTCAATAGTGGTTTCATTGGCGTTACGATATTCAATTAAATCCGCAATAGTCCCCATTTTTATGCCATGTTTTTCAGCAATAATTTCTAGGTCCGGACGACGCGCCATGGTGCCATCTTCATTTAATATTTCAACAATAACCGCTGCAGCTTCAAGACCAGCTAAACGCGCTAAATCAACACCTGCTTCGGTATGACCCGCACGGTTTAACACGCCACCATCTTTGGCGATCAGTGGGAAAATATGGCCCGGCTGCACAATCGAGTTATGATCAGCGTCTTTGCCAACTGCGGCTAAAACGGTCGTGGCACGATCAGCGGCAGAAATACCGGTAGTTACCCCTTCAGCCGCTTCAATAGAGACAGTGAAATTAGTGGTGAACTGGGCGTCGTTTTTATCTACCATTAACGGTAACTTTAACAACTCGCAACGCGCTGCCGACATTGGCATACAAATAAGACCACGACCATGTGTTGCCATAAAGTTTATCGCTTCAGGCGTTACTTTTTCTGCCGCCATAATGAAGTCACCTTCATTCTCGCGATCTTCATCATCCATTAAGATGACCATTTTACCTTGAGCTATATCGTCGATAATCTCTTGTGGCGTGTGTAAATTCATGACAACCTCTTTATTTAATAAAACCATTACGCGCTAATAACGCATGCGTAACACCTGACGGGTCTTGCTTGCCAGTTGTTTGCTTGGTAAGTAATCTTTCTAGATAGCGGGCAATTAAATCAACTTCTAGATTAACTTTAGTGCCCACTTGGTATGTACTGATAATTGTTTGACCTGTGGTATGTGGAACAATCGTTAAGCGAAATTGATCGGCGCTCAAACTATTGACCGTCAAGCTAGTACCATCGATAGTCACTGAGCCTTTTTCTGCAATATAGGCTGATAGTTCTGCCGGCATAGTTAACCAATAATCTATGCTATTGCCCTTATGCTCAATGGCGCTAATTTCACTCACCGCATCAACGTGACCCGACACCATGTGGCCACCGAATCGTGTGGTAGGTAGCATAGCTTTTTCAAGATTAACGCTAGCACCCATTTTATAATGTGCGAAACCAGTACGTGTTAAGGTTTCGCTAGATACATCAGCGCTAAAGCTGCTGCTATCTAAGGCAACAACGGTTAAACAAATACCATTGGTTGCAATTGAGTCGCCTAATTTAACATCTGATAAGTCTAATTTTGCCGTATTAATGGTGACGCGCGCGCCATCGCCTGAGCTATTAATTGCTTTTAAATGCCCTACGGCTTCTATAATGCCTGTAAACATATTATGTCTCGTCGTCTGTGTAGCTTATTGTTTATTATTACTACTGACCCTAGTTTGGCCAATCAAACCTTCAGGTTAACGACTAAACTTTGCCGTTATCCTAATATCTTTACCCACCATGCGAATATCATTTATATCAAGGTTTTTAGCCGCAGATAGCTGCAATATTGCTGGCATATTAAGTAGGCTTTTACCCTCACTACCGATAAGTTTTGGTGCTTGGTAAAGTACCAGTTCATCAACTAAGTTTGCGCTAATAAAAGCGCCGGCTAGCTTAGCGCCTGACTCAATTAAAATGTCATTCAAGCCTTGTTGAGCCAAGTAAGCTAACAATAAACTGAGATCGATATATTCACTATCGACCGCTTTAGAAATAATCACTTGTTCTACAAAATGTGGCCAAGTATGGCTATTTTCAATAGTTTGTCGAATTAATATTATTTTACTGCTGGTTTTAAAAACAGCAAGATCCGGTGTTAAGCGATTTTTACCATCAATAATAATACGAACTGGCTGCCTAATATCTGCTTGTGCATAACGCTGCTTTAGCTCACCTAATGCATGCCAACGAACATTCATTTTAGCATTGTCAAAAATAATAGAGTCGGCGCCACAAATAATGCCACAACTTTGTGCTCTGAGTCGTTGGACATCAGTGCGGGCTTCATTTGAGGTTATCCACTGGCTTTCACCACTGGCCATAGCCGTTTTTCCGTCCAAGCTTGCTGCTAATTTACAACGAACATAAGGTAATTGGGTGGTCATTAAGTGAATAAAACCAGGGTTTAATGCCCGAGCATCTTGTTCAAGCAAGCCAAACTCTGTGGTTATTCCTGCCTCAGTTAACAACTCAAGGCCACGACCCGAAACTCTTGGGTCTGGATCAACCATAGCGGCAATAACATGGCTCACTTGTGCTTTAATCAGCGCTTCTGCACAAGGCGGTGTTAAACCAAAATGACTACACGGCTCTAGCGTGACATAAGCAGTGGCACCTTTGGCTTTGCTTCCCGCCTGTTTTAGTGCATAAACTTCAGCATGCCCTTGCCCTGCTTTTTGATGAAAACCTTCACCAACCACTTCGCCCTTCAACACAATGACACAACCGACACGAGGATTAGGTGAAGTGGTAAAATGGCCACGCTTTGCCAAACTAATGGCGCGCTGCATAAATTGATGATCTTTTAACGAAAAATGGCTCATTACTGGACTCAAAGTTAAACTGTGATGGAGCTTCTACCCATCGAATTCATTCATTATTTTTCATCGCCTAAACGGGCAATTTCTTCACCAAACTCTTTAATATCTTCAAACGAGCGATACACTGAAGCAAAGCGAATATAAGCCACTTTATCTAAAACTTTTAGCTGTTCCATAATAATGGTACCCAGCATTTCACTTGACACTTCGCGCTCGCCTGTTGCTCTAAGTTGTGATTTGAGTTTATTAATCGACAACTCTATTTCTTCAGTACTAACAGGTCTTTTCTCTAACGCACGTAATAAGCCATTGCGCATTTTATCTTCGTTAAAAGGTTCTCGAGAGCCATCACGCTTAATAATGCGTGGCATCACTAACTCAGCACTTTCGAAGGTGGTATATCTTTCATGGCACGCTAAACATTCACGACGACGACGGACTTGGTGACCATCTGACACTAAACGTGAATCGATAACTTTAGTCTCGTTGGCTGAACAAAAGGGGCAATACATTGATGAGTTCCAAAGTTAACAGGTCATGAGCAATTTAATCTTGGTATGTTAATTGAAAACACTTCATTAAGCCAAATAGTTTGCGATTAATGGCAAACGAGTACTAGCCAAATAAAAAACAGTTAAAAAAAAATGGCCACGAAAGTGGCCATTTTAAGTGTAATCAGGAAATAACAAGATTATTTAAAAGCTAAATATAATTACTTATAAACCGGGAAGCGTGCACAAAGCTCACTAACGCCGGCTTGAACTTTAGCGATCACCGCTTCGTTGTTGATATCATCTAAAATATCACAAATCCAACCTGTAGTTGTTTTGGTTTCTTCAACACCAAAACCACGACGAGTAATGGCTGGTGTACCTAAACGTAAGCCAGAAGTCACAAAAGGTGAACGAGGATCATTAGGTACAGAGTTTTTATTCACTGTGATATGAGCACGACCTAATGCGGCATCAGCATCTTTACCCGTAATATCTTTATCAATTAAATCAAGCAATAATAAATGGTTATCTGTGCCATTAGAGACAACTTTGTAACCACGTTCTTGTAATACCGCCACCATAGCTTTAGCATTATCTAGCACGTTTTGCTGATAAACTTTAAATTCTGGCGCTAATGCTTCTTTAAATGCTACGGCTTTTGCGGCAATAACATGCATTAATGGTCCACCTTGACCACCAGGAAATACCGCACTGTTCAATTTTTTATAAACCGCTTCGTCATCACAACCCGAAACAATTAAGCCGCCACGTGGGCCTGCTAATGTTTTATGTGTTGTTGTCGTTACAACATGGGCATGTGGCACTGGGTTAGGGTATAAACCCGCAGCAACTAAACCGGCAACGTGAGCCATATCAACGAAAAAGTAAGCACCCACTTTATCGGCGATTTCACGCATACGAGCCCAATCAACCACACCAGAAAAGGCTGAGAAACCGCCAATGATCATCTCTGGTTTATGCTCTAGTGCTAAACGTTCTAATTCAACATAATCAATATCACCGGTTTCAGGGTGCAAACCGTATTGAAAAGCTTCATATGATTTACCTGAAAAGTTTACGTGTGAACCATGCGTTAAGTGACCGCCATGCGCTAAACTCATACCTAATACTTTGCCGCCTGGAGAAACTAAGGCTTGGAAAACAGCAGCGTTTGCTTGTGAGCCAGCATGTGGCTGCACGTTAGCATAAGTTGCGCCAAATAATTCTTTTGCACGATCAATAGCGAGTTGCTCGGCAATATCAACATACTCACAACCGCCGTAATAACGCTTACCTGGGTAACCTTCAGCGTATTTATTAGTCAGCTGTGAACCTTGAGCTTCGAGTACACGTGGACTACAGTAGTTTTCCGAAGCGATGAGTTCAATGTGCTCTTCTTGACGAACAACTTCATTACTCATTGCTTGATAAAGTTCTGGATCAAAATCAGCAATATTCATATCACGTGTAAACATGTTATATCCTCAAATAGTCTGCCGTTGGCAATACTGGGGGTTGGGGGTTGGCTTTAGTTCTAAATTAATTGCGGCATATTTTGCCTGAACTTGCCGTGCTTGTACACGATAAAACCGTGCTCTTTTAGTTCATTTTGCAATCAAATATACTTTGAAGTTAGCTGCAAAAGTTTTTAGTACTAATATCAATAAATAGTTGAAACTAATATACTGCCTTAAAAATGCAAAAACAATACATTTAATTCATAAAATAACATACTTAATCAAATTAAATACAATTTAAATAAAATAAGCTGTAAATTATTCGAAATCGACATCACATCGACATCACTTAGTTGTGTTAACTCGATCCTGCGCTTAGCAAGGTGGCAAGGCGTTGTTATCGACCTAAGCCCCAACTCGAATAATAAACGCAAGCATGACTCAAACATTTAAGGCCAATAAAGCGTTAATCCTTGAATTGGCGCGAAAGCTAAATAATGCGCGCGACGATATAGTTAACACGATTTATTGAAGCAGCTTGTTTTGAATCGCGGAGTTGGTTTCAAAGCTATTGCTTATAGGATGTAGCCGTCTTTAATGCTGCTTAACCGACCAAGACAATGAATCAATATGCTTTGCTTGCTTACTTACTAAATAAATAACTCAATGGCTCTTTAGCCACTTTACACTGGCTATTATTTGCTAACTAATACCACTTACGTGATGCTTTTTATACCCGCTTAGCCATAGCCGTTCCACTTCGAACTATATCTTGTTATGGAACGGCTCTATTTGTGGCTAACTTACTGTGATTAACTTAACGACATCACCACTTTTTCAGAGGTTAATCGTTTCGCCAAAATTAACACCAAGACCACAGTTAACGCGATAGTGGCTGCACTGGTAAATAGCAAGGCACTCCAATCAATGGCTAAGCCTTTAAACACATCTTCCATCAACAATGACTGGCCAGAGATTGGCATCCAATCAATCCAAGCTGGCTTATCATCCATCATCATTAAGGCAAAAGGAATAACACTAGGCACCATAATCAACATGGTCACGGTTGACTGTGCTTCTTTAAAACTCTTGGCCTGAAAGGCAAATAATAGCTGTAGTGCCGCCGCGAGGAAGCAAATAGGTACCAATAGCAATAACAAAATAACAAAGGTACTGGCGTCAATATTAAAGGTTGCGCCTATTTTCGTTAGGTCAACAAAGTTCATCGCTACTGAGGTAAGTACCAGCATTAATATAATAGAGATAATAGCAATTGAACTGGCACAGCTCAATTTCGCTAGCACTATTTTTAAGGTACTAACCGGCTGACACAATAACATTTCTAATACATTACGTTCTCGTTCGCCAGCACTTGAGTCAATAGCAACTGGCAAACCTGACATAAACGCCGCCATCATTAAATAAACCCCTAAAATTAGAGAGATCATCACTGCATTACTACTAGGTAGCGAGGTATCTTGTTCAAGCAATTTAATGGGTTGCAATAATTTAGTATCAATACCGCGCACTAATAACCGCTTATAACCAATAAGTAGCGAGTGATCGCTAACAACATCTTTAATCCGGCGAATAGGAGAGGTTAACGACTTCTCGTTATAATCTGCGCGCAAGGTTAATTCAATTGGCTTACCGGCAGCCATATCTTTAATAAAGGTGTCAGGAATGGACAATTCAATGTTGCGTTCATTCCAATTACGCTCTTCATCTGCGGGTACATCAGCAAAAGATAAAATATTCTCATCTTTAAGGGCTTTAATCAGTTTTGGTGCATGTTGCTCACCACTATATTTTACATAGACTGGCGGGTTGTCTACCGCTTCTTTAATGGCTACGTTTAACATCACCATAATCACAACTGGCATCAACAAGGCCATGCTCATCGCTACCATGAGTGCGCGCCGGTCGCGAAAAGCTTCTTTAAATTCTTTTACCATTAAGGCTTTCAATTGCATCATGCGGCGACTCCTTCATCAGAGCCAATGAGTTTCACAAAGGCTTCTTCCAATAAGCTTTCTCCTGCTAAATCACACAATTCTTGCGGTGTGCCTTGGGCCGCTAACTTACCGTTTGAAACAATGATCACGCGGTCACATAAGGCAGCAACTTCTTGCATAACATGTGAAGAGAATAAAATGCAGTGACCTTTAGCTTTAAATTTAGCTAAGTGGTTACGCAACACGCGCGTACTCATGACATCTAAACCACGGGTGGGTTCATCAAGTACAAAATTTTTCGGTTGATGGACTAAAGCCTGAGCCAAGGTCACTTTCATGCGCTGGCCTTGCGAAAACCCCACCGTTTTACGATGCGCTAATTCAGTCATTTCTAAATCAGATAGAATTTGCTCAATGGCGGCATGCTTTTTTGCGCCTTGCATGCCATGAATACTGGCAAAATAATCAATTTGTTCATAAGCGGTTAAGCGCTCATATAAACCAAACTTATCAGGGAAAATACCTAAGAGTTTTCGTGCTTTAATAGGTTCTTCTGTTACTTTAATCCCATCAATAGTCGCGTAGCCTTCATCGGCACGGAGCAAACCATAAAGCGTGCGTAAACAGGTGGTTTTACCGGCACCATTCGGGCCTAATATACCCGTTATTTCGCCATCTTTTGCAATAAAAGATAGGCCATCTAAGGCTTTAACCGTATTTTTTTTACTGACAAAACTTTTATGTAAATTATTAACTTCAATCATGATTTATTCCTTTGCTTGGGTTGGCATAGCGTTTGGCGATACTTGGGGTGCACCACCACCATTTAAACCCACCATAAATGACTCATCAGGAATTTCTTCAAGACATGATTCATCAAGTTCCTTTGGCGTTTGTTTTTCTAAAAATTCATTCACAATTTTGATACCACAAGTTGTAGAAGCTACTATGTGCGCATTGTTTTTAGAAATAATGTGATGACTATTAGGTAAATTCACGTGAGACTTTTCGCCGTTACTCGCTGGTGTAACCGGGTCTAACTCACCTGACATAATCAGAGTTGGAATATCAGCGGTAACTGTTTGATAAAAATCAGCACTAGGTTGATACGTTGGCCAAGCAGCACAAGCTTTACCAACCATCACTAAACTCATACCTTTAGCAAAATTATTATCCGCATCAACGGCTTTCATGTCGTCTGATATTTTTGGAAAGTCTTCATTGCAAACAATATTAAAATGCAAACCTATATATATACCCATACCACCTTCGCTTTGAGCAATAATACCGGCTAGTGGCATATAGTTACCTAAATACGCTTGATGAATTAACAACGGTACTAAGCTCCGTGTTTCCATCGAGTACAATTGCATTTGTATACTTGAAATGAATTTATCCTTGCTAATAGTGAAAGCAGTTTTAGTACCTAACCTTGGGTGTGCAATTTCTACTGTTACTGGCGCTTGAGATAGTTTATGAGTGATGGCGGTAAATTCTTTCGCCAATTCAGGATATTGTGTCGCACAGCTTTCTTCGTTCTGGCAATTTTCAATTAATTTGATAAAAGAGTGTTCGACGCTTTTTCCAAATAAGCCAATGGGCACTTCAATAGGGCCAACACTGTCGAGAACTACACTCTTTAACGATGTCGGGAACATACGCATATAAACTAAGCCAGCACGTGTGCCATAAGAGCCACCGTAAATATGTACCTGTTGATGACCTAATGCACCTCGAACCGCATCGAAATCTCGAATAGCATTTTCTGAATTATATTGACTTAAGTCGCCCTTAAGTTGTGCTATACATTGTTCAATATCAGCAAGTGAAAAATCTTCTGGCAAGCTAGTGTAGGGGTCCATGTCCAATGCATCTTCACACTGTAATGGATGAGATTTTCCCGTGCCACGTTGATCAATAAGAATTAAATCGCGCGTTTTTCTGATTTCATTAAAGCCACGATAAATTTGCGCCGAAAGCTCAGCAGCAGCCTGACCAGGCCCGCCAGCTAGAAACATTAATGGCAGTTTTTCTGTACTATTATCTATCGCCGGTAACACCACAAAATTTATATCTATCTTTGTGCCATCAGGTTTAGCATAATTTTCAGGGGCGACATAAGTGCCGCACTGTACTTGTTGTCTAATGCCCTTTATATGGCAACTTTCTAATGTCAGTTGCTGTTTTACCATATCCTCAGCAACGCTACTGTTGCTTATCGCAATCAGTAAACTCGCACCAAACAAACCTTTCCAATTTATTTTCATTTTATCTTCCTTTTAAAACCTTGACTGCAGAGTCTTATTATTGGCGATTTTATTACCGCTTTTTTTTAAAATTTAATTCAAGCTATTCTTAATAGCTAACACGACCTAATACCGCTAGATAGAGTCGCTAAGAAGTTAACACATAATCAAGTTGCTAAGCGCTAAATAAAGTAAAAATAATGTAAAAATAATGAGTTGAAAAATAACATGACTTGCTGTGATATTTATCATGCTATAAGAGCGAGCATCATTCTATTCGATATCAGCAATGCCCTTTGCTCTATAAAAATAGTCTTATGTGGCAAAAACACACGATTGCACGAAATAACAGAATTAATCATTCACATAGTCCTAAAATAACGATAAAGTCTGTTATAAGTATTATTCGCCAGATAAGAGGATGACTGATGGAATTAAATCAGTGGGTAGATGAATTATTTGAATTGTTTGATGAAGATAAAGACGGTGTCATCAATAGAAGTGAGTTTGTCGAATTGATTGACTGCTTGCTACAAGATAAAGGCATTCGTATGTGTGAAACCATATTCAATCGCTTTGATAAAAATCATGACAACTCAATTTCCAAAGATGAGTTACGTGAAATGGTTATTGATCTAGCACTCTAGTGCTTATTTGCGCTTGTATATCGCTCGCTATATAAGCGCATTTTTATGCGTCTTGACGGTCAAATTTTAACCTATTAATTTTAATCATATAAATTGAACCTCCAACTTATTTTTAAAAATAATACTGAATTTTCCACCCTTTGCTACCCGTTTATGGATAGTGCTTGTGCTGTTATTGACACAATTCTTTCTAAAAAACATTATTCAAACGCGCTTTCTTAGTCACCTTTTTCAAGTCACTTTTCTTCGCCCTTATTGCTCAACAATGATGAAACCATATTAGCTTTTGTATCATGCTTGACAAGCTTAAAGGTCAGACCTCTAGTATTCCAGTCTGAGGCTTGTTATCATAATCGGCGTACACGCGTACACTGAAATGGAAATATAACGTGCAAACTCAAAATTACGGCTTAGTGGAAGAAATTGTCAATGCAGTTAGTCACGGACTGGCGGCATTGCTTAGTGTGGCCGGCTTAACACTTTTAGTCACTTTAGCCTGGATACAAACTGACATGGTTAAAATCATCAGTTTTAGTATTTATGGTACTAGTTTGGTTTTACTGTTTAGTGCCTCAACACTTTATCATGCGCTATTACATGAAAAGGCAAAAAGAGTCTTTAAGCTACTCGATCATTGTGCGATTTATTTATTGATTGCCGGCACATATACCCCACTCATGCTAGTTACATTAGCTGATGACATTGGCCCGCTAATGTTGGCTATTATTTGGGGGCTAGCCATTTTAGGTATCGCTTTTAAAGTTAAGTTTGCTAACAAATATAAAAAGTTATCGCTATCAACCTATTTAGGTTTAGGTTTAATCTCCCTAACCTTTATACATAAACTCAATGCTAAACTTGCCTATGAAGGCATGATTTTACTGGCTTTGGGGGGTATTATTTATGGCTTGGGTACTATTTTTTACGTCAGAAAAGACAAGGAATATAGTCACGCTATTTGGCATTTTTTTGTATTTCTAGCCGCTTTGTGCCACTTTTTTATGATGTTTTTTTACGTACTTTAACTAACTAAAAAGTAACAGCTGACAGTTATAAACTGTCAGCTGTTAAGCGCTAGCGATACTTGTTGTTAGCAAATAATCTTCAAATTTTTCTAGTGTGTTAGCGAAGCTCTTTTGGCCTAGACCTAAACGAAAATAATTACCTGAAAGTCCGAAAAGCTCACTGGGCAGCGCTAATATACCGCTTTGTTTGGCAAGTTTATCTGACCAAGATATTATTGAGTCGATATTTTTAACCTCAACTAGTGCGAGCATACCTGCCTGAGGCTGATGCCAATGTAATTTTTCTGGCTGTCGGGCAACAAGTGCCGAAAAAAGCGCTATATTGTCGGCAATAAGCTGATTATTGCGGGTTAAAATATCTTGGCTATTTTGCAATGCCAGCAGCGCTAATTTTTCATCAATTTTCGAGCAGCAAATAGAATGAACGGCTTTAATTGCCATTAAACTTTGCAGTAGTGCCTTATTAGGTGTTAACGCCCAACCAATACGAACACCAGCCAATCCTAAGCTCTTAGACATCACACTCACCACAATACTTTTTCGGTAGTCTAAATACCCATGAGCTAAAGCTAAACCATAGTAATTGCTGGCTTGTGAAACATCATCACTTAACAAGTAACACTGATAATGCTGCGCCAGTTGCAGTATTTGCTCGGCGAGTTCACTGTCAATAACACTACCCGTTGGGTTATGTGGTGAATTCAGCACAATAAGCTGGGTTTTGTTATTCACCACTTGCTTAAAATCGTCAATATTGGCTTGCCAATGGTTGTCGGCGCAAAGTGCTATTTCTCTGACGATAACGCCCATCGACTTCGCCATACTGACCAAAGACGGATAACTGGGTGTCATGACAACGATTTCATCGCCGGCACTTAATACTGCTTGATAAATAGCTGAAAGGGCTTCCTGCGCGCCGCAAAATGTCACTGCGCTATCAGGCGTTATTAATCGGCGATGGCAGTTTAAACCTTGGTGAAACTTAACGATTTCTTGCCGCAACGCCCCATCGCCTTGAACAGGCGAGTAGCTTAAAAGTGTTGCGCCAATGGGGTCTGTTTCAACATCGCGTATACTTGGGTTATCAGTGCCTAAACTGCTAGCGCCTAAACCAGCAGTGCCAAGCTGACACAACTGAGCTAATGTCAAAGCCTGTGCGGTTGAATCACTTAAATTATGCTCTATATAACCCGCAAGACTTTGACTATAAGCAATATGTTTAGGCAGTGAGTAAGTTGGCATAGGTTAGCTATTCTTCTTTATGTAAATGCTTATGTAAATACGGCGATAAGTCAGCAAGCTATTTTGCTCGCCAAACGCTGAGCTGACAGTGAGAGACATTGAAATTACGCGCAGAGTCTGCGACAACGCGCGGCAATTCTTTGGTCGCTACAAGGTCAAACTCATCATTGAGCTCACTGGTTAAGGCATCAATACCTGATAAGTTTTCACCATTAACTTTCACGCCACTTAGCCATTTAGCTTTATCTGTTGTTTGCAACTGATAATGATAATCTGAAATAATAATCAGTAATCCTGAAGGGTTTAAACGGCTTACGGCATTAGCCAATAAACGCTTAGGATCGTAACTCTGCTCCAAAGCATTTTGAATCAAAATAACATCATAGTGCTTAAAGTTATCTTTGAGATTACAACCGTCTGCCTGACTGAACAATATCCGGTCACTATTAGCCTGTTTAACCTTATCCGCTAGGGTAATTTCATTATACTCGCAGATATCTCCTTCAATCGTATGGGTATAACGGACACTAGCGCCAGTTTGTAATTGCACACCATATTGAATGGTGCGCGCAGAGAAGTCTACCGCATCAATATGTTGAAAAGATTGACTCAGTTCAAATGCTACTCGCCCAACACTACAGCCTAAGTTAAGTAAGCGCTCAGTCGCAACATTTTCAGCAGCGATAAAACTCTCCACCTGTTGTGCTATTTGTTGACCATAATTTTCATGGCCAAGCACATTAGCGCCGAAATAACATTCAAGCTGCTGGCAAATATCTTTACTTGTTTCATATTTATTAACTGCTGCTGGTGGTTTTTCTGCATGCTCACTAACCACATAGCGAAAGCCTGCATGCTGATAAAAATGTCGACGAAAGGCATAGCGTGAAGAGGCTAAAGTTTCATTACCCGTAGAGATCCAAGAGCCCCCTTTAATTAAGTTATGCTCGCCGTCAAAGGTCGGTGTCGAAAAGTCGTCGTATAAAGGGTGAACATTAAAGCCGGCAAAGCCATCAATGGCTGATTCAGTCCACTGCCAAGTGTTACCAATAACATCAAAAAATTCACCCTGCTGATGTCGGTTAACTGGGCATGATGATGCTTGATAAGCTAAATCAATATTACCAGGCACCTCAGGCCACTGGTGTTGATCACCAGCAACATGCTCACGAAGACAATACCACTGAGCTTCAGTAGGTAAGCGAACAAAACCTTTGGTCGTTTTTTGTCGCCACTGGCAAAACGCTTTTGCTTCTAAGTAATTAACTTCTACCGGCCAATCTAATGGCAAAGGCATTTCACTTGTTAAGTTACGCTGAGCATATTGGCCATTACTATAGCGCCAAAACCTCGGCATTTCAGCTTGAGTAAATTCTAGCCATGCTTGGCCTTCTTGGCACCAAAACTGTTCTGAGCGATAGCCACCGGCGACAACAAAAGCCATGAATTCATCATTGGACACTAAAAATTTAGCGGCACTGAAGTCATCAACATCGACGTCTTGATGACCATATTCATTATCCCAGCCAAAGGTTTGGTCATCTGCTTTTTTTCCTAAAGACAAGTGTTGAGACTTAACCGCTATTAATTGGTTTTCAGGTGCAACTGATGAATCTAAACAAGGCTGCCATTGATCTTGGCTTGTTAGCCACTTTAATGGCAACATACGCATAATCACAGATGACGTTTCAAGATGAATACGTTCGTGCTCGCAACCCATCAATATCATCCAGGCTAACGAGTCTTGCGTAATAGGTAAACTCAACGCCATATTATCAATCAAATCGAGTACTAAATCATAAACTTGCTGGCGATAAATTCGAACTTCATCGACACTTGGCCAGTCATAGTGTTCGCTATTAAGATCGTCCCAACTCATTTCATCAACACCGACCGCGCAAATAGCTTCTAAACGACTGTTGACTCGCTGCTTAATATATTTACCCAGTATCAGCTTATTGACATAAAAAGTTGCGGTATGTCCAAAATAAAAAATTAATGGGTGGCGTAACCGTTCTGGCCTTAAAAAATAGGCATGGTCATGATTGATCAGTGAGAATAATGACTCATATGTCGACCAAGTATTTTTAAAGTATGCTGTTAACTCTTCTCGCTTTTCTGCTGTCGAGTTGCCATCAAGTGTCGGGGTATTTAATTGTTTTATCATTTAATTCTTCGCTAAATATGTTGGTAGTCGACTTAGTATTTCAAAGCTCACGCTTTAAATAATGATACTTGGCCGTTGAAATTGTTTTAAATAACCATGTTGCAATAATTGCCCCCTACTTAACTCTGTTGTATTTTCACCATAACTGCAGGTTACACTGAGCGCTTTGTCTATACTTTGGTTGAACCAATCATTATTGGCAAATAACGTAATAGCTCCAACACTGTTAGCTTGATCATGTAACGAGCTAGGTAATTGGCCATACGTTTCACTCTGCACTGGGTAGCCATCTTTCATATCATCAATAGCTTCAATAACATTTAACAAAGCAAAAATGACATTCAAATAGGGGTTGTAGTGCTCACTCGACGCACCTAGCCTGTGTTCAATCCTTGCGGTTTTATGCCAATTATTCTGACTCACGATGACCTTGTTTTTATCATCATATAATAGTGGCTCAACACCCATTTTTTGATTGTGTTTACCAATGTCTCTGTACAAAGCAATACTGCCTTGATGTCCGCCAGAAATATCAACAGGAGAACACAGCTCTTGTGCTAAGCCATATTTCGACTTTAATGCTAATCGCTCAAAGGCTTCTTCTTCTGGCAAATAAATTAAGCAGCAGGCTAAACTCGTACGTAAAAAATGTTGCTGTAAACATTCACCAAAATCACCAGAAATAAGTAGATTTTTTCCACTTACATCTTGTACGCTAACATTAATTTGTACCGCATTAGGAATATGTACCGCACGGTTATCGCCACTAAAAATATTTTCACAGCCAGCAGCTAACTTGCCATGATCACCCGCCCAAATAACAGGCTTAATAAGTGTTTTTGTCGCGCCTTGAACAGCAAACAGTTTTGGCAAAATTTCAATAGCGCGACTCAGGTTTTGTGCCTCTTTTAATGGACTTTGGCCATTGAAAATCGACACATACTCCCATTGATTACTCCAATACTCAGCAACCACTTCACCATCAATACCCAGTGCTAATAAATTTCTATTCACCTGCCTATAATCTATATGCTTATCTTTTGGCTTTTGATAACACCCTTCCAATTCAAAGTGTATTAATGCGCGAAAGCCGCGTTTATTGATGTAATCTTGCAGACCAGAAATTATGGCTTCTGCGAGCCTATTTAAACTATTCATAATGGATAAATACTTGAACGTTGATATTTTGAATATACTTGGATAATAAAAAAAATTATAGCTAAGTGACTAATAATTTATTTATACGTAGTAATGATGATTTAGGATTAAAAAACTTTAACTTGATTTTTATTCTGGTGTTTTGCTTGATATAAAGCTTGCCCAGTATTGAGGTAAAACTGAGCCGTATTATCAGATTGGAACGACAAGACAAAAAAATGTCGTTATCTTGAGACTGACAGTCACACTAGCTTAATGTTATTTATCTATTGTTGAGTTATGAGTTGCTCAACAATCTTTTGCTGTGAATTTTGACTTTAACCTCTGGTTTTAAAATGTTTTTTCTGGGTAGCACACAGAGGCACTGCCACGCCAATACCAGCAAAAATATCATTTTGGCGAAAAAACTCTCAAAAATTTTCTCCAAATTTCTCGATAATAAAGGTACTTTTTGTGGCTTCAGCATGGGTCTGTTGGGTATTAGTTAGCTTGATAGAGTTCATTAAAGCTTTTAATGTTAAAGCCGCTAAGAACTTGATTACCAACTTTTAATACCGGTACACCACGTAAGTTTAATTTGGCAAACTCTTTCTGGCCTGCTGGCGTCTTTACATTGCATAAACGAAACGCAATGTTTTTTTCTTCAAGGTAGCGCTTTGCCGTCTGGCAATGTGGGCAATTAGTCATGGTATAAAGCGTGATACGTTGCATAAAGTGAGTTTTAAACAGTTAATTTAATTTAATGAATTATCGCATAGAATGAGCGTAAAACATTCATTACAGTGAGATATTATTATTGGTTGCAAGCTAAGTTGCTTGCCATTGTTTAGTCACTAAGACCTTATCTTGATTCAATACTCGCCCTTCAAAAACATCACCCGATACCACTTCACCGACACCAACAGGTGTGCCTGTCATCACAATATCACTGTCTTCTAGGGTAATAAAAGAACGGATTTCATCCAATATGGCTTGCGGTGAATGTAACATCATCGCTATCGAAGCAGATTGTCGGCATTCACCATTGATCAAAAGCGTTAATGCTAGGCATTCATCAATGACATCTATCGTCACAAAATCGCTAAATAGTGCAGAACCTGTAAACGCTTTAGCGCGCTCCCATGGCAAGCCCTTGGCTTTTAACTGAGTTTGCAATGCTCTTTTAGTCAAATCTAAACCTATAGCAATAGCAGAAAATTTACCTTGTTGATACAAAAAACAAAGCTCAGCTTCATAATGCAAAGCTTCTTGATGGTAAGAGCAAAGTTGCTCACCAATAGCCGCATTGGGTTTCATAAATAACACCATATCATCAGGAACTTCATTACCTAGTTCGCTGATATGTAAAGTATAATTTCGACCAACACAAATAATTTTAGATGGTGTAATATAAGTATTATTAACTTTAACCGAATTCATTAGACTGCCTTTAAAATACGTTAACGCACCATGCTAAAACGCAATCAGTGCTAATAACTATACTATAACTAATTTTAACTCGGGTTTAACATAATTTATTGGTGGAACTTTAACTGTATCTGAAGATTTTCGTTGTTGCTTAAAACGGTCAAAATTTACGGTTTCAAGTCCTAATTGCTGACTCATTTTCTCAAAGGTTTGATAATCTTCACGTGTAAAGTCATCATCTTCACGAGTCAGCAGACCATCAATATAGGCGCTGTCACCATTTAAGGCAATATTAGCAACAGCAGTATAAGGTTTACCAAAATCCTCAACGCGTATTGCGCGTACTGATTTCACTTCAAAAATCCATTTATCAATTTTAACATAACGGGACAAACTATCTTGAGAAGACTGATGTTTCATGTGGAGAGGTCCTTAAATTCAGTAAAAATGATCGGCTGCTTGGTTAAAAAAACACTAACAGTCGAGAAAATAAGCTATTAACAGAAAAAATTATTTTTTATAATAAATGTTTTTTCATCTTAGCTAGGTATTGGTTAAATTCTTCTTCATTAATTTCTGTATCGCCATTGATATCGAGCTGAACAAAAACTTTTGTCAATGTCTCATTTTTAGCTAATTCTTTTGCACTTAAACTATTACTTTTATCGACATCATAATCTGTGACTAATTGAGAAAAAGGGGCTGTAGGCTCTGCCACTTTAAGTGTTGTTTTACTAACATCATTGTTAGCAAAAGCAAGGTTTGATGCCAGTGATGCGACAACAACAGTGATAGACAATTTTTTTAAGCTCATATTATTCATATCTGAATCCTTATAATTAATGGCACATCAAGAAATATGCCGACCATGGCCCATGCCACTTACAATGGATACTTTGCACATCTCATGCCAAAACATAAGCCACTGATTTTTATAGATTTAAATTACCTGACTGCCTAATGAATGTCTCCAATTAGCAACAACTTGTCTGCACCATAATTTATAAATAATGACTGACATTAGCCAAAATTTAAAATATCTATACAAAACAGTTACTTGAAAAAACTAAAAGCTATCGGCACTATTGTCGCCGTATTGAGACAGCATTGTTTTTTTTGCGTTTTTAGCTAACACTATGTAAATGTTTATTTGGAAAAAGGCCCAAGCACGCATTGTGAGCAATTCAACCACACTCGCCAGTAAAGCGCATCATAGGAATTTGTCGATAAAAAGCTTATCAATAAAGTCATTAACCTTGTTAGGATTTGGTTTAGTCGCTTTACCTCTGGTCGTTGCTTTAATTTTTGGTGCCTCGCAAGTGAATACGCTTGCTAAAAAAAGTGCCAGTGCAATTACTGGTATAACGGAAATATTGGATCAGCAACAATTACTGAAAAGTAGTCAAATCAAACTGGAACGCAGTGCTGCGCAATATTTAGTACTGCGAGATCCTGCTTTGGCAACCAGTTATAATGAGCAGTGCAAGCAAATATTACAATTAGCTCAACAATTAATCGCGGCGAGCCAAGACCAAAAATTACAGCTATTGGTAACTGAATATGCCAAAACTGTTACGGCACTGATTGAACAGACCATGCCAGAAGCTGAACAAAAATCGCCTACTGACAGCACTATCATCAAGCCAATACAGGTCATATTTAGTGCCCTAAATATGACTTATGAACAAATTACTCAGCGAAGTGGTGAACTTAACACCTTGCATATCACAAATATTAAACAGGCCGCACAAGCTGTCCGCGATATTATGATCCAGAGTTTAATTATTATTCCTATTAGCATAGTTATTGCGGCTATATTTATTTTCTTAATCACTAGCCCGCTTAAAGTGCTTACGCAAAGTATTTTTCGATTACAACAAGGACATTTTGATCATGAAATCAAAGTAACAGGCTCGCCAGAGATTCAAGAAATAGCGCTAGCTTTGGAAAACATGCGTACACGTTTACAAGCGTTAGAGTTGCAAAAATCGAGTTTTATTCGCCATATATCACATGAATTAAAAACCCCCCTAGCAGCCATTAGAGAAGGTACAGAGCTGTTATATGATAATAGTGTTGGTGAACTCAATGCCGAGCAACAAGAAATTTCTCACATTATTAAAGACAGCGTCTTTCGCTTACAAAAGCATATTGAAGACTTACTCGATTTCAATATTGTCCTCGACTCAACCAGTTTACAAGATTCCAAGTTGATACAGATTAATGAGGTAGTCTATCAAGTGATCTCAGAGCAAAAGTTAGCTATAAAACGTAAAAAACTTATCCTTAATAATAACTTGAGTGATATTGCTCTTTTTAGTAACCGTAAACAAGTCGCTGTTATTATCGACAATATTTTGTCCAACGCGATAAAATATTCACCGGATGAAGGCGTGATAGATATTTCGTCGGCGCTAGTGGATGGCCACTTGCAGCTATTTATTAGCGATCAAGGCATGGGGATTGCTCAGGAAAATAAAGACAAGATATTTGATGCTTTTTATCAAGGTCCGCCACCTGAGCAGAATTTAATCAAGGGCAGTGGTCTCGGCCTCACCATAGTTAAAGAACTTATACTACGCCTCAATGGCAATATTGAATTTTTGGCTGCACAAAATGACCAACAGGGGACTAAAATAAAAATCACTTTACCACGCGCTTTTCGCCAAGAGGAATCCGTTTAATGGCTAATTTACAGCGATTTTCATCAGCAATGATACTACTAAGTATAGGGTTACTGCTGTTATCTGGTTGTCAACTCATGACAAAACAGGATAATAGCAGCACAAGTTATGGTGAGTATTATTTAATATTACAACAACTTAACCAACAACAACTAACCGATGAGGTGAGTAAGCAACAAAGAACACTTGAAAAAACAACAAAGACCAACAGCCAGATGCACTATGACGCGCAAATAAAACTCCTGCTACTTTATAGCCTACCTACGTCACCTATTTACAATGCTTTCAACGCTAAAGTATTGTTAAATGAATTAAACAGTGAGGAGAACAATGCCGCACTCGCTAATATCAACCCAAGCGAACAGGCTTTTATTTCCTTATTGCGCGATCAATTAAATCAATGTTTACTGATGAGAAGTCGTTTGCTCGCCCAGCAACAAGAGCTTGTACAAGCACAACGACAGCAGGCAATAAAACAGCAACAAACGTTAATCGAACAAGTGAAATTATTAGAACAAACCATTAAACAACTCAAAAATATTGAGCAAGCTATTGATAAAAGAGATCAATAATTGTTAGTTAAAGGCACTGTTAAGTGCACTAGCGATTATTGATCAATTTAAGTCCTATTTTTAGCACTATATTTTAGCCATAGATAAGCACCGAGAATAACCCATGACCAACCTTAATCCAGCTGCCGTTAAAACAGACAATAAAATTCTAATCGTTGATGACGATCCTAGCTTGCTGCGATTACTTGCTATCCGCTTGGCGGCAGCAGGTTATCAAGTTGAGTCGGCAAAAAATGCCAAAATAGCCCTAGGTCGACTCGAGAGTTTTCATCCACAATTAGTGATTAGCGATCTTAAAATGGAAGGTATGGACGGCATGGCACTATTTGAACAAATAAGAGCTAAGCACCCCCATATTCCGGTCATTATCATGACCGCCCACGGCACTATTCCTGATGCGATTAATGCCACTAAACAAGGGGTTTTTAGTTTTCTCACTAAGCCTTTTGAAAGTAAAGAACTACTTGAAATAGTACAACAAGCCATTCGCCTGCAACCCGCAGAACTCAACCACAGTCAGGCTGATAACCAATGGCGCGATAAAATTATTAGTCGCAGTACTATTATGGAGTCGCTTTTACAACAAAGTAAGCAAGTGGCAAGAAGTGACTTTAGTTTACTTATTCAAAGCCAAAGTGGCACAGGTAAAGAGCTGTTGGCAAAAGCGATTCATTTGGCAAGCCCTCGACATCAACAAACATTTACCGCTATTAACTGCGCTGCAATTCCTGAGCAGCTGCTAGAGTCTGAATTATTTGGTCATATCAAAGGCGCATTTACCGGCGCGGAAAAAAATCATATTGGCTTATTTCAAGCAGCAGATGGCGGTACACTCTTTTTGGATGAAATTGGTGATATGCCCATGAGTTTTCAGGTAAAACTACTACGTACCTTGCAAGAACGAGAAATACGTCCCGTGGGTAGCACACAAGCAATTAAAGTTGATGTTAGGATTATTTCAGCAACCCATAAAAATTTACAACAAGCCATTATTGACAAAACATTTCGTGAAGACTTGTATTACCGACTCAATGTCGTTGAGTTAGAGTTGCCACCCTTGTCTGAACGTCGAGAAGATATCCCATTACTTGCGCAATACTTTTTAAGTCAGTCTGCAGACCAGTCACACATCAATATTACTGGTTTTTCGCAAGAAGCCATGGAAGTGTTGATCAGCGCAACTTGGCCAGGCAATATCAGACAATTACAAAATGTTGTTGAGCAAACACTCGCGTTGTCTACTGAGCCATTAATCAGCGAAATGTTGGTAAAGAATGCACTGCGCGATAACACCAAGATTTTACCCTCGTTTGTCCAAGCCAGAGATAAATTTGAACGCGATTACCTTGCCAAGCTGTTAAAAATTACGGCCGGGAATGTTTCAAAAGCAGCAAAAATAGCGCAAAGAAATCGCACCGAATTTTATAAATTGCTTAATCGCCACCATCTTTCAGCAGAGGCCTTTAGGGAAGAATAGACTAAGCCACTTGAGAATACAGCATTCGCTGCTATGAAGTAGTCTGGGTAGCTAGATGTAAGCGTTTGCTATAAAACCTTAAGTAAAACCGAGAGTAAGGCAAATAAAGCGCCATGACAAGCCGTTGTTGGTTGCTATCAAGTTAAGCGTTAATCAAAAACTAACTCAAGCCAATAACCACTATTTTAATATCGCGTTGCCAACAGTCTTAACAAGCGGTTAAAACTGTTTTTGTTATTTAATATCAGTCAGTGAATCGGGGGGTAGTTAAGTGTTTTACTCAATAGCCAGTAATTCAACATCAAAAATCAATAATGAGCCGGGCGGAATTTTACCTGCCGCACTATTACCATAACCTAGCTCTGCCGGTATAAATAAACGGGTTTTCTCACCTACTACCATTAGCTGTAAACCTTCTGTCCAGCCTTTAATCACTTGATTTAAGCCAAAACTAATCGGTTCATTTCTTTCAACTGAACTGTCGAAAACTGTGCCATCAAGTAAAGTGCCGTGATAATGCACCTTTACTTTTGTGCTTGCCATGGGATGAACGTCACCCTGTCCTGGGGTTAATACCTGATACTGCAAGCCAGAAGCTGTTTCAATCACGCCGGCGACTTGTTTATTATTTTCTAAAAACTCTGCCGCTAGCACAGCATTAACTTTTGCCACTTCACGATTAGCATTATTGCGTACAAAGAAGCTGACGATTAAGGCCAGTACAATAATTAGCATAATATACTTAAACATTCTTATTCCTTATTATTATTTTTTATGGTTTTTTGCATTGTTTGTTGTGATTGTCCGCCTTAATATTTAGGCATTAAAGAGCGTATTATTTATTAATATTATTAACCTCGAGCGCGGTTAGCTTTCTGCTTAACCCAACAGCTAAGCGCTGATCAAGTTGCAAATTGCCAATAGAAGATCGGTGCAAAGCCATCACTGGGTTGCGAAAACGACCAAACATGCGCTTAATTTGGTGGTAACGTCCTTCAATAATCTCAACTTGTGCCAAATAGTCGGATATTATAGTTAATTTTGCAGGCTGAGTCGTAATGTCCTCAAACGCAAAATACATACCTTCGGCAAAAGCGGCTATATATTCAGCGGTAAGTTTATTTTGCAAGGTCACTATATAACGTTTAGTTATTTTTTTCTCAGGCAAAGTTAAGCGTTCTGACCAACGGCTATCATTGGTCATTAGCAGCAAACCCGAAGTATTAAGATCAAGTCGGCCAACAATATGCAGTTCATTTTTAAACGGATATTCAAGTAAATCAAGCACTGTT
Organism: Colwellia sp. MB3u-8; assembly: GCF_014076985.1. NCBI lineage: Bacteria > Pseudomonadati > Pseudomonadota > Gammaproteobacteria > Alteromonadales > Colwelliaceae > Colwellia > Colwellia sp. MB3u-8. Next base: position 448,427 of record NZ_JACGVA010000058.1, read on the forward strand.
TTATGTTTTGTATCGCGGGTTGCACTAACAACACCCACCGGCTTATTCAGCATAAGATAATAGGCACAATTAGCTTGGATCACTTTACCGTCCAAGGTGATATGGCTAAAGGTATCAATAATTTCATCAATATCATGAGCGACTACATCATTGATCAATACTCTATTTTGCGCCAATATTAGTCGCACACTTTTGCGATTCACCTGACAATATTGTGCCAAAAATCGATCTAGCCTAGCCTTATTTAACGCCATAATAAAGCCGGCATAAAAATCAACCCAGATCCTTAATAAGATGAACATCGCGTTGCGGGAATGGAATTTTAATATTGGCTTTATCTAACGCTAAATAAATTTCTTTATTCGCTTTATATTTAGCACTGTATAAATTTTCTGTTGGGGTCCACAAGCGCACCGCAATGTTAATAGCACTATCAGCAAAAGCATCAATACCAATCAAAGGCTTACGGGCTTTACTGACAATATCTAACTGTCCAATCACTTCTTCAAGCAAGGCCACCACCGCTAACGGGTTTTCGCTATAATCAATGCCAACACTTAACTCTAACAACGAGTCATGGCTTGAATTATGTAATATTTCACCCACAATATGTTTATTCGGAATGGTAATTTCTACATTGTCTTCATCTGACAAAATCGTGTATGCCAGTAAAACTTCTTTAACTAGCCCAGTAACACCACGCACCGTAATCGTATCACCCACCACAAAAGGACGAATAATAATAATATTAAAACCGGCCGCATAGTTCGCTAGCAAGCCTTGCAGAGCTAAACCAGCACCTAATGAAATAGCACCTATAGCGGCAATAAATGGCGTAACACTAATGCCTAATTTACCTAAAGAAATGATGGTTATCATCACTACAATTAACATTTTACTGGTGTTAGCTAAAAAGCGACTCAGGGTGACATCAAGCTTATGTCGCTCACATAATTTCAGCACGACAGTCGCTATTTTACCCGCAAAAATGTAACCCATAATGAAGATGATAAACGCACCAATTAATTGAAAACTGTAATTGGTGAAAAACTCAACAATGATATTGTAAATACGACCCACTTGATCAATTTCATCTTTAAGTAAGTTGACCGGGTCTAAGGTTTTAGTTATCTGCTCTGTTGCGCTTGAGCTGCTAGATTCAGCCATAAATTAATTCCATATAGTGTACGTTACTCAGTTTGTCTATATTACGACAATTTACCGCTACATTTGCATTATTATTAGGAATTAATACGTAAAGTTAAACCTTGTGCTAACTTTTGCTAACCTGATCACTTAAGTCTGTACTCACCACCCCAAACCTTCGTACTGCTGATTAAAAAATTCTAGCACTGATGGATAGTCAAAATAAAATAAGCTTTTAAAATGAAAAAACGCCGGTAAAAATGATAACTCAAAATCTTGATCAAACAAAATAAGCCGTTGTTTTTTCATGCAATTAATGTCTATTTTTTAATGGAAATCAATATACTTAACACATTAAATAACTACAGCAAAAAATAAAAAATAATATAAGGCTTGATTGTCATTAAAAGTTCAAGCTAGAATAAATTACGTTTAAGCGCACTAAAAGCTTAAACGTATTGACTTGTCGGAGTGCCAAAGGGCTGAGATCGCGAAAGCGGGATCCGTAGAACCTGATTAGATTAACATCTGCGAAGGGAACAAGTGAGCAGAGTCAACAGCGCACGTAAGTTTTTGCTAATAAACCTGCTCCTCGTTACTACCCCATAAAGCTCCGCCTAACTTTTATTTAATAAAAACAGGTGAGAGAACATGAGTTCAATTTCAAGACGTAAACGTCGAAACCAAGCAGCGCAATTTTTAAAGAAAGTTGCCGATCAATCCTTTCCAAACTCTAATAAAGTTTATGTTCCGGGTAAAATACACGATATTCGTGTTGGCATGCGCGAAATAACCTTGTCTGATACTTTAATTAATGGCAATACAGACCAACCTAGCTATGAAAAAAATCCACCCTTGTGTGTTTATGACACTTCTGGCTTTTATACCGATAACTCAGTGGTTATTGATGTACACAAAGGTATTCCTCGCGTACGTGACAGCTGGATTGACTCGCGTGACGATGTCGAGTTTCTGCAAAAAAAAACATCTATCTACAGCCAACAGCGAGGAACAGACGAAGGCCTTGATCATATTCGCTTTGAACATTTACCCAAAGTACGTAAAGCCAAGAAAGGTAAAAATGTCACCCAAATGCATTATGCCCGCCAAGGCATTATCACGCCTGAAATGGAATATGTTGCCATTCGTGAGAATATGAAACGCCAAGAAGTTAAAAGCGAGATACTGCTGCAACAACATCAAGGACAAGCATTTGGTGCCAGCATTCCTGAACAAATTACCCCTGAGTTTGTACGTGATGAAGTGGCTAGAGGTCGAGCCATTATTCCAGTCAACATTAACCATCCCGAAGTTGAACCTATGATCATCGGCCGAAATTTTTTGATCAAAGTCAACGCGAATATTGGTAACTCAGCGGTAAGTTCTTCTATTGAAGAAGAAGTAGAAAAACTGGTTTGGTCAACCAAATGGGGAGCCGATACTGTGATGGACTTATCAACCGGTCGTTATATTCACGAAACCCGAGAATGGATTATTCGCAATTCTCCTGTGCCCATTGGCACAGTACCGATTTATCAAGCTTTAGAAAAGGTTAACGGCATTGCCGAAAACCTGACTTGGGAAATATTTCGCGATACCTTAATTGAACAAGCAGAGCAAGGTGTTGATTACTTTACTATTCATGCGGGTGTATTACTGCGTTATGTACCGTTGACCGCCAAACGAGTTACCGGCATTGTTTCTCGCGGTGGCTCGATTATGGCGAAATGGTGTTTAGCCCATCATCAAGAGAATTTTCTTTACAGCCATTTTGAAGATATTTGTCAGATTTTAAAAACTTATGACGTTTCATTTTCACTAGGCGATGGCTTACGTCCTGGTTCGATTGCCGATGCTAACGATGAAGCACAGTTTGCTGAATTACGCACCTTGGGCGAGCTAACAAAAATAGCATGGCAACATGACGTACAAACCATTGTTGAAGGTCCTGGCCATGTACCCATGCATATGATCAAGCAAAATATGACGGAACAACTTAAGCATTGTGGCGAAGCACCTTTTTATACCTTAGGCCCGCTAACCACAGATATTGCCCCCGGTTATGATCACATTACCTCCGGCATTGGTGCCGCTAATATTGGCTGGTATGGTTGTGCCATGCTTTGTTATGTTACCCCGAAAGAACACTTAGGCTTACCCAATAAAGAAGATGTTAAAGAAGGTTTGATGACCTATAAAATCGCCGCGCATGCTGGCGACTTAGCAAAGGGTCACCCAGGTGCGCAAATTCGTGACAATGCCATGTCAAAAGCCCGTTTTGAGTTTCGTTGGTATGATCAATTTAATATTGGCTTAGATCCTGAAAAAGCCCGTACTTACCACGATGAAGCCTTGCCACAAGCGTCAGGCAAAGTCGCACACTTTTGTTCCATGTGTGGCCCTAAATTTTGTTCAATGAAAATATCGCAAGAAGTTCGAGATTATGCCGCTAATTTAAGCGATACGGACAATAGCGAACAGCCTATTAAAATTAAACTACTTGATGAAACCATCAGTATTTCAAGTCAAGGAATGGCTGAAAAATCAGCTGAGTTTAAGGCCAACGGCAGCGAGCTCTATCAGCCTGTTGCCAAGCCAGTAAACAATTAGCAGCCGAGTCGTTTAATTATGTCAACCATCGCTATTATTGGCGCCGGCCTGATGGGTCGCTTGCTAGCCTTGTCGTTAAATCGACAAGGCTACAAGGTGACGCTATTTGATAAAGACCAAAAAAATGGCCAGCAAAGTGCCGCTTATGCTGCCGCTGGTTTATTAACACCGCTTGGCGAAGCCATGCACAGCCCAGCCAACATTGTAGCTATGGGTTTTGCCGCCTTACCTTTGTGGCCAAAACTGCTGAACACCCTGTCAGGCTATAGCTTTTTTCAACAAACGGGTTCGCTAGTGGTAAGTCATGAACACGACATCGCTGACTATCAAAAATTGACACGTTTTTTAGCGAATAGTTATCCAAACCATGCTCAACAACAGCTCAACAGACAACAACTTTTGGCGCTTGAGCCAGAGCTTGCCGGTAAATTTTCGCAAGCGCTATATTTGCCCGAAGAAGGTCAAATTGGTAATCGAAAGCTACTACTCGCTTTACATCAACAGCTAAGCGATGAAAATGTTGAGTGGCGCAGTGAGTCTGAAGTTATTGGCATTAAAACCCATAGTTTTAATGCCGGCTGTGAGATTAACTTTCGAGCTTGTGGTCATCACCCTAATAGCCAATGGCAGTCGTTTGATCTTGGAATTGATTGTCGCGGTATTGGCGCGAAAACCTCAACCAAGGCAAACGATAAACACAAGGCTGAACTTGATGACTTACGTGCTGTTCGCGGTGAACTTTTTCAACTTTTTGCTCCTGAAGTTAACATCTTCAGGCCCGTTAGACTGATGCATCCACGCTATCAGCTTTATATTGCGCCAAAAGGTAAAGGCCATTATGTCGTTGGGGCAACAGAAATTGAAAGTGACGATACCGCCGCCATGACCGTACGTTCAGCACTGGAACTACTCAGCGCGGCCTATAGTGTTCATCCCGGTTTTGCTGAAGCCAATATCCGCCAACATGTTAGCCAACTTCGCCCCGCATTTAGCGATAATCAACCGAAAATAATTTCACATAACGCTTTGATTCAAGTCAATGGTTTATACCGTCATGGCTTTTTAATTGCCCCTGTCGTGCTGGCCCAAGTGTTAGCGCATGTTGGCAACCTAATGCAACACCAGCAAAAATCAGTCGAACATTATCAATACTCTCATTGGCTGCCTATTAGTATTTCCCCAGACGGCATTAACCATTAAAAGCCTAGGTAATAGTGGTTGAGTGATCATTGAGTTAAGCATGAGTTAAACATTAAGATAATAATTGAGATGATAAATGAACATATATATTAATGGTAACGCCTTTGAACTCCTTAATGCTGCAGAGCCACACAGCATAGATAAGGTGCTAGCCAAAATATTACCCTTAAGTCAGCAACAACAAAGCTTTGCCTTGGCACTTAATGGTGATTTTGTCGGCCAAGCAGATTACTGCAATACACACGTTAGCAGTAACGACAGCATTGATCTGCTATTTCCTATTGTGGGAGGATAACGCATGTCGCTAAGCATTTATGGTCAACCGATAGCTAGTCGTTTGCTCATTGGCACCGCACTTTACTCGTCGCCAGCCGTAATGAAACAAGCCATTTTAGCGAGTGGATCACAAGTGGTGACCTTGTCACTAAAACGACAAAATCCATTGGCCCAGTCCGGTGAGAAAATTTGGCGCTACATTCAAGCTAGCATTAAGCAAAACCAAGGTTTTTTACTACCGAATACCGCCGGTTGTAAAAGTGCTAAAGAAGCCATAACCTTAGCAAGAATGAGTCGAGAGTTGTTCCAAACAGACTGGATAAAACTTGAAGTTATTGGCGATGATTACAATCTACAGCCAGATCCAATCGAGCTGCTCATTGCCAGCGAGCAACTGCTTGCAGAAGGTTTTAAAGTTTTACCCTATTGCACCGACGACTTAGTTGTTTGCCAACGTTTATACGAGTTAGGTTGTCAAGTAATCATGCCATGGGCCTCTCCCATCGGTACCGGTAAGGGCTTAATGAATCCTTATAACTTGGCGAGTATTCGTCAACGATTACCTAACGCGACATTGATACTTGATGCCGGTATTGGTAAACCTTCAGATGCCTGTATTGCCATGGAAATGGGCTTTGATGGCGTGTTACTTAATAGCGCGATTGCTCTTGCTGATAATCCAGCACTGATGGCCAAATCCTTCGCCGCAGCAATCGCTGCTGGAGAATCCGCTTATATTGCTGGCACTATGCCCGAGCGCCAAACGGCTCACGCTAGCACGCCAACATTAGACCGCCCTTTTTGGCATCACCCAGAGCATACTTAATGACATTTAAACCTTCATTGCTAACGCAAAAATTGAAAAAAAAACCGATTATTTGGACCATTTCAGGTGCAGATTGCTCAGGTGGTGCCGGCATTGCCGCCGACATTAAAACGGGTCATGGCCTCAATGTTGAGGTTTGCCACTTGATCACCGCTAATACAGTACAAAACTCAGTAGAGCTTAGCGCGGTTAATGCTATTAAGGTGCAAGTTTTAGCCCAGCAAACGCAAGCATTGCGCTTTGACAAACCACCCGCCGTGATAAAAATAGGCCTTTTGGTTAATAGTACACAAGTTAATTGGCTAGTGGCAACACTGTTAATCTTAAAACAACAATTACCCGATTTGCTAGTGGTTTATGATCCGGTTGGCCAAGCCAGTGTTGGTGGGCGTTTATCAAGCTTAACTGCTAACGCACTAGCACCATTAATGCCGCTGATTGATGTCATCACGCCAAACCTAATTGAAGCAAAGCAGCTAGGTAGTTTAAGCCCAAAAAGCACTTATAAAGTTGAAGTGCTAGCTGCAAACATTCTTCAATTGGGCTGTAAAGCCGTGATTATTAAAGGCGGTCATACTGACAGTGAAAACACCGAGGCTGCAGAAAAAAATAACGCAGCTAAAACGCATTGTATTGATATATGTTTACAAAGCTTAAGCTCAAGCGTGTTATTAAGCTTAAAGTCGCCGAAGATTAATACAAACTACAGTCATGGTGGCGGCTGTAGCTTTGCCAGTGCCTTAGCCAGCTTTTTGGCTCATGATTATTTATTACGCGATGCCTTTACCTTAACTAAAGCGTTTATTAACCAAGGGTTATCATTATGCGCTGACATACCTAACGGCAATAATGAAGGCGAAAGTCAAGGAGAAGGCAAAAGCCAAGACCATCCTGATGTTAATAACAGCAGTATGAATTACGCCAACAATGAAAATTATTACGGTGCTTTTCAGCCAGGGTCGTGGCCAACAAAACTCAGATATTTTCCAAGCGTTATCAGCCCGCTTAATCAGCAAGTTCAATTATCACCTAACTTCCCGTCCCTTGGATTAACTGTCTCAGAAAAACTTGGGCTATATCCCGTGATTGACTCTTTATCATGGCTTGAATGCTTGTTGCCACTGAATTTAAATATTATTCAGCTACGGATTAAAAGTGAAAATACTGCCGAGTTAGGCTTACTGATAGAGAAAGCGGTGACCATGGCCAGTGATTATCATTGTCGATTATTTATTAATGATCATTGGCAGCTAGCTATTAAATACGGCGCATACGGTGTCCATATCGGCCAAGAAGATCTTAACAGTGCTGATTTAAAGGCGATTGCTAAATCAGGTTTACGTTTAGGCATCAGTACCCATGGTTGTTATGAGTTTTTATTAGCCAAACAACTACAACCCTCTTACCTTGCCATTGGCGCCATATTCGCCACTAACACCAAAGATATGACCGGACAAATTCAAGGGCTAACAAACTTAAGGCAAATATTAGCACTAGCCGATAATATTCCTGTTGTCGCCATTGGTGGCATTAACCAACAACGGCTAGAGCAGGTATGGCGCACAGGCGTTAGCGCAGTGGCGGTAGTTACTGCAATTACCGAAGCTGAACAGCCTGTTAGCGCCACTCAAACCATGCAAGCACTGTTAGGTTAAAAAATATAAAAAAGCTTTTGCTTTAATGGGTCATTGCAATAACTTCAGGGTGGTGAATAAACTCGTCCAACTCATCTTGCGCATTGGGAAATTGTGCTCTATTTTGTTGTAAAATGGCAATGGCATTACGCATCGCTAATCGCGATTCAGCAGTAAATTCATCCGTTTCATGCTCAGTACTAGCAATACTACTGGGCAGTTGTTCACGAATAAAATTCATATCTATTTTATGACCTGGACAAGATTTACTGGTGTGATAGCGCGACGAAATAATGTCTTTTTCTGCTAAATCATTCAATTCTCGATGACCAATGACTTTATTTACCGGTATCGAAAACTCAGTCATCAATCGTCGTATTAAGCCATATAAACTTTCATACTGCGCTGGAGTAAAATCGTTTTTATCACCATGCCCAATACAACAAATACCTAAAGATCGATCATTTAAACCCAAGGCATGCGCACCCATTTTGTTGGTTGGCCTGCCATTTTCAATAGTGCCGTCGACTTTTTGGCTGTGTTTATCATTTAAAATCACAAAATGATAACCAATGCCAGACCAGTTACGGTCTTTATGCCATTGGTCAATCATATCTCGATCGCAATCTCTGCCGGTAAAAGCAGCGGTATGAATTACAATGTATTCTGGAAACATAATCATTTTCCTTAAATTAAGTGGCAAGTACTTAGTCCTGATTCAAAAAATAGGTAAGCTACCTGTGATGACTTGTTTTACGCCAGAAGCAACATACTTCCCGACATTAGAGCCAAAAGCACTGGCTTTGTCATTGATGCCATCAAGCTCAGTTTTCAAATGGCTGTTCGCTTGTTTCAACTTATTCACTTGCTCAGTTAGCGCGGGTGCTTTTTTTTCTAATTCAGCAATAATCTCAGCAATATTTTCAACTTGCTTGGCGGCCGCTTGCGCCTGTTTAATAACCAAATCAGTTTCTTGTTGAAATTGAGCAGCATAATCAGTTTTTTCGACATCTTTCACTAAAGTATCTAAATGACGGCGAAACTCGCCAATGTAATTATTAATTTTTGTCTCTAAATCCTGCTTCGTTGCATCTGCAGACTTTCTGAATTCTTCACTGACATATGCATTAAAAAGTTCTTCATTCGCCTTCATGGTGATTCTCCAATTTCACAATTAAATCCGTGCTACTTTTCAGCTTTTTCTCTTAACACCGACATCACTGAGTTCAGCGCTATTTGGTTTATATTTATGCCAATATTATCTTTAATCGTTTTTATACCTTGCTTGGCATTGAGCAATACGGAGGAAAACTCCTCCTTACTATTTTTACTTAAACCATCAACCAACACCTGACCCGAATTACCGATATCGGCAGCACTGGGAATAGCAACATTTTTACCAACAACCACCGCAATTGCGCCTTGAGAAAAGCCTTTAATAACATGAGCTAATATACCTTCTGAAGAGAGTAGATTACTGGCATGCAAATACATCATGGTATTATTGTGAGCGATTTCATTTTCGTGTGACCAAGCCAATAGTGCATCAAAATGAGTTTGGCTAGCGCTAATATCAATAAATTTTATAGCTGAAATTTCGTTAACTTTACTTTTTAGAAACTCTGATAGCTTTGCTTCTTGGGTTGTTTGAAAGCCGTTAACCTTATCTTCTGCAATAGTTTTCTCAGCTTTTAGGCGGTCAACACACAGCTTTTTAGCGTTTAAGCCAATATTATTAGTCGAGTATAGTCTGCCAAAATAATCAGCGGCAGCTTTTGCCGCCTGCAATTGCAGTGTTTTATCATCGGGATATTTTTTACTTTCTGTCAGCAGATTTTCAGCTTGTTGCTCAGCTAAACTGACTAACCCAGTTAAACTATCTACTTCTGCATCCACTAAAGATAAACAATCTTGTGTGGAGCTATCAAAGAGAACACTAATGTCACTATTGGCTTGAATGATCACCTGTCTTAGATCCGCTAAATTTTCGTAATAAAATTGCTGAACTTGTGTCTTCACTAATTGTTTTATTTGGTTGTTTCGATCAAGCACTAACTCAGTCATTGCCTGATCTTTTTTATTTAACTGTGCGATCACTTGCTGTGCTTGCTTATTTGACTTATTGAGGTGTTCAACAACTTGTGACATTTCATTATTTGCCACACAACCACTTAATAAAAAAACAAATAAAAGCCATATTATTAAATAATTATTACGGTTTTTCATACCCTTAACTCCGTTATTTTGTCTTATCCAAGTGCGCTTTTTTTATTATTTGATTACGAATATTGGTCACATTAACGTCATTATTAACTAACCCTCGCATATTGATTTCAAGGCTGCTCAGTGAGGTATTTGCTATCGGCTTAAAGCTAGGTGTTGGTTCTATAGTGGCTAAGCTGAGCTTGGGCTGCTGTTGTGTTTCAATAGAATCAAGCAGCTTATTAAAAAACTGCCGTATTCTTAATGTGATGGATTCTGACATAAAGCCAAGAAAGAAAGCGGCGACAAGAAATGCGGGTAAATTATTCAGGTTACTAATGTCAAAACTCGCAATACCCGAGGAAATCATGGCAAGGAAAATAACACTAATAAATGGCGCAATAACCAAGCGTGGCAACAACATCACATAAACTTCAGACGTAAAAGCTAAGTCGTCTTCTTCTTTGCGACTTTTAGTGAGACGAATTAGCCAAACAATATTGTTAATTAAAACGCCAAACCAGGTCCAAAATATCAGTTGTACTATCCAAGGTAAGCGATTTAGCCATTCAAAAGACATATAGGCTTGCATCGAATTAACATAATTTGCTACCTGTGCTAAATAAAGCTGTTCGCGCTCATGTTGTAATTTGGCCAAGGTATACATCTCTTGAAATATCTCCGTGCCAGATTGCTCATTTAATAAAGCTTTGTCGGTTAATGGCGGTAAATCTCGGTTCACTATGGTTTCATTAAGTAAGGGATAAAACATTTCTGCAGGATACAATTGCTGTGCGGATTCAAGACTGTGATTGTCAACAATTAAGCTCATGGCACCAGCGACTTCAGGTAAGTATTTTTTCCCCAAGCGATGAGTTAACACCTCATCACTGACTTTAGCTACAGCCAGCCGACCTTGTAACAAAGACTCTTTTGCTGCAGAGAATTTTTTCGTCAAGACCTTACGGGTATTATCAACTTCTTTCGGTGTGATCACTTTGTTTAATTCATATTCGAGCAGCTCAACATTGAGCGTTTGCTTATCAATAACAATACCTTGCTGAAATATTGATGCGGTTTTCTGAAATTTATCTCCACGTGGCTCAGTTTGGTTGGCATAACTGGCAATAAGATAAATAACGGTGAAAAAAATAAGTAAGATAATAGAAAAAAATTGCGCAGCGATAGGCGAGGTGAATCTTCGTTTATACCAAGGCGATTTACTTGCTATGTATTCTCTAGTGAGCCGATTTAATAGCTCAGCAGAAGAATCGCTTGGTATCTTTATAATTGGCTTTTCATCCATCTGCTACACGCCATATTCGTAATATTACATTAGAGCCTAGTAGTTTTTTCATACAAAACAAATTTGTAATGCTTATAAAACACAACTAGCGGGTAATAGAAATAGATTCTGCAACAGTGAAATAACGCAGCTAATCGCCAGGGAGAATAGTATTAATACCAATTACATTAAGTTTTTGATCTAATAGCTTTTATTTTATATCTCTCAATAATTTTATATCTCTCAATATAGGCATTATGAGCCCCTTTGATCGTATTGATTTTAAGTCCCTTATAGCTAAGGAAACGAATGGACGCATGCGCGTACGTCTAATGGCATTTTCTCATATAAAAGAAGGTGCTAATAATTCACAAACTGCAAGAAACCTTCATATTAGCCGTCGTATTGTTAATGATTGGATTAACCGGTTTTATGCTCAAGGAACTTGAAGGATTAAAAGAAAAACCTCGTGCGGTTTGCACAGCAACAGGAGATACCGAAACATTAATCGCTCCATTTATTAATATGAATGTGATGGAAAAGCACTTAGCATTGATATCCCAAAAAGTTCCAAAGGGACGACATGCCGTTATAGTTTTGGATGGTGCCACTTGGCATCAAGCCCACTTAACCGAGAAGTTTAAGAATCTATTAATCATAAAGTTACCCCCTTATTCACCTGAGCTAAATCCTATTGAACAAGTATGGCAATGGTTAAGAAAAAATGAATTAGCGAACCGATGCTTTAGTGGATATGAAAATATTGTTGATGAATGTAGTCGAGCTTGGAATGTTTTTATTTCAGACGTATCTAGGGTGATAAAACTTTGCTCTAGAGACTGGATAAAAATGGGAAGTTAATTAATGGCGTTGGTATTAAATCACTGTAACGCTTTGTAGCCTTTGAGATTGCAGCAAGCTAATGTTCAAACCTCAAGCTTTAGTTATCAAATCCCAGAAAGCAAAAAACCCGTAGCGTCAGCTACGGGTCTCTCTAAATAGAAGCCTAGCAATGTCCTACTCTCACATGGGAACTCCCACACTACCATCGGCGCTAACACGTTTCACT